>JBCCVT010000120.1:0-8810 GCA_039195015.1 Pseudomonadota bacterium
GGCAATCCGCACAGTTTGACAAGTGATGATGACGCGACGGCTCGGGATAGTTGTAGGGAACGCAAAGGTATCGAAAATGAAGCAAGACCCCGCCTTGTGGCCTGATCCCCGGACGCATCTGACGCGCCTCAATCCTGATCATCCGGTGTTGTGTCTGGCCCCTGAGCTTTTGCAGCAGACGGCGGCGCGCTTTCAGACCAAGTTTGAAGGGTTGGTCACCTATGCGGTCAAGGCCAATGATCGCGTTGAGGTTCTGGGCAACATCACAGCCGCCGGGATCAAGGCGTTCGATGTTGCATCCCCCGCCGAGATGGAGCGGGTGCGCGCAGTTCTGCCCGATGCGATCTTGCATTACCACAACCCAGTGCGCTCACTGGCCGAAATCACCGCGGGCCGCGCGCGCCGGAACTGCAGTCAATCTTTGATGCTATCTCGACGGCAACGCGCCGCGCGTTTGCCATAACTCCGCCGCAGCTTGTCTGCGAACCCGGACGGGCTTGCTCCGCCTGCTGACACTGAGATGGGCGATTACGTTCTCTTTGATGGGATGGGTGCGTATTCGGTGGCCATGTCGACGCGGTTCAACGGCTATGGTCTGACGGATGTCATCACCGTCCGATCCGTCTCTGGACAAAGCGGTGCGCGAGGCTAGTGTCGCGCTGAGACAACCAGCGAGGGCGCCATGGACAAGTTCGGAAAAAGCCAGCCAGTCAAGCGAGTCGAAGATGTGCGGTTTCTGACCGGCGGCGGTCGCTATGTCGATGACATCGCTCCGAAAGACGCACTTTACGCCTTTGCTTTGCGCAGCACCGTGGCGCATGGAACGATCACCATCTTGGACGTGGCCGATGCGCTCGAAAGTGACGGCGTGCATCTCATCCTTACGGCGGCGGACCTGACCGACGCGGGCATCCGGCTGGGCATGAGCGCGACGCTTGTGACTAATCGTGACGGCTCCTCGGGCGCGGGCCCCGAGCGTCCTGTTCTGGCGAACGGCAAGGTGCGCTTTGTCGGCGAGCCAATCGCCATGATCATTGCCGAAAGTATGGCGCAGGCGCGCGATGCCGCTGATCTGATCGAACTTGAGATCGAGGATTTGCCCGTGGCGATGGATTTGACAAGCGACGGTTCGACTATTCATGAGGAAGCGCCGGGAAACCTCGCCTTTGACTGGGGTATGGGCGACGAAGCGGCCACGGATGCGGCCTTTGCCAAAGCTGCAAAGATCGTGAGCCTCGAAGTCGGTGACAACCGGATCATCGTCAATTCGATGGAGCCGCGCGGGTGTTACGCCGAGTTCGACGGCACTCGGCTGCATCTCTCGGTGAACGGGCAGGGTGTCTGGGGCATGAAGTCGGAGCTCATCGAAGCGCTCGGCCTTGATGAGGCGAATGTCCGCGTGACGAACCCGGATGTCGGCGGTGGCTTTGGCATGAAGGGCATGCCCTATCCGGAATACTTCGTGGTCGCGCACGCCGCCCGCGTGTTGCAAAAACCAGTGCGCTGGATGTCGGACCGGACCGAGGCAATGCTTAGCGACAATGCCGGGCGCGATCTGGTGTCGGTGGCGGAGCTCGCCTTTGACGAAACCAACAAGATCACCGCCTACCGGGTGCGGACCAAATGCAATCTCGGAGCCTACAACTCGCAATTTGCGCAGCCTATCCAGACGCAACTTTTTAGCCGCGTCCTGATGGGCGTCTACGACGTACAGACAACCTGGCTGCAGGTCGAAGGGTATTTCACCAACACAGCCCAGGTCGATGCCTATCGCGGGGCGGGGCGCCCCGAGGCCATCTATGTGCTGGAACGGATGATGGACCGGGCCGCGCGCGAACTGGGCGTTGATCCGTGGGACCTTCGCCGACGCAATTTCATCAAGCCGCATGCCTTTCCCTATCGCTCGGCCACGGGCGAGACCTATGACGTGGGCGATTTTGATAAGGTGCTGGCGCGCGCAGCGGCAGAGGCTGATCGGTCCGGTTTTGCCGCGCGCCGGGCCTCGGACGCGGCGCAGGGGCGTCTGCGTGGTCTGGGTCTTTGTTACTATATCGAAAGTATTTTGGGCGACCCTTCGGAAACGTCGAAGGTTGAGTTCAATGAGGATGGCACCGTGAACCTCTATGTAGGGACACAGTCAAACGGTCAGGGGCACGAAACGGTCTACGCGCAGTTTCTTGCGGATCAGACCGGCATTCCGGCCGACCATATCCACGTGGTGCAGGGGGACAGTGACCTGATCCGGCAAGGCGGTGGTACGGGCGGATCACGCTCGGTGACGACGCAATCCACCGCGACGCTGGCCACGGTCGACAAGATGATCGCAGAGTTCTCGCCATATCTGGCCGAGAAGATGGGGGTCGATCCTGCCAACGTTACATTTGATGATGAGACGTTTCGCGCCCCCGGGTCGAACCTGACACCCAGTATTCTTGAGGCGGCCGAAATGGCGCGCGCGGATGGGCGCACGGATTTACTTGTCCATGAACAGACCGCGACATTGCCGGGGCGCTCTTTCCCCAATGGGGCACATGTTGCCGAAGTCGTGATTGACCCCGATACCGGTGTGGCAACAGTCGATCGTTACACGGTCGTTGATGATTTTGGAAACCTGATCAACCCGATGCTGGCCGAAGGTCAAGTGCATGGCGGCGTTGTTCAGGGCATCGGTCAGGCGGTGACCGAGCATGTTGTTTATGATGAAAATGGGCAACTCCTCACAGCAACGTTCATGGACTACGCCTTGCCGCGCGCGGCCGACGTGCCCATGATCGGGTTTACCTCGGAACCTGTGCCGTCGACCGCAAACCTGATGGGTATGAAAGGCTGTGGCGAGGCGGGAACGGTCGGCGCGCTTGCCGCAATATCAAATGCGGTTCAGGACGCACTGTGGGACCGGGGTGTGCGGCAGGTGGATATGCCATTCACACCGCTCAAGGTTTGGGAGCTTTTGCAGGACGATGCTATCGCGGCTGAGTAAACGGATCCTCGGATGGCTGGGCGGACCTTCCGCTTCGGCGCATTCACCCGAGAGTCTCCGCCGCGGGCCTCAAACCCACGTGATCATCCTCGACGGCACGATGTCGACATTGGAGCCGGGCCACGAAACCAATGCCGGCATGACCTACCGCCTGCTCAAGGAGATGGGGCCGGGTCTGTCGCTTTTCTATGAGGCGGGCGTGCAGTGGCACAGCTGGCAGAACACGCACGAAGTGATGATGGGCAAGGGGATCAACCGCCAGATCCGCCGCGCTTATGGTTATCTCGCGTCGCGCTACCGCCCCGGTGATCGCGTTTTTCTGATAGGATACTCGCGCGGCGCCTATGCTGTCAGGTCGCTCGCAGGCGTGATCGACATGGTGGGGTTGTTGCTATCCGAACACGCAACGGTGCGAAACATCCGGACGGCTTACCGTCATTATGAATGCGCCCCGGAAGGTCCGCATGCACGGGCCTTTGCACAGGCGCATTGCCACTCAAGCGTTCCGATCGAAATGGTCGGCGTTTGGGATACGGTCAAGGCGCTCGGGCTGCGCGTGCCAATCCTTTGGCGGTTTTTCGAGGCGCGGCATGCCTTCCACAACCACCATCTGGGGCCGTCCATCCGCAACGGGTTCCACGCTCTGGCGCTGGATGAGACGCGGCGCGTTTACAAGCCGGTGCTCTGGTCCCGCCCGGAAGGCTGGCCTGCACGGATCGAACAGGTCTGGTTCCGGGGCTCGCATGGGGATGTCGGTGGCCAGTTGAACGGTTTCGAACCTGCGCGCCCGCTGGCCAATATCTCGCTGGTCTGGATGCTGGAATGTGCCGAAAGCTGCGGCTTGCCGCTGCCCGACGGCTGGCGCGGGCGGTTCCTGTGCGACGCGGATGCCCCATCCGTTGGAAGCTGGCGTGGATGGGCAAAGATCTTTCTGATGCGCAAAGCCCGTGTCATCGGGAGAGACGGGACGGAACGGGTGCACGAGACCGTACAGCTCTCGCAGCGCCCGAAACTTGCAGCGGTTCTGGGGGCCGAGGCGCAGTCCAACTGATCCTGACGCTGATCCGCGCGATGCCGCCTTGAGATGCAGTCCGCAACACGCTCGTAACCGGAAATTGCGCATCGCGAAGGATGTTCAAGTCTTAGGAGCGCAGGGGCCTACTGACCGGTCAACCGATCTGGCAGCCAGGTTCGATACGGCGGATCCACATAGCGCGCGCGCAGCAACCCGCGCTCGATGTCCCGAGTTGGCGAAGTGCTGATCTCGCCATACGCCTCCGTCTCCGCCTCGGCCCAATCCCGAAGCGGTCGATCCTGCGCCCGCTCCACCGCTTGCCGCGCCCGGCTTTCGGGATTGCGCCAGGACCGGCCCGGCGCGCCCTTGAGCCCAGTATGCGCGATCTCGTATCGGTGCGCGTTCGCGTCGGCCAGCGCCAGACGGTTCGCGTATTTCAGATGCACGAGGTAGAGCCCACGCGGCATCAGGAACGGCACGGTTTCGATTTTACGACGCGTCGCCCAGAACCCGTGCAGCCACAAGGGGGTCGTCCCGCCAACCGCAAAGGCTTTGCTGTAATGTCCTGAGAAAACGGCGTTTCTCCAGGTGAACCAGGGACTGTCCGCTCTGGGTTCTGGATCGTCATCGAATGCGATAAGGTTCAGGCCAAGGGCAAAGACCGCTGGCGCGTCGCAGTCCGCAAGCGCCGCGTACAGGCTGGCATGGCGGTCCGGGTCATGACAGATCAGTTCGTCAGCATCGGTTCGGATGACCCAGTCATATATCTGACTTAAGCCCGACTGGATCCCGTTCAAAAGCCGGGACCGGCGTGCATCAAACCCGCTTAGGTCGTTGCGTGGGATGGTGATGATGCTGGCTCCGGGACAGATCCGTGCGATATCGGAGTCCTGCCCATGCGCAACGACATAGAGGTTTTCGGCCCCTAACTGCGCGGCGAAATGCCGATACCACTGGGTCAATGCCCAGTGGTCGCGATAGACCATAGTCACAGCGCAGATCTTCACGGCCGTGCGGTGCCTGACGGCTGCGATATGCCCAAAACGTCAGTAGTCCCGTTCAAAGAAGATCCCGAGACTGGTGTTGCTTTCATTGTCGACCGAGCCCTTGACAGTGAAGCTGTCTGTCACGTCCAGGTTGATATTGACCTCGCTGTCTCCCCGGGCGTTGACGGTCACATCGGTGTAGATGTTGTCCGAGACATAAGCGCCGACGCCCACAGCGGCATTGCCGTCTTCATCCGTGGTGAGATCAACGCTGTCAACGCCAAGCCCTTCGCGCGCGGCCGTATTCGCGCCTCCGCCCGCGCCCTGCAGTCGCGCAAGCGACGCGGCAAGCTGAGCAACTTTCAAGGGCGACAGCTTTGAAAACTGGTCGCCAAAGACCAACATGGCAAGCGCCTCTTCCGTGGGACGTTCGGGGTCAGCGGTGACCTCAATCTTGGGCGCATCGACCGAGCCTTCGATGGTCAGGGTTGCGTCGCCTTCTGACGTGTTCGTGGTCGCCGCGAAATCCAGCGTCGGTTCCAGCGAGCCCTGTAGGGACACGATCCCGCGCGTGAGCTCAATGCGCCGGGCAAAGATCGACAGATGCCCGCGGATCAGTTCGATGGCGCCGGACGGCCGAATATTGGCGGTACTGCCCTGGATGCGGATTTGGCCACCAAGCTCCGATTCCAGCCCGCGCCCCCGCACGAATATCCGGTTGGGCGCGGAAATCAGGACGTCGAGACCGATCGCCGGGCCGCCGCCGTCGCCGCCGTCATCCTCATCCTCCTCGACCACGAGGCCGGCATTCTGTCGGGTCCGGAACGCGGCTGAGCTCTCGCCTATATGCTGCATCTCGGGAACCGGCGCCGATCCCGGTGCGCCGCCCGCGGTGGCGATGTTGAACTCGGTCTCGGCGATGTCGATGCGCCCGCTCAACGCTGCTCCGCCGGTCAAGGGACCCGCAAGTTGCAAGCCGCCGCCCAGAGACGTCTCGTAGCTGATGTTGTCAGTCAGAACGAGATCCTGCATCGCAACATCGATTGAGCCATTGAAAGGCACAGCAAGATCAACGGGGCCGACGACCGTGAACCGCCCGCCGGTGCGCAAGCCGCCCCCAAAATCGATTTGCGCACGCCCGCCGTCAAGCGCGACTGTCCCGCCGAAATTGTTGATCGCGTTCTGGATCTGCGGCAATGCGATGCTCGCATTGCTGGTGGTGATCTGTCCGCTGACCGCGTCAAGCTGCGGGGCGCCTTGCAGGGCGACGTCGAAATTCGCCTGTCCCTGAATGGAATTCGGCGCGATGAAGGCGTTTGCGGTGCCCAGTTGAACACTGCCCTGCGCCGTCATGTCGGCCGTACCGGCCGTTTCGTTGAACGTGCCACTCACCTGCGCCTGCGTATTGCCGGGCGCCCGGGTTTCGGCATCCAGTGTCCAAACACTTGCGTTGCGTTGAGCAGTCCCCTGGGTCGTCAGGGTGCCGGGAAAATCGGGGACAAATCGCTCGACGCCCGGCACGGTGGCGTCAAATGTCAGATCCGCATCGCCGTCTTCGTCGAGCGTTCCGTCGAGCGATGCAGCGATGCCGCCGGGTCCCGTAAGCCGCGTTTCGCCGGTCCAGTTAGTTCCGTTCGGGTCACGATCCGCCGCTCCCGTCAGCGTGAGCGCACCGACAAGCTGCGGGACAAAGGCCTGCAGCCGTTCGATGGTCGCGTCATAGCTGATCGACACCGCGCCGTCGGGATCGACGCTGCCATCAACCGCTGCCGCAATGTTCTGCGGCGCTTCCAGACGGGTCGAGACGATCCAGTCAGTGTCCTGGGTCGCCCGGTCGACCTGGCCGTCCAGCCGGGCCGTCCCCGGCAGTTGGGGCACCAGACGTTCGAGGCCCGGAACTGTGGCTGAATAGGACAGCGCGGCGGCCCCGGCGACGTCGAAATCGCCGTCCACCTTGGCCACGATGGCTTCGGGACCGTTCAAACTCAGGGTGCCGGACCAGATCTGCCCGCTATCGTCCCGCGCAACTCCGCCCCGTAGATTGGCCGGGCCCGGAAGTTGCGGAACCAGGCGCTGCAACTCGGGAACCGTCGCGCTGTACGATGCGTCGATCGGACCGGTCTCCGATGCGGTACCGGATACATCCGCTGTGATGCCGGTCGGGGCCGTCAGCCGGCTCTGGCCGGTCCAGTCGCCTGCCAATGTGCGCGTCACGTCTCCGGTAAGGCGGGCGCGCCCAACAAGCTGCGGCAGAAAGGTCTGCAGCCGCGGCACATCCGCCAGCAGTCGCATGTCGAACGCGCCAGCCGGATCGGCAATGCCGGCGAGCTGCGCAGCAATCTCCTGTGGCGCGTCGATCCGAAGATCCGTGGTCCAGTCCTGCATCCCTGCGGCGCGGTCTGCGCGCAGCGTCAGGAGGGCTGCGCCGGGCAATTGCGGAACGAAGGTCTCGAGCCGTGCGAGCGTCGCGGTCAGATCCACGTCGGTTTTCCCATCAACGGCAAGCGACGCATCGGCCGAGGCGCGAATCTCTTGCGGCGCTTCGATATTGAGATCGGCGATCCAGTCTGCAGTAGCGTTAGTTCGCGTCAATTCCGCGGTCACCCGGGCGAGGCCGGGCAGTTGCGGAACAAACCGTTCGAGCATCGGCATTTCTGCGATGATCCCAAGATCGGTGGGGCCGTCCATTGCCAGCTTTCCCTTAACCTCGGCCAGGATATCATCGGGGCCGGTCAGGCGAAGATCGGTTTCGGCTGATTGAGCATCCAGATCGGCACGGATCTGACCGCCAAGCTCGGCCGCGCCTTCGAGCTGCGGGACAAAGGCCTCGAGCGTCGACAGAGCGGCTGCCACGTCAATCTCGGCCTCGTTGTCGGCGTTGATCGTACCATCAATATCAGCTGAGAGGTCTTGAGGACCGGCAAGCCTCAATTGCCCCTGCACCTCACCGCTGTCCGCGTCACGTGTGACCATCCCGTTCAGCGTCGCAGCACCGGCGAGTTGCGGAACAAAGCGTTCAAGCCCCGGCAACTCGGCCGAAAGCGTCACGTCGGCGCCCAGCGTGTCCGTTACCTCACCGGCGAGATCAGCAAAGGCGCCATCAGGCCCGTCGAACCGCATCTGTCCCAACCACACGGCGTTGTCGTGCGCCAAATCCGCGGATAGCTCGGCCGGGCCTGGCATCTGCGGCACCAAAAGGCCGAGATCGGTGACCGCAGCCGTCAGGTCCAGTGCGGCAGCGTTGCTTTGCAAAGCACCGGTACCTTTGGCGCTGATCTGCGGGTTGCTCAGATCCAGCGCGCGCAGTTCGATACCCTCGGCTCCGCGCGCCGCTTCGATGGCAAGGTCGGTCCGGCCCGTCAGCATCGCATCGGCCTGCGGGATGCCCAGTGTCACATCTGTGGTCGCACCGTTGAAGGTCAGGTCAAATGCGCCACCAAGCGGAGCGCCGGATCCGGTCAGATCGGCGCTTAGCGCGCCGGACAAGGCGTCACGCCCCGCAATGGCGGCAAAGCGGGACAGGTCGGGCACTTCGACCGAAGCGCGGCCGTCAAGCTCGAACCCTGCGCCCAGCCCGTCGAACTGTGCGTTGGCCGTCGCTTGTAGGCCCGCACCTTCCAGTCGTACGGTGTCGAGCCGCAGCGTGCCGTCGCCGGGCAGCGCAAATGTGCTGGTCAGGGTGGCATCTTCGCCAACCGCCGCAGACACCGTTTCGTCAGTCAGTGTCAGACCGCGCAGCGACGCGATCAGCTCACCATCGAGCCTCGGCGTGTCGCCTTCCATGTCGATCAAACCGTCCGCGCGCAGACTGAGCGTGTCGATCGTCGCC
>JBCCVT010000121.1:0-8779 GCA_039195015.1 Pseudomonadota bacterium
GGCTCTTCGGCGACCGCAAGGGCCGCGGCGTCCACTTCCTTGAGCGCATGAGCATGGTCTGGCCCATGCAGGACGATCAGTGACTTGCCGAGGGCGGCCGCATATCCCGCGTCAAACGCCGCGTTCCACTGCTTGTACTTCTCGCCAAACCGGACGACGACGACATCAGCATCCGAGATGCCTTTGCGGGTGCGGATTGCGTTGACCATCGCACCTTTGTGGTCGTGCCAATACTTGTTCTGCTCGCCGCCCAGGATCGTCACCCCGCAATCATCGCTGGCGGCGTGATCCGTTACGGGGCTGTCAAACCGCACGTCGAGGGTCTGCGACCCTGCAATGATCTGGTCCCGCCAATCGGTGTGGATTTCACCCGACAGGTAAACTTTCAGTGTCATTTCCGCTCTCCCCCGCAAATGCAGACCGGACGCACCTGCCCGGTTCTGTCGTGTCAGATACGCTGGGCGACCGGGAAATCAAACCTAGCCGCGCAGCGCACCGCCCGTGGCCTTGGTAACCTTCTCAACGATCTTGGCCGAAACCGCATCGATGTCCTTGTCGGTCAGCGTCTTTTCGGACGGTTGCAAGCGCACGGTCATCGCCAAGGATTTCTTGCCTTCGCCCAGGCTGCCGCCAACAAATTCGTCAAAGATGCGCACGTCCTCGATCAGAGCCTTGTCGACCCCCGCCGCCGCATTCACAAGCACCAGCGCCTCGACGCCTTCGTCAACCACAAAGGCAAAGTCACGCTCGACAGCCTGCAAATCCCGCAAATGCAGCGCCGCCCGCGTCGCGCCCGACCTGCGCGGCTGTGGCACCTCAAGCGGCCACACCGTAAAGGCGACCGCCGGTCCCTTGAGGTCCATGGCGTCCAGAACACGCGGATGCAGCTCTCCGAAAACAGCAAGCACCTTCTTGGGACCAAGACAGATCTTGCCGTGCCGACCGGGATGCCACCAGGACTGCGCCCCTCGCAGGATCTGCACCTTGGCCGGCGCACCGATGGCCGCCAACACGGCTTCGGCATCCGCTTTGGCGTCAAACACGTCAATCGGACGGGATGCCCCTCGGACATCCTTTGGACCGGTCCGCCCCACCAGCAGACCGCTCGCCAATAGATGCTGCTCGCCCGGCTCGCCGCCATGGAATGCTGGACCGACCTCGAACAAGGCCAGATCCATGTAGCCCCGCGCCTGATTGCGCGCCGCCACTTGCAGAAGACCCGGCAGCAAGGCGGGGCGCAAATGGCTCATCTCGCTTGAGATCGGGTTGTCGAGCATCGTGGCATTGTCACCACCGCCGAAAAGCGCTGCCGACGCCTGATCGATGAAGGAGTAGGTCAGGCACTCATTGTATCCAAGGGCGGCAAGGGTGCGCCGCGCCGACTGTTCCCGACGCTGCGTGGATGTCATCACCGGCTTGGGAACGCCGGGGCTTAGACGCGGCAACGGTTTGCCCTGCAGCTTGGTCAAGGATGCGATCCGGGCGACCTCTTCGACCAGATCGGCCTCACCCTGAACATCCGGCCGCCAGCTGGGCACATAAGCCATGTTCCCATCCAGTCGGAATCCCAGTCGCGTCAAGGTCTGACGCTGTTCGCTTTCGGCGATCTCCATGCCGACCAGAGACTGAACGCGATCCGAATCCAGCTTGTAGGCCCGGCTATGGTTCGGCACGTCCCCGGCAATGACGATCTCCGAGGCCTCGCCTCCGCAAATCTCTAGAATCATCTGCGTTGCCAGATGCAACCCGGGCACCGTGAATTCAGGGTCGACCCCGCGTTCGAACCTATACCGTGCGTCCGAGTTGATCTTCAGCGCACGGCCCGAAACAGCAATCTGCACGTGGTCCCAATAGGCCGACTCGACAAACACGTTCACCGTGCCATCGGTTACACCTGTTTCGGAGCCACCCATGATCCCGGCGATGCTCTCGGGTCCGTTGTCGTCCGAAATCGCCATCATGCCCGGCTCGAATGCATAATTCTTCTCGTCGAGCGCCTGGATGGTCTCGCCGCCACTCGCGCGATGCACGCGTAGGCCGCCGACCACCTTGTCTGCATCAAAAACGTGCAGCGGACGATTCCTGTCATAGGTGAAGAAGTTGGTGATATCGACCAGCGTCGAGATCGGTCGCAAGCCAATTGCACGCAACCTGTCCTGCAGCCAGGCCGGGCTTGGCCCATTGCGCACACCACGAATGACCCGGCCAGCAAAGACCGGGCAGCCGTCCAACGTGTCCTCGTCGATCGTGACCGGAACCGGACAAGGGAAGCTGCCCTGCAACGGTTCGATCGAAGACGGTTTCAACCTCCCCAATCCCCGCGCCGCCAAATCCCGCGCGATACCTTCGACGCCCAGGGCGTCGGGTCTGTTCGGCGTGATCGCGATTTCGATCACCGGATCCACCTTGGCCGGATCGTGTTCCGCAAGCCAATCGACGAACCGTTCCCCAACCTCACCCGACGGCAGCTCGATGATACCGTCATGTTCGTCTGACAGCTCCATCTCGCGTTCCGAGGCCATCATCCCAAAGCTTTCGACCCCCCGGATCTTGCCAACGCCGATGGTCGTATCGATGCCCGGCACATAAACGCCCGGCTTGGCCACGACGACCGTGATACCCTCGCGTGCATTTGGCGCACCGCAAATGATCTGCTTCTCGCCTTCGTCGGTGGCCACCTGGCACACACGCAACCGGTCGGCATCCGGATGCTTTTCAGCCTTCAACACCTTGCCGATGGTAAAGTCCTTCAGCCGCTCGCCGGGATTTGTGACGCTTTCGACCTCAAGCCCGAGATCGGTCAGCGCGTACAGGATTTCGTCGAGATCGACCTCGGTCTCAAGGTGGTCCTTCAACCAGGAAAGCGTGAATTTCATCCGTCGTCCCTCAGCGGCGTTACCCCCGAGCCAATGGCAAAGTTTCAGCCAAGGTTCAAGCGCCAGAGGGACGGTGGGCGGGGCGTCTTGCGGCCCGAAGGGCACGCAACAGCGTCCGCCCGTCCGTCACGACCCTTCAAGGATAGGAAAATTCTAGATCCAGCAACTCGTCCAACTGCCGCGCAATCCACCCATGCGGAATGAAATGCCCACCTGAATGTGTGTCCAGAACCACTGGCCCGCCTGACGCGCAATCCTCCCAGATCACACGCTCCAACACCAGCCAGTCGACCGCCTGCCACTGGCCCCTTGGCTCGCCGACACCGCAAGCATAGGCCGCGCGCCACAGTTGCACCGGATAGGTTGTCTCCCCGCCCGGACCGTAGGGAAAATCCATCACCCGATCTTTCAACCCATGCACGTGACGCACCGATTTCGGCGCTTGCGGGCAATCCTCGGTCTGCCTCAAGGTGCCCGCCACGGCCAACAAGGCGGCCACATCGCGGCCATTCTCGCAAACATATCGCCAGGCCATTGCACTGCCATACGAATAGCCTGACACGTAAATCCGCGCGGGGTCGACAGGGTAGCGCCGCGCTACATCTGCCAGCACCTCGGCCGCAAAACCGACATCCGGCGTCTCCGAGCTCCAGAAGTCCCAAGTACGGCGCTGCCCATTTGGGGCCACCAGCAGAACTCCACGCTTGCGCGTCGCGCTGGCGATCCGGTCGTGCTTTACAACCAGGTCCCCCTGCCGCATCCACCCATGAAAATGCAGCAATACCGGCAAGGCATTCTGGCCATCCCACCCGTCCGGTTCGCGCAGGTGATACGACCGCTCTCCGATGGCGCACGGTATTTCCATATGGCAGAGGTCTTTCGTCTGCCCCGCCGCTAAGATGGGGAAAGCAAAGACCAGGCTTGCGATGAGGATCAAATGTTTCATACGGCTGACGCTACCCGCGCGCGCAAGGATGTCACCTCACATTCCCGTAGATTCTTCCCGAGCCTTGGCATTTCGCGTCTCGACCGATTTCAACCACCGACCCACCAGAAAGATCGGCGCCAGCACGATCGTCCAACCTGCCACGTTCAAAACGGTGAATGTCAGCTTCTGCTCCACCGGCATGCCCGAGCGCCAGAGAAAGACGTGCGCGACCACAATTAAAACGACCATCGCGCCCACAAGCCATTTGGTCATGCTGTGCCCTCCTGCGCGAGAAAGTAGGCCGCAATCGAATTGAAACGAGTTTCTTTGACGCCAACTGTCGTGTCGTCGCCATCGCGCGTTGCGCGCTTTGCAGGAACAGGCAATTCGTCCAAAGCACTCACGGAATGGGGATCGTCAGACCCTGAGAGCTCGGGCTTAGCGGCTCAACCCCCCATGCAGCGTCGGCACGTCGAGGCTCGCGAACCCGTAGTGCCGCAACCAGCGCAGATCACTGTCGAAGAAGGCGCGCAAGTCGGGAATGCCGTATTTCAGCATCGCGATCCGGTCTATCCCCATGCCAAAGGCAAAGCCCTGATAGACCTCCGGATCGATCCCGCCGGCGGCGATCACTTTCGGATGAACCATGCCTGACCCCAGAATTTCGAGCCAATCGTCACCCTCGCCAACCTTCAGCTGGCCGCCTTCCCACGAACAGCGGATGTCGACCTCTGCTGAAGGTTCCGTGAACGGGAAATGTGACGCGCGGAACCGCAGCTCGACCGCGTCCACCTCGAAATAGGATTTTACGAACTCTTCGAGCACCCATTTCAGGTTCGCCATCGAGATATCCGTATCCAGCGCAAGCCCTTCCACCTGATGGAACATCGGCGTGTGGGTCTGGTCGTAATCGGCCCGGTAAACGCCGCCGGGGCAGATGATGCGGAGCGGCGCGCCCATTGCCTCCATCGACCGGATCTGAACCGGCGATGTGTGGGTGCGCAGCACATGCGGCGGCCGGTTGTCGCCCGGTTCGCGATGCATGTAGAACGTGTCCATCTCGGCCCGCGCAGGGTGGTGCCCGGGGATGTTCAGCGCATCAAAGTTGTACCAGTCTGTGTCGACACGCGGGCCCTCGGCGACCGAGAATCCCATTTCGGCAAAAATTGCCGTGACCTCGTCCATCACCTGGCTGATCGGGTGGATCGTCCCCTGACGACGTATGCGCGACGGCAACGTGACATCGAGCCACTCGCTGCGCAGCCGTTCGTCCAGTGCCGCATCCGCAAGCGCGGCCTTCTTGGCCGACAAAGCACTGTTGATCTCATCCTTCAGCGCGTTCAACGCAGGTCCGGCCACCTGACGTTCGTCCGCCGTCATCTTGCCCAACTCGCGCATCTTCAGACTGACTTCGCCCTTCTTGCCAACGGCCGCAATCCGAATGTCTTCGAGCTGCGTTTCATCCGCCGCATCGGCAATCCGTGACAAGTACTTCGTTTTGAGATCGTCCATCGCACGCTCCGCGAACCGTCCTGACGCTCTGCTAGCCCCAGCATCGGACGAATGCAAGCCGAGCCGCACGTTGACAGGTGTGCGCAGCGCTTCCTACGCTTTGGCATCAGTTGGGAGGAAATCATGACACAGATGGACAGCGTGCTCAGCCACGCGGTGGACAGCGGCGCCGTGCCTTTCGCGGTTGCCATGGCGGGTACCGAAGCCGGCATCACCTATTCCGGCGCCGCAGGCGAGGCTGCGCCCGGGCGCATGGCGGCAGAGGATACGGTGTTCCGAATCTTTTCGATGACGAAAGCCATCGGGTCCCTCGCAGCGATGATCCTCATCGATCGCGGCAAGCTGTCGATGGACACTCCGATCGCCGACGTATTGCCGCAATGGAATGACCTTATGGTTCTGGACGGTTGGGACGGTGACACGCCCCGAATGCGGCCGCAGAAAACAGTGGGAACCGTCCGCCACCTGGCCACGCATATGAGCGGCCTCGAGTATGAGTTCTGGAACGCCGACGTACCGAAATACCTCGAGGCCACAGGCAACCCAAGCATTCTGAGCGGCACCAAAGCGTCGCTGATGTCATATCCGCTGACGTCAGATCCTGGAACACGCTGGGGATACGGCCCAAGCACCGATTGGCTGGGACAGGTCGTCGAGGCAGTCGACGGACGCCGGATCGACGCGTTCTGCCAGGCCGAGATCTTCGATCCGCTCGGTATGTCCGACACAGCATTTGAACCTGACCAGCTGTCCGAGCGCCTCTGCGCGGTGTCAATCCGTGGCGAGGACGGTGCGTTCGGCCCGTTCGAGCTTGCGCCTCCGCCCAAACCTGAATTCTACGGGATGGGGCATGCTTTGTATTCCACCGCACCCGACTACATGCGGTTTCTTCGAATGGTCCTGAACAATGGTAGCCTCGACGGTGCGCGTATTCTGAGTGAGGCGGGTCTTCGGGACATGCTGTCCGACCAGATGCAGGGCAAGCACTTTGCCCGTATGGCCAGCGTGGCGCCCGCGCTGACCGCGGATGTCGAGCTGCCCGCAGACACGACACACAGTTTTGCCTTTGTGCGCACGGAAACGGATCAGGAGGGCAAACGCAGCGCGGGCACGCTCAGTTGGGCAGGCGTCTGCAACACCCATTACTGGATTGATCCCGCGCGCAATCTGGCGGCGGTGATCATGACCCAGTCGCTACCTTTCGTGGAACCGCCCTTGTTGGAGACCTACGACGCCTATGAACGCGCGGTTTACGCCGCCGCGTGAGCGCGTTGCCCGGGTCCCTGTCGGGTGCGACGGCAACATAGGTGACAGGCATGAACCAGACTTGAAGGTTTTGGGTCCTTGTGGCGGGGCCACGCCCGGGCGTTTGCTTCGCGAACGAATTCGCGCTGTTTGACTTTGGTTTTGCACCGTCAGCTATGCGCGAAGCCCTTTGGTATCGACATCCGGACGCGAGCCGCTTGCGTTCCTGTCCAACTGTTTCAACGTCGTACATTCGGCCCACGCCTCTTGCTCACCCGGGGTCGTGTCCGCGGTCGCGCAGTTCAGGCATATGCGCACGATTTTAAAGAGAAACCCAGATTTCGCCACAAAGAGTCCCAGAATTCACCCGACATCATCGCCTTAATCTGCCGCAAGCGGGGCTTCCCGCACCGGAAACCTGATGTCGAGAGGACCTCGGATGAAACGCATACGCATGGCACTGACCCTGATAGCGGCCCTGACGCTGGTGCTGACGACGACGGCAAACGCACGGCCAACGCATACCGGAGCAAAGCCGCCGGAGAATTACGAAGGTCAGTGGTACACGACGGCAACAGGTTGCACCTACTCCCGGGCCAAAGCGCCCGGTTACCCGACCAGCTGGCATCTGGTGCTCAATCCACATCACCTCGGGAAACCGCCGGCGCATCGACGCTGCGCATCAATGCTTTAACGCAACACTGCTCACGACAAACGGAAAGGCCGCGCCCGAAGCACCGGACGCGGCCTTTCTTTCTTGAACCTGTTGGGCCTTACGCGGTCAGAGCGGCTTGCGCTTTTTCGACGATCGCGCCGAAAGCTTCCGGCTCGTGCACGGCCAGGTCGGCCAGAACCTTGCGGTCCACTTCGATCCCGGCAAGCGTCAGGCCGTTGATAAAGCGACTATAAGTCAGCGCTTCGTCATGGCTGCGCACGGCAGCGTTGATGCGCTGGATCCAAAGCGCGCGGAAGTTCCGCTTGCGCTGCTTGCGGTCGCGGGTTGCGTATTGGTTCGCCTTGTCGACCGCCTGTGTCGCGGACTTAAAGTTCGACTTGCGGCGACCATAGTAACCCTTGGCGGCCTTGATGACTTTCTTGTGACGCGCGTGCGTCGTCGTTCCACCTTTAACGCGGGACATCTGTGCAATCTCCTCTTAGCGGTCGTAGGGCATGTAGCCCTTGACGATCTTTGCGTCGGGGGCGGACAGGGTCGTGGTGCCACGGGCATCGCGGATGAATTTCTTGGTCCGCTTGATCATACCATGGCGTTTGCCGGCCTGGGCCGAGATCACCTTGCCGGTGGCCGAGACCTTAAAGCGCTTCTTGGCGCTCGACTTTGTCTTCATCTTGGGCATTTCCGTCTCCTTTTCGGGTGCGGTCACAGCACGACTCGGCATGCCTCTTTGGCCGGTCGAGCAAACGAAGCGCGGACTTAGGAAGAAATCCCCGTCTTGGCAAGAGCTTTTTGGCGTCTTGACCGATCACAAGTGGCCCTGAGCCCATGATTTGTAACCGACAAATGACACATATCAACGACAGCGGTCCTTCCGGCCATCAATATCGTGCGATGCCGTTAAATCGGCATAGCGATAACAAGGGACACCCATGATCGACACCGCAACCGAGAGCAAGAATGCAACCGCAGAAGCCGTTCCAAATGGCGCCGACCGACACCCCCCGAGTCCTGCGCTCATCCGCCAGGCTTTCGAGACCGGGCGCTATCCTTACAGCCGAAAAATCGGCCGCAGGGCGTACGAGGCCGACAAGGCCAAACTGCAAGCCGAACTTCTCAAGGTTCAACATTGGGCGCAGGAAACGGGCGAGCGGTTCGTGTTGTTGTTCGAGGGGCGCGATGCCGCCGGCAAGGGCGGAACGATCAAACGCTTCATGGAGCACCTCAACCCACGTCAGGCCCGTGTGGTTGCCTTGAACAAACCGACAACCGAAGAAAAGGGGCAATGGTTCTTTCAACGCTACGTGTCGGAATTGCCGACCGCCGGCGAAATGGTGTTCTACGACCGGTCCTGGTACAATCGCGCGGGTGTCGAGCGTGTCATGAGCTTTTGTCAGCCGGGAGAGTATCTCGAGTTCATGCGCCAGGCGCCAGAATTGGAGCGGATGCTCGTACGGTCGGGCATCCGGATTTACAAATACTGGTTCTCGGTCACACAGAAGGAACAGAAACGCCGGTTCAGCGCCCGGGAAACCGACCCTTTGA
>JBCCVT010000122.1:0-8747 GCA_039195015.1 Pseudomonadota bacterium
ATGGCGGAACCGACGAGGCCGCCAATCGCAAAATGCTGGGGATCGACTGATGGTATCGGGACGCGACGAACAGACGACCGGCCGCATTCGTCTGGGCATGGTCGGCGGCGGCAATGACGCCTTCATCGGTGGCGTGCACCGGATCGCCGCCAGGATCGATGACCGCTATGAGCTGGTCGCGGGCGCCCTGTCTTCGACGCCCGAGAAATCCCGTGCCTCGGGCGAGGCTCTGGGCCTCCCACGGATCTATGACGACTTCAAATCGATGGCCATCCGCGAGGCGCGGCTGAAAACCGGGATCGAGGCGGTGTCGATCGTGACCCCGAACCATGTGCACTACGCGGCCGCGCGCGAGTTTCTGAAACGCGGAATTCACGTGATCTGCGACAAGCCCCTGACCTCAACGCTGGCGGATGCCAAGAAGCTCGCGAAAGCTGCCGAGAGTTCGGATGCCCTGTTCATCCTGACGCATAACTACACGGGATACCCGATGGTGCGGCAGGCGCGCGAGATGGTCGCAAGCGGCGCAATCGGCACGATCCGTGTTGTGCAGGTCGAATATCCGCAGGACTGGCTGACGGTCGAACAGGACTTCAAGCAGGCCGAGTGGCGTACCGACCCGGCACGGTCCGGCGCCGGCGGCTCCACCGGCGATATCGGCACCCATGCCTACAACCTTGCCTGTTTCGTGACCGGTTTGACCGCAGAAAGCCTTGCCGCCGATCTGCAGGCTTTCGTGCCCGGTCGGCAAGTGGACGACAATGCCCATGTGCTGTTGCGGTTCGCCGGCGGTGCGCGCGGCATGCTCTGGTCAAGCCAGGTGGCGCCGGGCAATGAAAACGCACTACGGCTTCGGGTCTATGGCGACAAGGGCGGGTTGGAATGGGCGCAGGAGGACCCGAATTACCTGTGGTACACGCCTTTTGGAGAACCCAAGCGGTTGATCACGCGCGGCGGGGCTGGTGCGGGTCCGCAGGCGGAACGCATGTCGCGCATCCCGCCCGGTCATCCCGAGGGTTACCTCGAAGGGTTTGCCAATATCTACCGCGAGGCGGCCGATGCCATCATCGCCCATCGCAGTGGCACGGCGGTGTCGGCGGATGTGGTCTACCCCACCGTTCAGGACGGGCTGGCGGGCGTTCGGTTTGTTGCAGCCTGCGTGGAATCGTCCAAACGCAATGCAGCTTGGGTTTCGCTTTAAGGCGTAAGGTGGTGGCAACTAATCAGCCCGGCTGACCGCCGCGGCGTGTGTCCGCCACCAATCCTGCGTCATGAAACAACGCGCGTGCCGCCTCAACAATCGACGCGCGCGACGGCATCGTCGCGGCATAGGCTGGGCCAGTGGCGATGAAACTGTCCTCGGCCGCGATGCGGGCATGCGGCAGATCCGTCGTCTCTTGCAAAAAGGCCATTAGCGCCTCGGACTGGCTGCCGGTGGACCGGCATTCATCGACAATCAGCACCGCCCCTGAACCGGCGAGGGCGTCCTGCAACGCGGCGCCAGGCAGCGGCGCCAACCAGCGCAGATCGATCACGCACACGTCAACGCCAAGATCCAACAGATCCGCGCGGGCCTGCTCGGCCAGGTAGCGACCGTTGCCGTAAGTCACGATCGCCAGCGGGCCGCTGCCTTCGGTCCCGACTTCACCCAATGCGATGCGCCGATCCGTCTGGGGGTAGGTCGACAGCCAGCCGCCATCTTTTTCCTCCAGAAGATCCCGCATCGGATAAAGCGCGATTGGCTCGACAAAAACGACCACGCGCTGTTCCTCACGCGCAAGGCGCACGCATTCGCGTAGCATCATGGCCGCGTCGTCTCCTCGCGACGGGCAGGCAATCACAATCCCGGGTATGTCGCGCAGAACCGCCAGAGAATTGTCGTTGTGGAAATGCCCGCCGAACCCCCTCTGGTACCCCAGCCCAGCAATCCGGATCACCATCGGGTTGGCGAATTGTCCATTTGAGAAAAACGGCAACGTTGCCGCCTCGCCGCGCAGCTGATCCTCGGCATTGTGCAGATAGGCCAGAAACTGGATCTCGGGCACGGGCACGAACCCGTTATGCGCCATGCCGATTGCAAGACCGAGGATCGACTGTTCGTCGAGCAACGTGTCGATCACCCGATCTGCGCCAAAACGATCGCGCAGCTTCTGTGTGACGCCATAAACACCGCCCTTGGCACCCACGTCCTCGCCCATGAGGACCAGTTCGGTATGCTCCAGCATCAGATCCGTCAACGCCCAGTTGATGAGCCGGTTCATCGGCTGAGGCGCCGCAAGCTGTCGCACATCGGATCCGAATGCCGTCTCTCGCACAGCCGGGCTTGGCCCGTTTGACACGCGGCACGCGCGCTTTGGTGGGATCAGCGAGGCCATCACATCCTCTGCCGTCTCAAGTCGCGGGCAATCGGCAATCTCTGCTGCAATACCGGCGCAGGCATCTTTGGCTTCGCCGTACAACGCGAGGATTTCTTCAGCGGTCAGAAGGCCTTGATCGATCAGCAGCCGTGCGGAATGCAGAAGCGGGTCGTCGGCCTCCCACGCTTCAAAGACCTTGGGATCAAGATATGCTTGCTGCAGGTCCGACCCCGCATGGCCAAGAAGGCGTACGACCGACACGTGCAAAAACGCGGGTTTCCTTTGCGTCCGCACAAACTCCGCCGCCTCATTTGCAGCCCGGAACGTGTCATAGATATCAAGGCCATCCGCCGCGAAGTAACCCAGGCCGGGGCGGTTCGCGAAGTTCCGCGCGACCCAGCCTTTCGGTGTGCGAACCGAAATTCCGATGCCGTTATCCTCACACACGAACAGGATCGGCATGGGCACTGACTGATAGGCCGTCCAGCAGGCCGAGTTGATGGCACCTTGCGCGGTGGAATGGTTCGACGACGCATCGCCAAAGGAACACACAACAATGCCGTCATCTGCCAGCACCTGATGTTCCGGCCGATGGCGTCGTGCCAGTCCTATGGAATAGGCCGCGCCGACGGCCTTGGGCAGGTGGCTCGCGATGGTTGATGTCTGCGGCGGGATCATCAACGACTTCGCACCCAACACCTTGTGCCGTCCGCCCGAAATCGGATCGGCCCGTGCGGTGGCGAAACTCAGGAGCATGTCGCGAGCCGCGTTGGTCCCTGGAACCTGTGCAGATCGCATCGTCTGGAACGCGCCATCCCGGTAATGCAAAAACGCTATGTCGTCCGGGCGCAGCGCTGCAGCAACGGCCGCCATTCCTTCGTGCCCCGAGGATCCGATCGTATAGTACCCCTGCCCCGCCGCCTGCATTTTCCGCGCGCGCCGGTCGAGGTTGCGGGACAGGATCTGCGCCCCGAAGATCTCAACGGCCAGCGCTGGATCGAGCGGCCCATGTGCAGTCCGTCCCGGCGGCAGATCTCCCGAGGCCACGCGGTTTCGAAACGCCTCGTCCACAATATCCGCGCGATCCATCCCTGCCCTCTTTGATGTCGTGCCGTTTCCGCACGATACCCAAAACGGATCAGGGCGACAGCGGGAATTGGCGCGGTTTCTGGCCTCAGCGCAACGTTTAGTCTAGGATCCCAGGAAGTCGCAGCCCGTGCTGGCGCGCGCAAGTTATGGCGTCTTCGTAGCCCGCATCCGCATGACGCCAGACACCCGATGCCGGGTCGTTCCAAAGCACCCGTTCCAGCCGACGGGCCGCCTCATCGGTGCCATCGGCCACGATCACCACACCGGCATGCTGGGAAAAGCCCATGCCCACGCCGCCCCCGTGGTGCAGGCTGACCCAGGTCGCCCCCGAGGCGGTGTTGACCAGCGCATTCAGCAGCGGCCAATCCGACACAGCATCCGATCCGTCCTGCATCGCTTCGGTTTCGCGGTTCGGCGAAGCGACGGAGCCGGAATCCAAATGGTCGCGCCCAATCACGATGGGAGCTTTCAACTCACCCGAGGCCACCATCTCGTTGAACATAAGCCCCGCACGGTGGCGATCGCCGAGGCCGATCCAGCAAATCCGCGCCGGCAGTCCCTGAAACGCGATGCGCTCGCGGGCCATGTCCAACCACCGATGCAGATGCGCATTCTCGGGAAACAGCCGCTTCATCGCAGCGTCCGTTTTATAGATGTCTTCGGGATCGCCAGACAGCGCGCACCAGCGAAACGGTCCGATCCCCTTGCAGAACAGCGGCCGGATGTACGCGGGCACGAATCCGGGGAACGCAAAGGCGTTTTCCAACCCTTCGTCCAGCGCCACCTGTCTGATATTGTTGCCGTAATCCAGTGTCGGCACGCCCGCGTTCCAGAAGTTGACCATGGCGGCGACATGGGTTTTCATCGACGCGCGCGCTGCGGCTTCAACGGCCTTCGGATCCGTCTCCTGCCGTCCGCGCCATTCCGAGACCGTCCAACCCAGAGGCAGATACCCGTGCACCGGGTCATGGGCCGAGGTCTGGTCGGTCACCATATCCGGTCGCATCCCGCCCGTCTTCATCCGCGCGACCATCTCGGGGAAGATCTCGGCCGCATTCCCGATCAAGGCCACGGATTTGGCCTCTCCGGCGGCGGTCCAACGGTCGATCATGGCCAGCGCGTCGTCGAGCGATCGTGTCTTTTCATCGCAATATCGCGTGCGAATACGCATGTCCGCGCGGGCCTCGTCACATTCGACGGCCAAGCAGCACGCCCCGGCCATGACAGCGGCTAAAGGTTGCGCTCCGCCCATTCCTCCGAGCCCTGCGGTCAGGATCCAGCGCCCGCGCAATTCACCGTCATAGTGTTGTCGCCCGGCCTCGGCGAAGGTTTCATAGGTGCCCTGCACGATGCCTTGCGTGCCGATATAGATCCAAGACCCGGCCGTCATCTGGCCATACATCATCAGTCCGCGCCGATCGAGCTCGTTGAAGTGATCCCAGGTGGCCCAGTTCGGTACCAGATTGGAGTTTGCAATCAGAACCCGCGGGGCATCAACATGCGTGCGAATGATCGCAACCGGCTTGCCGGACTGCACGACAAGGGTCTCATCGGGCTCGAGGTCTTTCAATGATGCGACAATTCGATCGAAATCATCCCAGGTGCGCGCCGCCCGGCCGATCCCGCCATACACAACCAACTCGTGCGGGTTCTCGGCCACGTCCGGGTGCAGGTTGTTCATCAGCATCCGCATGGCGGCTTCGGCCTGCCATGACTTGGCACTGCGCTCCGGACCGGTTGGCGGGTAGATGTCGCGCCGGTTGTGGCGGGGATTGGTCATGGGTGTCCTCCCATCTCTCGTGCGATCGCATCAATACGGTGCAAGATATGCGCCAGGGTCGGGCGGAGCCTGCCCGCCTTGGTCGGGTGATAGGCAAACGGAGGTTTTTCCGAGGCCAGATAGGTCGATTGCGCCAGTTCCATCTGGATCGCGTGCCAGCCCTCGGACGGTCGCCCGTAATGCCGCGTGCTCCATCCGCCCAGGAACCGGCCATTCACGACTGTTGAAAACCCCGCCTCAGCGCGGCAGATCTCGGTCACAGCGTTCTCGAATAGGGCATCACATGTGGCGCCACGATTGGTTCCGATGTTGAAGTCCGGCAGGCGCCCTTCGAACAGATATGGCGCGTGGGATCGGATCGAGTGGCAGTCGTAGAGCACTGCAATGCCATGGACGCCGCGCACGCGTTCCAGCTCCGCGCGCAGCGCGGCGTGATACGGGGCATGCCATCTCTGTATGCGCGCCGCAATCTCAGCCGCATCAGGCGCAAGATCCCATATCGGGCGCCCGTCGAAGTCGGTTTGCGGAACCAGATCGGTGGAGTTCTGCCCGGGGTAGAGCGACGCGCCGGAAGGATCCCGGTTCGCGTCGATCACGTAGCGATGCGCGTTCGCCCGCACGACGGTCACATCCGGTCCCAACCCATCATAAAGCCGATCAACGTGCCAATCCGTATCCGCCAGCAACCGTCCCTGATCATTCAGCATCGATCGGATCTCATCGGGCAGCCAGGTCCCCGCATGCGGCACGCCCAGCACGACGGGACTGTCTCCGCGTCGAACGGTGACGGGCTCCATCACACACCGCCCGCCAAGCGCGGCAGATCACACCCTTCGCTCAGCCGGCCGGACTGCACCAGATCGGCGGCCGTCACCAGATCCCCGGCCAAGAACCGGTCCTCTTCCAAAGGCGGCACGACCGCGTTTACTCGAGATGCTATTTCCTGCAATCGCGGGCTGGTCTGCAATGGTGCGCGAAACCGGATCCCTTGCGTCGCGGCGATGGCTTCGATCCCGATGATCTGCGCGAGGTTGTCGTTCATCCGATCCAGTCGGCGCGCAGCATGGGCCGCCATTGAGACATGATCCTCCTGGTTGGCCGATGTCGGCGTTGAATCCACCGAACACGGCGCAGCCAAATGTTTGTTTTCGCTCATCAGCGCCGCCGCCGTCACCTCGGCGATCATCAGGCCGGAATTCAGCCCGGGATCAGGCGTCAGGAAAGGCGGCAGATCGTGGCTCAGCGCCGGATCGACCATCAGAGCAATCCGGCGCTGCGCGATAGCGCCGATCTCGGCAAGCGCAATTGCGGTTTGGTCTGCCGCGAAAGCTACGGGTTCCGCATGGAAATTACCGCCGGACAAGATCTCGCCTGTCTCGACGATCACCAACGGGTTGTCCGTGACGGCGTTGGCCTCGGTCTCAAGTGTGTGGCCGGCGTGGCGCAAAAGGTCCATCGCCGCGCCCATCACCTGAGGCTGACACCGGATGCAATAGGGGTCCTGCACGCGCGTATCCCCATGCAGATGGCTGGCACGGATTTCCGACCCATCCAGCAACCGGTCCTGCGCGGCCGCAAACTCGGCCTGTCCGCGATGGCCGCGTAAAGCGTGGAGTGCAGGATGCAATGGCGCGGTTGATCCCATGATCGCATCGGTCGACATCGCGCCCGTGACCAAGGCCGCGCAAAGGCTTTCCCAGCCGTGCCAAAGACCGACCAGCGCGCAGGCGGTGCCGAATTGTGTACCGTTGATCAGCGCCAATCCTTCCTTGGGACCGAGGGTCACCGGTTCCAGCCCTGCCTGTGTCAAAGCCTCGCGACCAGGCATGACCGAACCGGAAACCATCGCCTCACCTTCGCCGATCATCACCGCTGCCAGATGGGCAAGGGGCGCGAGGTCGCCGGACGCACCGACCGACCCCTGAGTGGGAATGACCGGCAGGACATCCCCGTTCAGCATCTGCTCGATGAGCGACACGGTTGACCACGCGGTTCCGCTTGCGCCGCGCCCCAGCGACAGAAGCTTTAACGCCATCATCAGCCGCGTGGTCTGCGCGTCGAGGGTTTCTCCGACGCCGCAGCAATGGCTCAGTACCAGATTGCGCTGCAGCGCTTGCGTGTCGCCAACCGCGATCCGGATATGCGCGAGTTTGCCAAAGCCCGTGTTCACCCCATAGACCGCCGCGTCACCGGCCGCTGCCTTGGCCACCAGCGCGGCAGCCGCGTCCACGGGCCCCCGCGCGCCAGGGTCGAGCGTCACTACCGCCCCGCGCCAAACGCGTTCCAAATCCTTGAGCGTGGTTGCGCCGGGTTTCAGCGTCACGGACATCGTTCGCCTCCAAAGATGCGCATGTGCAAGGGATTTGCGCCGATCCGATAGCTAAGTTCGGCGGGGCTCTCGATATCCCAGACCGCGAGATCGGCGCGCAGACCGGGTTGGATCCTGCCGGTATCGGTCAGGCCGAGCGCCCGTGCGGCATGTGTTGTCGTACCGGCAAGTGCCTCTTCGGGTGTGAGCCGAAAAAGGGTGCAGGCCATGTTCATCGCCAGAAGCAAGGACTGCAGCGGAGACGAGCCGGGGTTCAGGTCCGTTGCGACGGCCATCGGCACCCCGTTCGCACGAAAGGCGTCGACCGGAGGTACATGCGTGTCGCGCAGGGTGTAAAATGCCCCGGGCAGCAAAACCGCGACGGTCCCGGACGCGACCATCGCCTGCGCATCGGCCTCGGTCGCATGTTCCAGATGATCCACCGACATCGCACCAAATCTGGTCGCCATGGCCGTTCCACCCTGGTGCGACAACTGCTCGGCATGAAGCTTCACGGGCAGGTCCAGGTCCTGTGCGGCCTCAAAGA
Source organism: Pseudomonadota bacterium (assembly GCA_039195015.1). Classification (GTDB taxonomy): domain Bacteria; phylum Pseudomonadota; class Alphaproteobacteria; order Rhodobacterales; family Rhodobacteraceae; genus JBCCVT01. Next base: position 8,082 of record JBCCVT010000122.1, read on the forward strand.
CCATGCGGATTTCATCCGCCGAAAAAGCGATCCTCTCGCAAAACCCGTCCACCGCATCAACCAGTCCTTCGGCCTGTGCAGCGTGCAGAGCGGGCAGGCAAACGCCCGTCAGATAGGCACTTGCGCGACCGGCGTAGTCGCGCGGCACGGCGTGCGCGCCAAGGAAACTGGTGCGCACCCGCACGGGCCGAAGCGCTTCGATGCGACGCGCGACCCGCAGCATCCTGCATTCCGTTTCGACATCCAGACCATACCCTGACTTGACCTCGATGCAGCTCACGCCTTCGGCCATCAGACCGTCCACGCGAGCCAGGGCACCCTCCAAAAGCTCCACTTCGCTTGCCTCACGAGTCGCTGCAACGGTCGAGGCTATTCCGCCGCCTTCGCGCGCGATCTGCTCGTAACTTGCCCCTTGCAGGCGCAGTTCGAATTCCCTTGCGCGGTTGCCGCCATGAACCAGATGCGTGTGACAGTCAATCAGGCCGGGCGTGACGACCCTGCCCGCAAGGTCGACGGTCTCGGTGCCGTCCGGGTTGGGTTCAAGCTTGTCCGTTGGACCGATCCAGGCAAGGCGCCCATCGCGGATCTCGATCGCACCGTCCGGGATCAGCCCGTAAGGTGCTCCACCGATCATCGTGGCCAGAGTTCCGTGAATCAGCCGCATGA
>JBCCVT010000123.1:0-8738 GCA_039195015.1 Pseudomonadota bacterium
CGATGTGGCCCGGCAGATCGATCTGGGCGCGGTGCTCAAGCTCGGCCGGTCCGAGATGCTGTCGGGTGGCCGCCGCAAGCAGGCGCTTCTGGGCGACGCGATGGAGGCGGTGCTGGCCGCAATCTATCTCGATGCCGGGCTTGATGCCGCGCGGGCCGCGGTGCTGCGGCTTTGGGGCGATCGCATCGCGCAGGTCGATGCGGATGCGCGCGACGCCAAGACCGCGCTGCAGGAATGGGCGCAGGCCCGTGGCCAGGCGACGCCAAGCTATGTCGAGGTTGCGCGCGCCGGTCCCGATCATGCGCCGGTCTTCACCATCGCCGCGCAGCTCGCCGATGGCCGCAAGGCCGAGGCCACAGCCGGATCAAAACGCCAGGCCGAACAGGCCGCCGCGCGACGGCTGCTCGAAACACTGGAGCAAAACGCATGACGCGCGCGGGGTTCGTGGCGCTGATCGGCGAGCCGAATGCCGGAAAATCGACCCTGACCAACGCGATGGTCGGGGCCAAGGTCTCGATCGTCACGCACAAGGTGCAGACAACCCGCACCCGGATCCGGGGCGTGGCGCTGGACGGCGATGCGCAGCTGGTGCTCGTCGACACGCCCGGGCTCTTCCGCCCGCGCCGGCGGCTCGACCGCGCGATGGTGGCTGCCGCCTGGGGCGGTGCGGCGGATGCGGACCTGATCGTGCTGCTGGTCGAGGCGCATCGCGGTGTCACGCCGGGGGTCGAGGCGATCCTCGACGGTCTGGCCGAGGTCGCCTCGGGGCGTACGGTGGCGCTGGCGATCAACAAAATCGACAAGGTACAATCCGAGGTGCTGCTGGGCCTCACCAAAGATCTCAATGATCGGTTCGGGTTTGCGGAAACCTTCATGATCTCGGCCGAACGCGGGCATGGGGTGGCCGATCTCAAGACCTGGCTTGGCCAGCATGTGCCCGAGGGCCCGTGGCTTTACCCCGAAGACCAGATCGCCGATCTGCCCATGCGGATGATCGCGGCCGAGACCACGCGGGAAAAACTGACCCTGCGCCTCCATCAGGAACTGCCGTACCAGTTGACCGTCGAGACCGAGAACTGGGAAGAGCGCAAGGATGGCTCGGCCCGGATCGACCAGATTGTCTATGTGGTCCGTGACGGGCACAAGGGGATCGTGCTGGGCAAGGGCGGCGAGACGATCAAGGCGGTCAGCCAGGCGGCACGGGCCGAGCTCGAGGCGTTCCTCGGCCGCCGCATCCACCTGTTCCTGCAGGTCAAGGTGCGGCCGAACTGGCTCGATGAGGCTGAACGCTATTCCGAAATGGGCCTGGATTTCAAAGACGGCAATCCATGACCCGGCTGACCGCGCGGTTCTGGGTCGACGCCTATCTGGCGCGGCTGCGGATGATGGATATCCCGGGATTTGTCACGGCGCATGGCGATGACACGGCGGGCGCGGTACTTGTGAAGTTGAACACGCTGGATGGACAGGCGGTGGCGCTGCAGCGCTCGTTTGATCTGATGACCGGCGACCGGACCTGGGTCGAGCTTGTGAAAGGGGCCGAGCGGGACGTGGATGCAGCCGTGCGACGGCAACTGTCTTTTGACGGCGACCTCTGGGTGATCGAGGTCGAAGACCGCCAGGGCCGCCACCTGCTGGGTGAGCCCGGGCTCGCCTAGAATAACGGGCGCTCATCCGCCCTTCGGGTCGTCTTCGCTGGCGCGACAGGAGACCGAAGGGATCGAAGAGCGCATGTCCCCCTTGCGCCCCGATCCCGGATGAGATCGGATGCACAAGGCGAACAGGAGGCGGTGCCGTGGAATGGCGCGATCAGGGCATTTTGCTGAGCGTGCGTCGCCATGGCGAAACGGCGGCAATCATCGACATGTTCACCCCTGTGCAAGGACGCCATTCTGGCGTCGTCCGCGGCGGGACCAGTCGAAAGATCGCCCCGATCCTGCAGCCCGGCGCGCAGCTTGACGTGACCTGGCGCGCGCGGCTTGACGACCATATCGGAACCTATTCGGTCGAACCGGTTCGCAGCCGCGCCGCCGCCGCCCTCGGCGGGCGGCTGGCGCTGGCGGGTCTGAACGCCGTCACGTCGCTTGTGGTCTATTGCCTGCCGGAACGGCAGCCCCACGGCAATCTCTATCTGCGCACCGAACGGCTTCTGGATCTGCTGGGGCAGGACGAGATCTGGCCACTGGCGTATCTGCAATGGGAAATGGCGTTGCTCGACGCCCTGGGCTTCCGCCTTGATCTGAGCGTCTGCGCGGCCACGGGCGCCACAGACGACCTGATCTATGTCTCGCCCAAATCAGGTCGCGCGGTGTCGCGTGCCGGCGCGGGCGATTGGGCGGATCGTCTGTTGCCCCTGCCACCGGTCCTGCTGGGTCAGGGATCGGCCGAGGATGCCGAGATCGCGCAGGCGCTCTCCACCACTGGCTACTTTCTCGATACCAAGGTTGCGCGCGAGATGGGTGGCCGCCCGCTGCCCGAGGCGCGGTCGCGTCTGGTCGATCGGCTCACTCGGCCTTGAACCGCAAAAGCAGCGTTGCGTCGTCATTGGTCAGAAGCATCGTGTCGCCCGCGATCTCGACCAGTGTCACCGACTTGAGTGCCACGATCACCTCCTCTTCGGCATCCCGGTCCGGGCAGGCCTGCTGACCGCTTTCGAATTCTTCGAGCGCAAACCACGGATAGGGCACGCTGACCCGCGCCCGGAACGGATTGCACGGCCCACGCCCCTCCAACACTCCGCGTCGGGAAAAGCGGAGTTCCGTGCGCAGGTCGACCGGATCATCGCCGCGCTCTTGCAAGATCCAGGTTCGGCCTGCCGCACCGTGACCGGTGAGCGTTTCATCCGGCTGGCATTGCGCCATCGCCGCCAGTGTCAAAAACGCGATCAAGCGCATCGGCGCACCATGCCTCTGGACCCACTCGTTGCCTCTCGCCCCGCGCGTCCCGGCGCGGTGACGGGCAGCCTCCCACGGGACAGGGTCAGGTGCAATCCGCGGGGCAGGCGCAGGCCTTCGGACCCGCGTATGCAGGCACGGTCTGGACCTGGCATCGGGATGCCGCCGACCATTCCGCTACGGCCTTTTCGCCGCATCGGGTTTCGGCACAAATCGCACTTGATTCTCCCGGTCTGCTGGACTACGCCATGGCACGCTCAAGGGGTATAGCTCAGTTGGTAGAGCGACGGTCTCCAAAACCGTAGGTCGCGGGTTCGAACCCTGCTGCCCCTGCCATCGCCCGGTCATCCGCGAAACAAACCCGATCGGGGCGTCGTACAAAGGTGTACAAAACGGACAATTTGCCATTCACAACCATCACGGTTTGTACAAAAGGCGTTGAATTCGGGCCGCGCGCTCGCTAGATGCCTGTCATCCGCAATCTGAGAGATCCCCGCCCCATGGCTTCCACCAACCCGATACAGTTCATCCAGCAGGTCCGCGCCGAGGTGTCGAAAGTCGTCTGGCCGACCCGGCGCGAGGTGTTTCTGACCACGGTGATGGTGTTCATTATGGCGGCGCTGACAGCGGTCTTTTTTGCGCTGGTGGATCTTCTGATCCGTAGCGGTCTGCAGGGCGTCCTGAACTTCTTTGGATAACCCGCGAGGGCCCGCGATTGCGGTCAGATAACGCCCAGCCTCTTGCGCTTGATGAGCGCGGGCGGTAGGTGAACGGTCACCTCGAAGTTTGGCGTGCGGCGATTCGTGTTGCGCGCCGCTTTTTGTTCGGGGTTTCGGCGGGCCATCCGCCTAAGGCAACATACGCCCGGCAGGGAACAGACGAAGGACGGCAAGTGCATGGCGAAACGGTGGTATTCGGTCAGCGTTCTCTCGAATTTTGAGAAGAAGATCGCGGAACAGATCCGGACCTCGGTGGCCGAGCACGGTCTTGAGGATGAAATCGACGAGGTGCTGGTGCCCACCGAAGAGGTGATCGAAGTGCGGCGCGGCAAGAAGGTCACGACCGAGCGCCGGTTCATGCCGGGTTACGTCCTTGTGCATATGGAGATGTCGGACCAGGGCTACCACCTGATCAACTCGATCAACCGCGTCACCGGGTTCCTCGGTCCGCAAGGCCGCCCGATGCCGATGCGCGATGCCGAGGTGAACCAGATCCTGAACCGCGTTCAGGAGGGCGAAGAAGCACCGCGAACGCTGATCCACTTTGAAGTGGGCGAGAAGGTCAAGGTCAATGACGGCCCGTTCGAAGACTTCGACGCGATGGTCGAAGAGGTGGACGACGACAACCAGCGCCTCAAGGTGTCGGTGTCGATCTTCGGCCGCGAAACCCCGGTCGAACTGGAATACACCCAGGTCACCAAACAGAGCTGACGACGGTCGCCGACCGGGTGGTCGCCACCGTGATGCCTTGAGCATTGCACTACAACTTTCGTGCTTCGCGGGTGAGGTCTCCCCTCATTTTCCGTCGGTGTTTCTCAGGCCTCCGCGACAAAATCGGATGCCTTATGATCGTTGGATGGCCACAGTGACCCGTTACTCAGGCTAGCCCATGGAACATGAAGACGTGTTTCGCACAGATCGCCTCGTCGTGCGAAGATGGCGTGAGGCAGATGAACACGACATTTTGGCACTTTACAGCATGAAGAGCGTTGTTCGGTGGATTGACGACGGGCAATCCCTTTCGGCTTCGGATGCGGCACGGTGGATCAGGGTCACCCGCGACAACTACCAAAAGCGCGGCTATGGTATGTTCGCAATTGAACGCCTCGATCGCAGCAAAACGATTGGATTTGGTGGTCTTGTGCATCCGGGAAATCAGTCGACTGCCGAAGTCAAGTACGCGCTATTACCCGATGTCTGGGGCAAGGGTTTTGCGACTGAGTTTGTGCGAGGCCTGCTGAGATACGGAAACTGCGCGCAAAGACTGGCCCGTATTGTTGCCACGGTCGCGGAACAGAATGCAGCGTCCAAACGCGTCCTCATCAAATCCGGATTTCATCAGTCTGGAACAAGAACGGAAAACGATGGTAGCCGCACCGAGATATATGAAGTGCGGTTTTAAGGCGGTAGTAGTCGATTGTTGTGAACAAGCGGACTGTCATTAAACGCTTCAGCACCCTGGGAGACAAGCTCACCGCAGCCCGGTGAAACTTCGCCGCGACACTTGCCAAGATCCTCGTTCCGTTGTACGCGGCGCCCTTATCGTCTTCGGGCGAGATTCTCTCGTGGGAGATTGCAGGGATCGCGATCCCTGGTCGCACCACGCAACATAGTCTGGGTGAATCGCGTTTCACCCGAGTTGAAAGGAAAACCAAATGGCCAAGAAGCTTGCTGGTACTATGAAACTGCAGGTTCCTGCAGGTCAGGCGAACCCATCCCCGCCGGTCGGACCGGCTTTGGGTCAGCGCGGCATCAACATCATGGAATTCTGCAAGGCGTTCAACGCCAAGACCGCAGATATGGAGCCGGGTGCGCCGTGCCCGACCGTGATCACCTACTATCAGGACAAGTCCTTTACCATGGACATCAAGACGCCGCCGGCGTCCTATTACCTGAAGAAGGCGGCCAAGGTGAAATCGGGCGCCAAGACCCCGAGCCGTGAAACCGTCGGCACTGTCACCGCCGCGCAGGTCCGCGAAATCGCCGAAGCGAAGATGAAGGACCTGAACGCGAACGACGTCGACGCGGCTATGCAGATCATCCTGGGCTCGGCCCGGTCCATGGGCATCGAGGTGAAGTAAGATGGCAAAGCTTGGAAAACGGACCCGCTCGGCGCGCGACGCCTTCGCTGGCAAGGACAACCTGTCGGTCGAGGACGCAGTTGCCCTGGTCAAGGCCAATGCCGGCGCGAAATTCGACGAAACCATCGAGATCGCGATGAACCTCGGCGTCGACACCCGCCACGCGGACCAGATGGTGCGTGGTGTCGTTGGCCTGCCGAACGGCACCGGCAAGGCGATGCGCGTGGCGGTTTTTGCCCGTGGCCCAAAGGCCGAGGAAGCGCAGGCCGCCGGCGCGGATATCGTTGGCGCCGAAGACCTGATGGAGACCATTCAGGGCGGCACGATCGAATTTGACCGTTGCATCGCAACTCCGGACATGATGCCGATCGTTGGCCGTTTGGGTAAGATCCTGGGCCCGCGCAACCTGATGCCGAACCCCAAGGTCGGCACGGTGACCATGGATGTCAAAGCCGCGGTTGAAGCCGCCAAGGGCGGCGAAGTTCAATTCAAAGCGGAAAAGGGCGGCGTCGTCCATGCCGGCGTCGGCAAAGCCTCGTTCGACGAAGCCAAGCTGGCCGAAAACGTCCGCGCCTTTATCGCGGCCGTTGCGCGCGCCAAGCCGTCGGGTGCCAAAGGCACATACATGAAAAAGATCGCGCTGAGTTCGACCATGGGCCCAGGCGTTACTCTGGATGTGGCGAGCGCCTCGGGCGAATAAACGTATCCGGTTGGAACGGACAATGAGGCGCCGGATTGTTCCGGCGCCTTTTTTTCGCGTCAGACCAGAACGTCCGGGGTCGGAGCTGGCAACAATCCCCAGTAGTCGCCCCGCGTGAACCAGTCAAAGCCGCCCAATTCCGGCTCGACCCCGTCCCGCCCATTGATCGCGGTGACGGTTTCAACGCCGCGGATTGAGATTCCCAGATCCGCCAGAACCGAGGCTTGGCCGCTGGTGCCGAAATCGGCAAACCGGGCGTCGTCAAGCACAAGGTACAGCGTGTCCTGACCCTTGCCGCCGCGAAAGGTGTCCTGCGTCGCGGTGCCGTCGCCGTCGAGCGTGCCTTCGACATAGATGAAAACATCGTCTCCACGTCCGCCATAGACGGTGTCATTGCCCAGCCCGTCCAGCAGGACATCGCTTCCGTTGCCGCCGCGCAGTTCGTCATCGCCACCATCGCCGTCGATGATGTCGCGCCCGTTCTGTCCGAAGAGTGTGTCGTCTCCGGCGCCGCCCGAGATCAGGTCACTGCCGCGTCCGGCAAAGACGTAATCATCGCCGGTACCGCCAAAGATGATGTCGTCCCCGTCATTTGCAAAGACCGTGTCGTTGCCTCCATTTGCAAAGACGGCGTTGTTCCCGCCGCCCTGGAAATTGATCGTGCCGAAATTGGACAGCGATGCGGTGGTGCCGCCGTCCAGCACAAAGGCGGTGTATGCGCCCCAGGCCTGATGAACGACTTCCGTCGGATGGACCGGATCCCAGAACCCGACCTGGTCGCTGTCAAATGTGCTCCCATCGTTCAGGAAGTCGCTGCGCGGTGCGATCACGCCAAACCCGGTGGGGTCCTCAATGAAGGCCCGGGCGACGGCAGAGAGATCGAGGATTTGCGCGTCGATCCCTTCACTGCGCAGGTCCGCCGCCGAAGCGCTGAGGAAGCCATTGTAGATGTCGACGGTCAGGTTCGAGAGGGTGAAGAAGCTTTCGTCTTCGATGTCGATGATCGGGAAGAAATTGCTGGGCGGCAGCGTGGCGAGGTAGACCGTCTCGACCCCGGTGGCGCTCAGATCGCGGGCGGCATCTTCGACGGCATCGCCGATCGTGTCGATCGACTCTGCGGCGGCTTCGATCAGGTCGAAGATCGACGATCCGGGATCGTCGAGAACCGCGCCGAAATTCGCGGAAAAGTCGTTCGACCCGATAAAGAGGACCGCGGCCGCGTTCGGCCCAGCCTGGCCCTGGGTTGCAAGCTGATAGCGATCGATCTGACCGCCAAGGTTCGAATCGAACCCGGTGCCGGGCCCAAAGGGTTCTTGCGTTCCGACCGCGAGCGCGCCAGCGACCCCAAAATTGGCCACGTCAAAAGCGCCGAGATCACCGGCATACGTAGCGAAGGTGAATTCGTTGGTCACCGCCCGCTCCGGCCCCTGGTTCGACAGGATTGCTGTCGCCTGTTGTTCGGCCAGCAGCGCGGCTTGTGCCGTGGCGGCGGCGATCTCTTCGGGCGTCGGGTCCGGCCCGAGCGCGGCGATCAGGTCGGGCAGGATCTGAGCCTGCAGGGCCGTCGAGAGCGCGTTGAAGATGTTGGCGACATCCGTGAGGCTGTCACCAAAGAAATAGGTCGTATCGAAAGAAGAGGACATGTTTGAAACTCGTTCGTCGTTGGGGAAGCGGACAGTGGAGAAAGGGTAGCATGTCACGGGCGGTGGACAACGCATGCAAGGATGTTCACAATGGCCGTTGTATACATGACCGAACGGAATGCGGGCCGGCCTGGCCGCGGACCGTAAATTTACGGGATATTTACGATTTACCCCTTGCCGAAGGGTCGGTTTCTGCCTACTTGTCTGGTCTGCGGATCAGCGCGCGATTCTTCGTGCGCTGATTTGCGTTTCGTCCAAGACGGTGGGTGGTGTCCTCGGACCCCTTAATTTCCTGCCTGAGACGGGAAGGACCATTAACCCGATTGCCTTCGGGTGGTTTTGGCTTTGCCCCGTATACGGACTTAATCGCCGGGTTGCCCCCGGCATAAGAGAGCCGGGGGGTACATGCCCCCCTTGATTGGAGTGAAACTGTGGATAGAGCCCAGAAAGAGAAAGTGGTCGAGGAACTCGGCCAGATCTTCGAAAGCTCTGGCGTCGTAGTGGTTGCGCATTACGCCGGTCTGACAGTTGCCGAGATGCAGGATCTGCGCGCGCGTGCTCGCGATGCAGGTGGATCCGTGCGTGTTGCCAAGAACAGGCTCGCCAAAATCGCCCTTGAAGGGTCGCCGAACGCTTCGCTCGGGGACCTCCTAAATGGGATGACCGTCCTTTCCTATTCCGAAGATCCGGTTGCCGCCGCA
>JBCCVT010000124.1:0-8730 GCA_039195015.1 Pseudomonadota bacterium
ATTTGCCCCCGCGTTTTCGGATTGGATGATTGCTCTGGGCGTCGGACCCGTGAATGGCGATTTCGAGCTGGTCGAAGCGGGCGTAGCCTTTGCAATCTTTGCGTTTCTGCCACTCTGCCAGATCACGGCGGGCCATGCTTCGGTCGATATCTTCACAAACGCGCTGCCCGATGGTGCGAACCGGTTTCTGCGCGCCATCACCGACGCGGTCTTTGCTGCCGTGCTGATCCTGATCGCATGGCGGCTTTACGAAGGCATGATGAGCAAGCTCAGCTATGGCGAGACCACGTTTCTGCTGCAGTTTCCCATATGGTGGGCCTATGCGGCGAGCCTCTTCGGCGCGGTGGTCGCGGCGGTGGTCGGGGTCTATGTCGCCGGTGCACGGGTCTACGAGATGGTCACCGGTCAAACGATCATCACCGGCGCGGAGGCCGGGGAATGACCTCACTCGAGATCGGGATCTATTCGTTTCCCGCGCTGATGCTGCTGATCGTTCTCCGGGTTCCGATCGGGCTTGCGATGTTTCTGGTGGGTCTTGTCGGGCTCTCGATGGTCACCGGCGATACCAATGTTGCATTTTCCCGGCTTAAGAATGAAACCTACACGACCTTTTCGAGCTACTCGCTGACCATCGTGCCGATGTTCCTGCTGATGGGGCATTTCGCGACGCTGGGCGGTATGTCCTCGGCGCTTTTTCGTGCGGCCGAAGGATGGCTTGGCCATCGGAGGGGCGGCGTTGCCATGGCTGCCATTGGCGCCTGCGCCGGATTCGGCGCGATCTGCGGCAGTTCACTTGCCACGGCGGCCACCATGGGGCGCGTCGCCCTGCCCGAGTTGCGGCGCTACGGCTATCACGGTGGCTTTTCGACCGCGACGCTGGCCGCGGGTGGCACGCTCGGTATCCTGATCCCTCCCTCGGTCGTGCTGGTCATCTACGCGATCCTCACCGAACAGAACATCGCTAAGCTGTTTCTGGCCGCCTTCGTTCCCGGGATCCTGGCGGCCATCGGCTATGTGATCGCAATCTCGATCTATGTCCGCCTCTATCCTGAGGCCGCTGGAACCCGACCGCCGGTTCCCTATTCCGAACGGTTCGCCGCACTTCTGCAGGTCTGGCCGGTTCTGCTGGTTTTCAGCCTTGTGGTCGGCGGCATCTATCTCGGCTGGTTCACCCCGACCGAAGGCGCGGCCGTCGGCGCCCTGGGCACAGGCGTGATTGCATGGGCGAATGGGGGGCTCACCCGGTCGAGTATGGTTGAAAGCTTTCTGGTCACAGCACGGTCCACTGCGATGATTTTTTTCATCGTCCTCGGAGCGGGCTTCTACAACGGATTTCTGGCACTCACGCAGGTTCCGCAAGAGCTGTCGAATTTCGTGGTCAGCCAGGGTTTCAGCCCGTGGGTGGTGCTGAGCCTCATCCTGGTCTTCTACCTTCTGTTTGGCTGCCTCATGGACAGCCTGTCGATGATCCTGCTGACCATCCCGATATTCTTTCCGGTGATCAGCGCACTGGATTTCGGGCTGGTGTCACTGCTCGACATGCAAGCGACAGCGGTTGCGGACGCGCTGCGTCAGGGGGTCCCCGAGGGTCTTGCGCCCGAGATGCTGGCCTCGATCCAGCAATCTGTGGCCGATGGTATCGCGTTGACACGCGATCAGATGTCGACGCTTGGGATCCGTGTCACCCAGGTCATGGCTGATCGGATCGAAGCCGAGTATGTCGCGATCTGGTTCGGCATTCTGGTGCTGATTGTGGTAGAGGTCGGCCTGATCACGCCTCCGGTGGGAATGAACCTGTTTGTCATCAACGCAATGGATCGGGCGACAAAGATGATCGACACCTACAAATCGGTTCTCTTCTTCGTGGGTTCGGACATCGTGCGCGTGGTGATCCTGGTGCTGTTCCCTTCGATCACCTTGTTCCTCCTACCCTGAGCGGTTGGTCGTGTCGGATAGCTCGGATGTTTGCAATATAATGCACCTATAGGCAAATTTTCTTGCGTGAATGGCGCTATAGTGCATTCATGAGGTCGGAGGAGGAATCGTTCGAGTCGGCTTCGGCCGGTCTCGGGCGCTGCTGGTGTTCCAATGGAACACCCGCACGAAGGAGGCCAGATGATATCCAGCCAAAACGCCGCCGCCTATTTCGTCGACCGCCACATCGCCGAAGGCCGCGCCAGCAAGATCGCCTTTTGTGAGTCATCTGACCCCGGTCGAGAGCTCACATACGGAGACTTCGCATCGCGAACGGACCAAGTGGCTGGCGCCTTCGCCCGCTTGGGGATCCACCGCGAGGAACGTGCGCTGATGATCGTGCTTGATCAGATCGAGTTTCCGCAGATTTTCTGGGGAGCGCTCAAGGCAGGTGTTGTCCCCGTGCCGCTCAACACCATGCTGGTGGCAGACACATACGCGGCCATTCTGGCCGACAGCCGGGCTGCGATCCTCTTTGTATCCGAGGCACTCTGGCCAGTCGTTGCGCCTGTGACCAACACCACGCCCGACCTGCGGCAAGTCGTTGTCATCTGCGACGGCCCGGCCCCGGAAGGAACGATCCGCTACGCTGACTTCATAAGTGGAGCCGAGGCGATCTCAACGGTCCCTGCTTCCGAGGATGAGGTTGCGTTCTGGCTCTATTCCTCGGGCTCGACCGGAGCGCCCAAGGGCGTGCGCCATGTTCATGGCGCGCTTCAGGCGACCGCGGATACCTATGGCGCAGAGGTGCTGGGCATTCGCGAGGCCGACAGGGTCTATTCCGCGGCAAAATTGTTTTTTGCGTATGGGCTTGGCAACGCCATGACTTTCCCGTTGTCCGTCGGCGCCACTGTGATCCTCTTTGACGGCCGACCGACCCCGGACGCAGTGGTGTCGATTTTGGACCGCCAGAAACCCACGGTGTTTTGTGGCGTCCCGACGCTTTATGCTGCAACGCTGGCGCATATGGATCGTTCGGGTAAACCCCAAGCGCCGTTGCGCCGCTGCATCTCGGCGGGCGAGGCCCTTCCGGAACGCATTGGCGAACGCTGGGCCGAGCTTTGGGGCGTCGACATTCTGGACGGGGTCGGATCGACCGAAATGCTGCATATCTTTCTGTCGAACCGGCTGGACGACACCGTATACGGCACATCGGGCCGCGCCGTGCCGGGTTATGAGCTGCGCCTTGTTGACGAAACCGGCGATGACGTCGTCCCCGGTCAACTGGGCGAGCTGCTTGTGCGCGGGGCCTCGGCGGCGGACGGATACTGGAATCAGCGTCGCAAAAGCCGCGCCACGTTCGAAGGTGAATGGACGCGGACTGGCGACAAGTACGAGCTGACCGAGGATGGCCGCTACATCTATTGCGGGCGCACGGACGACATGTTCAAGGTCTCCGGCATCTGGGTGTCTCCGTTCGAGGTTGAACAGACCCTGGTCGCGCATCCTGCGGTGCTTGAGGCGGCGGTGGTCGCAGCGCAGGACGAGGACGCGTTGGACAAGCCCAAGGCTTTTGTGGTGCTCAAAGACAGCACGGCACCAAACGGGCTGGCCACGGAACTGCAGGAATTCGTCAAGGACAAGGTCGGCAATTGGAAGTACCCGAGATGGGTGGAATTCGTACCCGACCTGCCCAAGACGGCGACGGGCAAGATCCAGCGTTTCAAACTGCGGGACACCGTGTGATGGAGTGGGTCTCATCGCCCGCGCATCCCCTGGCGGTCAACGGCCAGTCTTTGGAATACGCCTGTTTCGGCCCCCCGCCGGACGCTGCTCCGACCCTCATTCTTCTGCATGAAGGATTGGGCTGTACCGCGCTTTGGCGGGACTTTCCCAAGGCACTGGCTGCGGCCACGGGATGCGGGGTGCTGGCCTATTCCCGATCCGGTTACGGGCAGTCCTCACCGCGAGATCTTCCGTGGCCCCTGGATTTCATGAGCCGCGACGCCACTGAGACCCTGCCTGCCCTGCTGGACGTGGCGGGGCTGGAGCAAGTGATCCTCTTTGGGCATAGCGACGGCGCGACCATTGCGGCGATCTGTGCAGGCAGCATTGTCGATCACCGCATTCGCGGTCTGATCCTGGAAGCTCCGCATTTCTTTACCGAGCCCGACGGTCTGGCCGAGATCGCGCGGCTGGCGGCGGACTACCCCAGCGGCGACTTGCGAGCGCGCCTTGCCAAGTACCATCGGGATCCGGATATGGCCTTTCGCGGTTGGGTTGAAACGTGGCTCGACCCCGGGTTCCGCGATTGGAACGTTGCGGATGTGATCGACTACATCCGCGTGCCGGTTCTGGCGATCCAGGGCAAAGACGATCAGTTCGGGTCTCTGGCCCAGATCGAGGAAATCGAAACCCGTTGCTATGCACCCGTTGACACACTGATCCTGGACGAATGCCAGCATGTGCCGCATCACGAAGCAGCCGACGCGATGATCGAGGCTGTGACGAGCTTCGTCGCACGCCTTCGCCGGATCGAAGCTGCCGAGGTCGCGGTTGGCTGATCCTCTCGCGCCTCAGCCGCCGTCTGACGTGGCCTTGCCTCCGCATGCCTATGTACCAGGCCTCACGACACGTCACGACCCGCAGTGGTTTTCGCCGCTTCACGCGTCGGTTCGCGAGGGGATGTCCGTCGCTGATCTGGCGCAAAGCCGGTCTTTTCTGGCCGGTTTGACCTTCTACGATCACGGATATTTCTGGGAGGCACACGAGGCATTGGAACCGGTGTGGATGGCCTTGCCCGCAGGCGGCCCGGATCGCGCCAGTGTGCAGGCGGTCATCCAACTGGCGAATGCCGCGCTCAAACTCAAGATGGAGCGCCCAAACGCAACCCGTCGTTTGTGCGAGGAGGTACGAAAGCATCTTGCGGCGTCGCAGGGCGCGACTCTGCCGGTGCCTTTTGCCCGGGTTCGGACCCATTGCGATCGTCTGGAGGAACAGGCGCTCACACGTCAAAATGCACTATAAAGCATAATGTTTGGCTCAAACGGAAGATTTAGGCATTATCATGCAGAAATCACCTTGTCAGACCTGTATCACCGTCTATCCTGACGACACATAAGCGAAGCGAGCCGCACGATGACGCATCCCATCGATTTCCAGACTGATCCGTCGCGGTATCGCCATTGGCGTGTGACCTTCGATGGTGCTGTCGCCAATCTCCACATGGATGTTGATGAAAATGGCGGCCTCTTCGATGGCTACGAGCTCAAGCTGAACTCGTACGATCTGGGCGTCGACATCGAGCTCGCCGACATTGTGCAGCGGATGCGCTTCGAACACCCCGAGGTCTCGGTCGTCATCATGCAATCGGCCAAGGAAAAGGTGTTCTGCGCTGGTGCAAACATCCGAATGCTGGGTGGTGCAAGCCACGCCCACAAAGTGAATTTCTGCAAATTCACCAACGAGACGCGCAACACCTACGAAGCGGCTGAGGCGGAATCTGGGCAGAAATACATTGCCGCAGTCAAAGGGTCCTGCGCCGGGGGTGGATACGAGCTCGCCCTGGCCTGCAGTTACATCCTGCTGACAAATGACAGCGCATCGTCCGTTGCCCTGCCCGAGGTACCATTGCTGGCGGTTCTGCCCGGGACCGGCGGGCTGACCCGCGTCACTGACAAACGCAAGGTGCGGCGCGATCTGGCAGATGTGTTTTGTTCAACCGAAGAGGGCGTGAAAGGTCAGCGCGCCAAGGATTGGGGTCTGGTGGACGAGGTCGTGCCGAATGCCTCATTCGACGACGTTGTACAGATGCGAGCACGGGAGTTTGCGGCAGCCACCGAGAAACCTGGTGATCTGCGCGGGATCAAACTGAATCCGCTGACCCGCGACGTTGGACCGGACGGCGCAGTCAACTACTCGGCAGTGGAGGTCGCAATCGACCGGGATGGCCGGATGGCCACGGTCACGATCCACGGTCCTGACGAGCCGGCGCCCGCGTCCACGGATGCTCTGCACGGTCAAGGCGCATCTTCGTATCTGTTGCGGGTCGCGCGGGAACTTGACGACGCCATCTTGCACTTGCGGCTCAACGAACGCGAGATCGGCCTCATTGCGTTCAAAACCCAAGGGGATCCGGATCGGGTGCTGGCCCACGAACGGATGCTTCTGGAGAACACAAGCTTCTGGCTGGCCTCCGAAATCCTGAGTTACTGGAAACGGGTGCTCAAACGCGTTGACGTGACCGCGCGCAGTCTAGTCGCTCTGGTGGAGCATGGCTCGTGCTTTGCCGGACCGTTTGCCGAGCTGCTCTGGGCGGTTGATCGCAGCTACATGATGCTGGACGAGTTTGAAGGTGACAATCGTCCGATCGCTTCGATCATCCTGTCGCCATCAAATTTCGGGCACTATCCGATGGGGAACGACCTCACCCGGCTGGAAACCCGGTTCTATGGCGCGCCCGAAACGGTTGAGACCTTGCGCGACAAGATCGGCACGCCGCTTGAAGCGGACGATGCAGAGGCTGCGGGCCTTGTGACCTATGCCTATGACGACATCGATTGGGATGATGAGGTCCGTCTTTTTGTCGAGGAACGCGCAAGCTTCTCGCCCGACGCAATGACGGGCATGGAGGCCAACCTGCGTTTCACCGGTCCCGAAACGATGGAGACCCGCATCTTTGGGCGCCTCACCGCCTGGCAGAACTGGATTTTCCAGCGCCCCAACGCCGTGGGCGAAGACGGCGCCTTGCAACGCTATGGCACGGGACAGCGCGGTCAGTACGACATGGAACGCGTCTGACGCGCCGACCCGACATTATTTCGGCGGCAGGGGCCGCCATCTGAGAGGACCAAGATGCTAGATCTGATCAATGTCAGCTATGATACGCAAATCCCCAACAACGTGGACCTGTCATCGGACAAGAAGGTCCTGAAAGCGCTCGAGAAATGGCACCCCGGTTACATCAACTGGTGGAATGACCTGATCCCGCAGAATTTCCAGGAAAGCATGGTCTACCTGCGCACGGCCGTTTCGGTGGACCCGAAGGGCTGGGCCAAGTTCGATTATGTAAAGATGCCGGAGTATCGCTGGGGTATCCTTCTGGCGCCGCAGGTCGAAGACCGCCGGATCCCATGTGGCGAGCACTTTGGCGAACCGGCCTGGCAAGAGGTACCTGGCGAATATCGCAACATGCTCAAGCGGCTAATCGTGATCCAGGGCGATACCGAGCCCGGATCGGTCGAACAGCAGCGGTTCCTCGGGCTGACGGCACCGTCGCTTTATGACATGCGGAACCTCTTTCAGGTGAACGTCGAAGAAGGCCGGCACCTGTGGGCGATGGTCTACCTTCTCCAGAAGTATTTTGGCCGTGATGGGCGCGAAGAGGCGGACGACATGCTCGTCCGTTCCAGCGGCAGCGACGAGGCGCCGCGCATGCTGGGCGCATTCAACGAAGAAACACCGGATTGGCTGTCTTTCTTCATGTTCACCTACTTCACCGACCGGGACGGCAAGATGCAGCTGGAAAGCCTCGCGCAGTCCGGGTTCGACCCGCTCAGCCGCACCTGCCGGTTCATGCTGACCGAAGAGGCGCATCACATGTTTGTTGGGGAAACCGGCGTCGGGCGCACGGTACAAGCGACGCTCGCGGCCATGAGTTCGGCCGGGATAGACGACCCGTATGACATCGACAAGATCCGTGACCTCGGCGTGATCGACCTCCCCACGATCCAGAAAAAGCTGAACTTGCATTACAGCCTGTCTCTGGATCTTTTCGGACAGGAAGTGTCGACAAACGCGGCCAATGCCTTCAACGCCGGGATCAAGGGCCGCTACATGGAGGCACGGCTCAAGGATGATCACAAGCTGACGGAGGACACATATGCGGTCCGCACGGTCAAAAACGATGTCATAATCTCCGAAGACGCTCCTGCCCTGACGGCAATCAACATGCGCCTGCGCGACGATTACGTGAAGGATGCCTCGGGCGGTGTTGGGCGCTGGAACAAGATCATCGAAAAAGCTGGCGTCGCATTCAGATTCGCGCTGCCCCATGAAGGGTTCCACCGCAAGATCGGCGTTTTTGCGAGCGTTAGCGTGGATCCGGACGGCAACATTCTGACGCAAGCGGACTGGGATGCACGCGTCAAGGATTGGCTGCCCACGAAAGCGGATGGCGACTTCATCCAGTCGCTGATGAAACCCTGTTTTGAGCCCGGTGAATACGCCAGCTGGATCGCGCCCCCCAAGGTCGGGATCGACAACAAGCCGGGCGACTTCGAATATGTCAAACTGCACATGGCGTGATGTCGACAGAGATCCTAGCCCAAGATGAAGCGGTGCGGCGCGTAATCGGCGCGGTCAGCCGGGCACACCACAGGCTCCGCCGTGCGTTGGCGACAAGTGGGCCGTGCCTCGATTGTGCCGACTGCAACGGCGTCTGCACCAAGCTCATGGAGGCGTTCGCAATGTCTGATGCCATCTTGTCGAAAGGCTCCACATGACCGCGCCGTTCAAGCAGCATCTGATCGATCCCGAGATCTGCATCCGCTGTTACACCTGCGAGATGACCTGCCCGGAAGAGGCAATCGAGCATGACGACAACAACGTCGTGGTAGACCCGACCAAGTGCAATTTCTGTATGGACTGTATCCCGGTTTGTCCCACGGGCTCGATCGACGAATGGCGCATTGTGCCCGACACATCGGCGGCCTATTCGCTGGAAGAGCAATACGATTGGATGGAACTGCCCGAACAGGCTGAGATTGCCGCAACATCCGAAGATGCCGAGGGCGAAGGGTTGGACGAGGCCGTACA
>JBCCVT010000125.1:0-8718 GCA_039195015.1 Pseudomonadota bacterium
AGACCGCGCGTCAAGCCAGGGTCGCGGAACCGAACCTCGGACTTTGCGGGGTGTACGTTGACGTCCACCAGCGTCGGATCACAATCGACAAAGAGCGCCGCCGCCGGATGCCGGTCGCGGCCGAGCACGTCCGAATAGGCCGCGCGCAACGCACCGAGCAACAGCTTGTCACGCACCGGCCTGCCGTTCACAAAAAGGAACTGAGCCACGGCCGCGCCGCGCGAATAGGTCGGTAGGGCGGCATAGCCGAAAAGGCGCAACCCCTCGCGTGTTGCGTCAATCCGCAGCGCATTGTCGGCGAACTCCGTACCCAATATGCGGGTAAGTCGGCCATGGAGCGCGTCGAAAAGATCCCCGGTCTCGGCATCGGCGCGGAATGTCACCCTGCTTTCGGATCCGACTGAAACATCCCGCAGAAGGAAACCGACCGACGGTTCGGCCATGGCGAGGCGCTTGATCACATCTCCGACGGCCTGCGCTTCGGCGCGGTCGGTCCGAAGGAATTTCAGCCGCGCGGGCGTTGCATAAAAGAGATCGCGCAGTTCCACGATGGTGCCTTTGCCGAGTGCTGCCGGTTTCACCGGACCCATGACACCACCCTGAACCGAGATCTGCGCGGCCTCCGCGCCGGCTGCGCGGCTCGTGACGGACATCCGCCCGACCGCACCGAGGGACGGAAGTGCCTCTCCGCGAAAACCGAACGTGTGGATATTCAACAGATCCGATCCATCGATCTTTGACGTAGCGTGGCGCGACAAGGCCAAAGACAGCTCGGACGGTTGGATCCCACAGCCATCATCGATCACCCGGATCAGTGTCTTGCCGCCATCGGCAATTTCGACCTTGATCCGCCCTGCCCCCGCATCGATCGCGTTCTCGACCAGTTCTTTGACCGCCGAAGACGGTCTTTCAACCACCTCTCCGGCTGCGATCCGGTTGATCGCATTGTCATCCAGTTGCCGAATGATGGGCTGACTATCGCCGATATTGGGGTTGGGACTGAGCATACCGCAATACCTAGCATGGGTTTCCACGATTCTGAAACCGCAAAGACGGGCTTGCGTTGACAATCCCGCACCGCCCCGCAATCACGGGAACCAAGACATCAATCGGAGACCGCGATGACGGGACGTTGGGAATTCTGGATCGATCGCGGCGGGACGTTCACCGACATCGTAGCCCGGCGACCGGACGGCAGCCTGCTGACGCACAAGCTGTTGTCCGAAAATCCCGAGCGCTATCGCGACGCGGCAGTGCAAGGCATTCGCGAGTTGATGGAAGCGCCTGACGACCTGCCGGACGACTCGATCGACGCGGTCAAGATGGGGACAACAGTGGCGACGAACGCGCTTTTGGAGCGAAAGGGCGAGCCAGTTCTATTGATGATCACGCAAGGCTTCCGCGACCTCTTGCGGATCGGTTATCAGACCCGGCCGGACCTTTTCGCTTTGGATATCCGGCGACCGGATCTGCTCTATGCGCAGGTCACGGAAATGGTCGAGCGTCTGGATGCTGATGGCAACGTCCTCACTCCGCTCGATGCGCCCGCGGCCCGAGCGGCGTTGCAGGCGGCCTTTGATGAAGGGTTGCGCGCTGTCGCGGTGGCCGGGCTGCACGCTTATCTGAACCCGGTCCACGAGTTGGCCGTGGCTGAGATGGCGCGCGAAATCGGGTTCACTCAGATCTCGATCAGCCACGAGGTCTCCAAGCTGGCCAAGCTGGTCGGGCGCGGGGACACCACCGTTGTCGACGCCTATCTGTCACCGATCCTGCGCCGCTACGTCGACCAGGTGGCCGGCGCCCTGGACCTCGGGCGTGCCTGCGATCGTCTCCTGTTCATGCAGTCTTCAGGCGGGCTGACGGACGCGCTTCGGTTCCAGGGCAAGGACGCGATTCTCTCCGGCCCCGCCGGAGGTATCGTCGGAATGGTCAAGACGGGCGAGGCGGCCGGGCATGATCGTCTGATCGGGTTCGACATGGGCGGCACCTCAACTGATGTAAGCCACTATGCCGGGCAGTATGAACGGTCATTCGAGACCGAGGTTGCCGGGGTGCGCATGCGCGCACCAATGATGGATATCCACACGGTGGCCGCAGGAGGCGGGTCGATCTGCAGCTTTCGACAGGGCCGATTTCAGGTCGGCCCCGAAAGCGCGGGCGCCGATCCCGGTCCGGCCTGCTATAGGCGCGGCGGACCTTTGACCGTCACCGACTGCAATGTGATGCTTGGCAAACTGAACCCTGCGCATTTCCCCGCTGTCTTCGGCCCGGGCGGCGACCAACCGCTTGATCCGGACGCCGTGCGCACCGGCTTTGAACGACTGGCAAAAGAGGTTGCGGCGGATACGGGTGAGCCGGAACGCGCGCCCGAGGAGATGGCCGAAGGGTTCCTGCGCATCGCCGTCGACAACATGGCCAACGCGATCAAAAAGATCAGTGTGCAGCGCGGGCATGACGTCACGGGTTACACTCTGCAGTGTTTCGGCGGCGCGGGCGGACAGCACGCCTGCCTTGTCGCCGACGCGCTCGGCATGCGACGCGTTCTGATCCACCCCTATGCCGGAGTGCTCTCGGCCTATGGCATGGGATTGGCCGAAATCCGTGCGCTGCGCGAGGTGCAGCACGATGCACCGGTTGGTGATCTCGGCGCCGCAAAGGTGGCGATGGATGCCATCCGGCGCGACGCGGAAGACGAAGTGCGCGATCAGGGCGCGGCGCAGATCCGCAGCGAACTCCGCGCGCATCTGCGCTATGACGGCTCGCATCAGGCGCTCGACGTGATCTTTGGATCGTCGGAGCAAATGATTTCGGATTTCGAAACAGCGCACCGTGCCCGGTTCGGGTTCGCCTCGCCTGAACGCGCGATCCTGTTCGATATGCTCAGTGCCGAGGCGATCGGGGATACCGGCGAAGCGCCTGTGCCGACGCCGGGCGGTGAGTGCGCCGACCCGATCGCACAAGTGCCGATGTACGCGGAAGCGGGCTGGGTGAATGTCCCCCTCTTCGATCGCGAGACGCTGGACCCTGCCCTGACCATCGAGGGACCGGCCATCATCACAGAACCAACCGGCACCAATGTGGTGGAACCAGGCTGGCAGGCGCGGCTCGATCCCTTGGGCAATCTGATACTGGAACGCGTGGAGGCGAAGGCACGGCCGCGCGCGGCCGGAACCGCGGCGGACCCCGTATTGCTGGAGGTCATGGGCAACCTCTTCATGTCGGTCGCCGATCAGATGGGCGCGACCCTTGCAAACACCTCCTGGTCGGTGAACATCAAGGAAAGGCTCGATTTTTCGTGTGCGATTTTCGACGCCCAGGGGGATTTGGTGGCCAATGCACCGCATGTGCCGGTGCATCTGGGCTCCATGTCCGACAGCATCAAAACGGTGATGCGCGAACGTGCCGGCGACTTGCATGAAGGCGATGCGTTCATGCTGAATTCGCCTTACAATGGTGGCACGCATTTGCCTGATGTGACGGTCGTGACACCGGTCTTTTCGGACGGGAAAGCGGTGTTCTGGCTTGGCAGTCGCGGGCACCATGCAGATATCGGCGGGCGCACCCCGGGCAGCGCGCCGCCAGATTCGCGGCATATCGAGGAAGAAGGCGTTCTGATCGACAACGTGCGCCTTGTTTCGCGAGGTGTCTTCGAACAGGACATTGCAGACACTGTGCTGAGGACCGCCCGCTACCCCTGCCGGAACGTCGAACAGAATCTCGCCGATCTCAAGGCACAGGTCGCGGCGAACGAAACCGGCAGGCAGGCGCTTTTGAAAGTCTGCGACCAATACGGGCTCGATGTGGTCACGGCCTACATGACCCACGTACAGGACAATGCCGAAGAAAGCGTGCGCCGCGTTCTGGGCGGTTTGCCTGGCGGGCGGTTCAGCTATCCTATGGACCATGGCGCGGTGATTGAGGTGTCCGTCACAGTCGATCAGGTCCGGCGCGAGGCCGTCGTGGACTTTACCGGAACGTCGCCGCAACACGACGGCAATTACAACGCACCGTTTTCAATCTGCCGGGCGGTGGTGCTTTATGTGTTCCGGACCCTCGTAGGTGCGAATATCCCGCTGAACGAGGGCTGCCTGCACCCGCTGCGCATTATCGCACCCGATGGATCGATGCTGAACCCCGCTTACCCGGCCGCTGTGATCTCGGGCAATACCGAAGTCAGCCAGGCCGTCTGCAACGCGCTTTATGGCGCGCTTGGGGTCATTGCAGGGAGCCAGGCTACGATGAATAACTTCGTCTGGGGCAATGACAACTTCCAGAACTATGAGACCATCGCCGGAGGAACCGGGGCGGGTCCGGGGTTCAACGGCTGCGACGCTGTGCAGAGCCACATGACGAACACCCGAATGACCGATCCGGAGATCCTTGAGAAACGCTTTCCGGTACGGCTTGAGGAGTTTGGCATTCGCGCCGGATCCGGAGGGATCGGTACGTGGAGCGGCGGCAACGGTGCACGCAGGCGCTTGCGATTCCTCACGCCGGTCACGGTGACAACGCTCAGCAACCACCGCCGGATCCCACCGTTCGGAGGCGATGGCGGACAACCTGGCTCGGTCGGTCAAAACTGGGCGGAATGGCCCGACGGCACCCGCCGCGAATTTTCCGGGAATGACGAGGTCGACCTGCCAGCCGGCGCCGTGTTTGGCATGGAGACTCCGGGCGGCGGGGGTTGGGGCAGCCAGTAAGGCTCTCGTAAAACCAGCATCAATCGCGTCATCGACGGGGTGCGGTGCAGTGATCGGAGCGTCGATCGCCTCGACTGGTCGGTGAACATGGCCTGGACGATTGGCACAGCAGACGTCCTTCAGCCTAATGCCCTGCCCCGGGATCGGCCCGGGCCACGGCGTGGCGGCGCTCGGTCTTGGTTCCGCCCCCGTAAAATGCGGTTTGACGCTTCAGTTCGGACGGTCTTTGGAACACCAATCCGTCAAACCGCAGAAAACCCGGCATCCAGCGCCGACAGGATCGAGTCGACTTCAGCCTCTGAGATCGTCAGCGGCGGCGACATCAGGATGTTGTGCATCCCCAAACGCACCATCGTCCCCGCTTCGTAGGCGGTCTGATGAATGCGCTTCATGGTGGTGCCATCCATTGGCGTCTTGGCCGCCCGGTCGCTGACGATTTCAATTCCGGTCATCAGCCCGTGTCCTCCACGCACATCGCCAATGATGTCATGCTTTTCAGCCAACGCCCGAACACCTTCATAAAGCTGTCGGCCCCGCGCACGGGCATTCTCCCGAAGATCGAGCCTGAGCGTCTCGGACAGACAGGCTGTCACGGCCGCCGCCCCAACCGGATGGGCGGAATAAGTGTACCCGTGGAAGATCCCGCCTTCGGCCGGATCCGAGCTTTCAAAGACCTCGGCCACCTTGTCGTTCAAGAGCGCTGCGCCAACCGGGAAATAGCCCGAGGTGATACCCTTGGCACAACTCATCATGTCCGGCTTGACGCCCCAGTGGCGCGCGCCGGTCCAGTCTCCGGTCCGGCCGAAGCCTGTGATCACCTCATCAGAAATCATGAGGATCCCGTGCCGCTCACAAATCTCGGACACCATCGGCATCAGCGTTTCATGTGGGACGATGACGCCACCCGCGCCCTGTATCGGCTCCATGATGAAGGCCGCGATCGTTCCCGCGCCCTGGAAGGCGATCTCGTCCTCTAGGGCATTGGCAATCATCTGAGCCAAACGGGCGGGATCGGTTTCGTCGAACGGGTTGCGATAGAGATACGGGCTCGGCAGGTGGAAACAGCCGGGCAGCAGCGGTTCATAGGCGGTGCGGAAGCGAATATTGCCGTTGACCGACGCCCCGCCGAAATGGGTGCCATGATAGCCTTTCTTCAGGCTCAGGAACTTCGTTCGGGCAGGTTCCCCGCGCAGACGATGATACTGCCGTGACAGGCGCAGGCAGCTTTCTACCGAGTCCGAGCCGCCCGAGGTGAAGAACACCCGGCTCATACCATCTTCGGCAAAGAATTCGCGGACGGCATAAGACGCCTCAATCGCCATCGGGTTCGTGGTCCCCCCGAAGGCCGAGTAATAGGGCAGGTCGTAAAGCTGCTTGGCGACCGCGTCCTTGATCACGTCATTCGAGTAGCCAAGGTTGACGCACCAGAGACCTCCCACGGCATCGACCGCGCGGTGCCCGTCTATGTCGTGAATGTAGACTCCTTCGGCCTTGGTAATGATCGTTGGTGCGTTCTCTTGCAGATCGCCAGGATGCCCCATCGGGTGCCAAAGATGGCGGGCGTTGTTCTCGCGCAGGAAGTTGTCGTCCTTCATCGGGGGCCTCCATGCCGGTCGGTGCGAATTTGATCAAAAGCAAGCCACGATTCCCACATCGCTGGCAAGGGAACAATCAGACCACGCTTGGTGCTCCGCTTCGGGTCCGGCAAGGACCGAACACCGCCGCCAGAGCCAGGATGACGCCCGAGACGGTCGCGATCATGCCTGCGGCGCTGACGGCGTCCATGCGGCCAAACCAAAGCGGGCCATAGCCCGCAAGCACATATCCGAGGCTTGCCGAGAGCACGGCGAAGACAACGCTCCACGCGACTTGCCGTTCCAGCCGGTTGGTCATCAGCCGCGCGGCTGCCGGCGGGCAAATGAACATGGCAATCACGATGATCGACCCTACCGCATCAAAAGCGGCCACTGCCGCAACTGCCGCAGTGACGACAAGCGCCAGGCCCAGAACGCCCGTCGGCATGCC
This sequence comes from Pseudomonadota bacterium, assembly GCA_039195015.1. Taxonomy (GTDB): domain Bacteria; phylum Pseudomonadota; class Alphaproteobacteria; order Rhodobacterales; family Rhodobacteraceae; genus JBCCVT01. The sequence goes on from JBCCVT010000125.1 coordinate 6,726, forward strand.
AATCGTACGTGCGAAGCCTTCGTCAAAGGTCGTCAATTTCAGAGGGCGCCAGAACACAATTGTAAAGATGATCACGGCCAGCAGCGTAATTGCCATGCGGAGCAGTTCGGGGGGCAAGCCAGCCAGAGCAGCAGTGTCCAACAGCGACGCCCAGCCTGTTGCATCCAACCAGATGAGGCTTTCCAGGTTGCCGTAAAGCGCGTGTTCGACGTCGAGATGGACATTCGACGTATCGGTCTGCTCCAGCAGCAAAACGCCGCCCGCAAACATTGCGGTGAAGATCACACCCATGGCCGCGCCAGCCTCGATCCGCCCGAGACGGCGTATGAGTTCAATCAGGGCCACGGCAACAAGCGCGGCCCCCGCAGCGCCAAGCATCATAGGCCAGGTCGACACCGCTCCGGTGACAAGGAATGCCACCACGATCCCGGGCAGCACGACATGGCTGATCGCGTCCCCGATCAGCGCTTGGCGCCGCAGCAGCAGGAAGTTGCCGGGCAAAGCACAGGCCACCGCCGCGCATATCCCGATCAGCAGTGGTGGGAGCGACAGAGGTACGAACTCGGCGCCGTTCATAGCGGGACCTCGCGGGGTCTACCGATCCGCCGATCGATGTCACGGATCTGGTCCTGTGTCAGTATGGATTCGATCGGGCGCAAACCGTCGTAGAGCTGCGCTGCCGCCTCATGCGCATGATCGCTTCGCACAATTTCCCAGCGTTTCTCATCCCGCAAGGCCTTTGCCGCACGGGCACGTCCCGCTTCGGTCGCGACGCCATCGGCACGGGCAAGACCCGCGCGGCGCAAGAGGCGCAGTGTCAGTTTTTCGTAGATCGGCTGGCCCTGTGCCAACGCCAGCAAACCCTGGCGCAGATGCACGCGTCGCTGGTAACGGCGAAACCGGAGCACGGCCGCCAAAACACCGCGCGACGGTGCACCCAGAAGAGACACAAGGAACACGGCGAAGGTCACCAGCACGATGATCGGACCGGTCGGCAGATTTGGCGCCGAGGCAGACAGCGCCGCGCCAACATAGCCCGAGACACCGCCCACCGCGCCCGCAAGCAGCGCCACACGATCCGCACGTTCCGTCCAGAACCGCGCCGCAACAGCGGGGATGATCAGCATCGCCACAATCAGGATCAGCCCGACGATCTTGAGGCCAACAACGGTGACGGCCATCACAAGACCCATCATCGCCAGATCGATGCGGCCCACGTTCAGCCCTCGCGCCGTTGCGTAATCGGGATCGAAGGACACTAATGTCATCGGGCGATGAAGCAGCAGCACAAGGGTTAATGTGACCGTTCCGCCAATAGCGATGACCATTGCATCCGACCACAGCATTCCGGCGGTTGATCCGAGCAGAAAACTGTCGAGCCCGGCCTGCCGCCCCGCGCCGAGCGTCTGGATCACGGTCAGCAGGACGATGCCAAATCCAAAGAACACCGAGAGAACCGCGCCGATGGCCGCGTCCTCGGATAGCCGCGTGTACCGGGTGAGCCAACCGACGCACAAAAGACCGATACCCGCGGTCAGCGCCGAGCCGGCCAGCAAGCCGGGCAAGGATCGGCCATCACCGCCAAGAAAAACCATCACGATAAAAGCCAGGCCGATCCCCGGCAGTGTGGCATGCGAAATCGCGTCGCTCACCAGCGCGCGTTTGCGCAAAAAGAGGAATGTGCCGGTGACACCCGCCGACATGCCAAGCAGAGTCGCACCAATGACGACGAGCGTGGCGTTGTAGCCAAGCTGAAGTGTCAGCGCCTCGACCAGCATGTATCAGCCAATGGCGCTGGCGATCTGGTCAACCTGCGCTGTGGCGAGGCGTCCTCCGTAAGCGGCTTGCAGGCTTTCGGCATTGAACGCCTCCGCGACCGGCCCTTCGGCGACCTTTCGGGTGTTGATCTTGCACGAATCCTGCCGACCGCCGGCAAAGAGAGCATAAAATCTACCCCTCCGGCCCCCGAATCCATCCAACAACTCCGCTACGG
>JBCCVT010000126.1:0-8599 GCA_039195015.1 Pseudomonadota bacterium
CAAAGCTCGGTGCCCAACGCCTGGCTCAGCAGGGGCCAGGCGTATTGCGGCGTTGAGGACATATGCTGGTGCACAAGTGCGGCGGCGGCCTCAAGGTCGGATTTGTTGAACATGTTACTGGACCTTCCCCTGGCATTCGGTGCCGACCACATGACTGCGGACGACCGCGCGAAACACACGCCGACCTCGCATCCACGGCCACATGCTTATGTTTTACACGCTCATGCAGATGTATTTCATCTCGAGGAATTCCTCGATGCCGTGGTGGCTGCCTTCGCGCCCGAGACCGGACTGCTTGACCCCGCCGAACGGCGCCACCTCGGTTGAGATGATGCCGGTGTTCACGCCGACGATCCCGTATTCCAGAGCTTCGGCGACCTTGTAGACCCGGCTCAGATCCTTGGCGTAGAAGTAAGCGGCAAGCCCAAAGATTGTGTCATTGGCCATCGCGATCACGTCGTCTTCGTTCTCGAACCTGAAAAGCGGCGCGAGCGGACCAAAGGTTTCCTCCTGCGCGACCTTCATGTCTTGTGTGACGCCGGTGACGACCGTGGGTTCAAAGAAGGTGCCCCCAAGCGCGTGGAGTTTCCCGCCGGTCATGACCTCGCCGCCGTGGTCGACCACGTCGTTCATGTGTTCGAGCACCTTCGCGACGGCATCGGAATTGATGAGCGGACCGGTGGTCACTCCTGTCGACAAGCCATCGCCGACATTCAGGTTTTCAACAGCTTTTTTCAGTTTCGCGGCAAACGCATCATAGACGCCGGCCTGCACGTATATACGATTTGCGCACACACAGGTCTGGCCGTTATTGCGGAACTTGCACAGCATCGCGCCTTCGACCGCCGCGTCAAGATCGGCGTCGTCAAAGACGATGAACGGTGCATTCCCGCCCAATTCCATCGAGCATTTCATGACCTGATCAGCCGCCTGCCGCAGAAGAATGCGCCCGACCTCGGTTGACCCGGTGAAGGTCAGCTTGCGCACCGTCGGGTTTTCGCAGAACTCCTTGCCGATCTCGGATGCGCGCGAGGAGGGCACGACATTGAACACACCCGCCGGGATGCCCGCGCGTTCGGCCAGGACACCCATGACAATCGCGGATAGAGGTGTTTCCGTTGCGGGACGTGCCACAAATGCGCATCCGGCAGCAAGTGCCGGACCTGCCTTGCGTGTGATCATTGCATTGGGAAAGTTCCAGGGCGTGATCGAGGCAGCCACACCGATCGGTTGTTTTAGCACGGTAATGCGTTTGTCGCGCTGGTGGCCGGGAATGGTTTCACCATATACCCGCTTGGCCTCTTCGGCGAAGAATTCGATGAAGGACGCGCCATAGGCAATCTCGCCCACAGCCTCGGCCAGGGGTTTGCCTTGTTCAGCCGTCAGGATCGTCCCGAGGTCGTCGGCGTTTTCCATCATCAGGTCGTACCAGCGGCGCAGGATCGCGGCACGTTCCTTGCCGGTCATCGCCGCCCAGTGCTTTTGCGCGGCGTCGGCATGCGCGATGGCCTCGGTAACCTGCGCGCGCGAGACGTCCGCGACCTCGGCGATCACATCGCCACGGGCGGGGTTTGTCACATCAAAGGTGCCGTTGTCACCCGCGACCCACGCGCCGCCGGTATAGGCGCGGGTTTCCAGAAGGCTTGGGTCTTTCAACAGCGATTTCAGGTCTGTCGTTGCGTCCAGCATGGTAATCTCCCGCGTTTGATCCGAGCATTGCAAAACACTTGCGGGCCATCTTGTCCATCGTGGATCATGTGTCCAGATCGAACGAACCGGATGCGCCGAAGATGGACTATGACGACGCCTACGCCAACAGCGCCCATATCCCCGGGTCCGAAGCCTTTCCGGATCTTTGGGCGCGATCGGCGCAGGCCTTCCGGGACAGTTTGGGCAGTCGGGCCTGCCTTGGTCTGGCCTATGGCCGGGGCGACCGCCAGGCCCATGATCTGTTCCTGCCAGATGCCTCGCCCAAGGGAACGGTCATATTCGTGCATGGCGGCTATTGGCGCGCCTCGCATCGCAGCGACTGGTCGCATCTGGCCGCTGGTTCGGTTGCGCGCGGTTGGGCTGTGGCGATGCCCTCCTACGATCTTTGTCCCGCTGTGCGGATCTCCGATATCACGGTGCAGATCGCGGGTTGCGTTCAGGCCGTCGCGGCGGACAGCTCCGGGCCCATAGCACTTGCCGGGCATTCGGCCGGCGGGCACCTCGTGTCCCGCATGCTGGACCCATGCATCTTGCCAGCCGCTGTGATCAACCGTCTGATACACGTCCTTGCGATCTCGCCGCTGTCCGATCTCCGGCCGCTTATGCAAACCGCCATGAATGCGGATTTCGGGATGGACCTCTCGATGGCCGAGGCCGAAAGCCCCCGCTTCATGACCGATCGCCACGATGTCCCTGTGACCGTCTGGGTTGGCGGTGCCGAGCGCCCGGTCTTTCTTGATCAGGCGCAATGGCTGGCCGAGGCGTGGGAGGCTGATCACGTCATCGCGCCCGGTCGACACCATTTCAACGTGATCGAAGATCTGACTGACGAACATAGCGACATGGTCCGGCGCCTCACCCCGGCCTGAGCGGTCTTGCCTCTTGCCTTGCCTGACAAAAGCGATCACGCTGCCGGCAGGCTCAGGCGATGGCGTCGCCTCATTCGGTTCTCGGGTGCGCTCTTTTCCCAGTCCTGAACGCCGGGACCTTTCTGCAAAGGAGGGTCGGCATGACCGCACGACCGGAGCACTATCGCTTTCACAACGGACCCAAGGCGCCCTTGGCATTCTCGGACGACGAATACGCCACCCGGGTCGCGGGTCTGCGCGCGCGGATGGGCGAGATGGGCGTCACCGCCGCCGTGCTCACATCGATGCACAATATAGCCTATTACTCGGGCTTCCTTTATTGTGCATTCGGTCGGCCCTACGGCCTTGTTGTGACCGCCGAAGACTGCGTCACGATCAGCGCGGGCATTGATGCAGGCCAACCCTGGCGCCGGAGTTTTTGCGACAACCTTACCTATACCGACTGGCAGCGTGACAACTTCTGGCGCGCCATCCTGTCGATCACCGGTCGCGGTAAGATTATCGGGTGCGAAGGCGACCACTTGACGTTGATACAGCGCGACAAGGTCGAAGACTTCCTCGAGCCGATGACGATGGTCGATCTGAGCCAGACGACGATGCAACAGCGGATGCGCAAGTCTGATGCCGAGATCGCCCTTATCCGCGATGGCGCGGCAGTCGCCGATATCGGAGGATACGCCATCCGCGATGCGATCCGGGAAGGCACGCGCGAGGTTGACGTCGCCATGGCGGGCCGCGACGCAATGGAGAGCGAGATTGCAAACCGGTTCCCCGATGCCGAATACCGCGACACATGGGTGTGGTTCCAGTCGGGCCTGAATACGGATGGGGCGCACAACCCGGTCACGGCGCGTGTCCTGCAGCGTGGAGATATCCTGTCGCTCAACACGTTCCCGATGATCAGCGGCTACTACACGGCGCTGGAAAGAACGCTGTTCGTCGGCGAGGTCGACCCCGAGAGCCTCAGGATATGGGAGGCCAATGTCGCTGCGCATGAGTTTGGAATGTCGCTGCTTGAGCCGGGGGCCAGCTGTGCCGAGGTCACCCAGCAAATCAACACGTTTTTTGCCGAGCGTGACCTTTTGCAATACCGGACATTCGGGTACGGACACTCGTTTGGCGTGCTGTCGCACTACTACGGGCGTGAAGCCGGTCTTGAGCTGCGCGAGGATATCGACACCGTGCTGGAACCGGGCATGGTGATCTCGATGGAGCCCATGCTGACCATTGCGCAGGACCAGCCCGGCGCAGGCGGCTATCGCGAGCACGACATTCTGATCATCACCGAAGACGGGAACGAAAACATCACCGGGTTCCCCTATGGTCCGGCGCATAATGTCATCGGCTGAGGGGAGGGTCAGTCACCGAAGGCGGCAAGGGCCTGGAAATCTAAGGTGCTCAACGCCTCGATCAGGATCTCTGTCGTGGCGCCGTCGGCTTTGACCGCGATCTGATTTCCGACAATGCCGGATAGGTCTCCGTCCTGGTTGACGAACCGGTAGCGTTCGACGCGGATCACTGGCAGCCCGAGGATCATCGCGTTGCGCACAAGGGCCGAGATGCTGCCGATCATCGGGTTGTCTGCCAGCAACGTAATTGTATAGCGCGCGAGCCCATCGTCGCGGTAGTATTCCGCTTCGGCGCCGACACCGCCTCCCAGACGATTAATCGCGTCGGCCATCTCGGTATTCACGGCCCGCGTCCAACCTTTGGGGGCGTCGGGCAAATGCGTACTGAGCGCTTGCATTTTCATGCCCAAAAGCGCGTCGCGCGCAAAATCCAAATCCCGGATGGCCGATTGCAGATCACCACGCGCGTAGGCCGCTGCTGCACCGTCCAATGCCTCCTGAACCGGGTCAGCCTGTGCAAGGGCCGGTGTGGATAACGAGGCAAGCAGGATCGCGATCCGGCCGGGTCTCATCGCGCGCTCCAACATCATGAAAGTTTCCAAGTCGAGAATGCGATGCTTTGATCATTCAGGCAAGAATTCGGTCGCGGTTTTGAGGACGGCCGGGGGCGTCAAGGACAATCAGTTGTGGACAAATCCCCAACCTGCGCGGCAGGTTAAAGACGGTGACACCCGTCCCGCTTGGGGAGATGACAAGGGACTGACATGGCCTTCTTGCGACTTGTGATATTGCTGCTGATTGTGCTGACCGTGATCTATGTCGCTTTGACGATGTATTTCAGGGCCAGACGTCGCGAGCAGGTCGAAGAGGATTGGGTCATGAACGGACGCACGGGCGATCTCGACAGCCGATTGGCCGAAGGCTGGGACGACTTTCGCCGCGTGCTTCGGCGTCGACTGGTCGTGGGCGTTTACGTTGTGCCTTTGATCGGATTTGCGGTGCTGGTGTATTTGACGAATTACGCGTGAGGGAACGGGATGTACTATTTCGGATGGGCATTGACGCTGATCATCTGGATCGCGGTCGGAGGGTTCCTGCATTACACGCTGCCCCAGCATGACATCGTGCGCGTTTCAAACACCGAAGTGCGCCGGATCGACCTAGGGGAAAACGCGCTGTTCTGGTCGAACCCGGGAACCGGCAACGCTTCGGGAACGGTGAGCCGCGACGTGTTCTTTATCGACAGTTTCAGGCCCAACAACAAACCGCGCGTCTATCGAAACGAGGACACTGGCTGGGGCTGGCCGCCCTATTTCAAGCTTGACGCGGCGAATCTTCAGGCCGAGATGCAGGACCTGATTTCCACAAAGGACAATCCTAACTGGGTGGCCATGCGCCACTATGGTTGGCGGTTCGAGCCGCTCTCGATCTATCCAAATGCCGTGCGGGCCTGGCCGGTCGACGGGCCTGATTCGCGGATTATCAACTGGTTCAACATCGTGTTCCTGTCGCTGTTCGTCGCCTTCTGGACTGCCTTGTGGATCCGGTGGCGACGGTTTCGTGAGGCACGCATCGACCCGGTGCTTGAAGATATGGGCGACGGGCTGGACGCCGCCGGAGAAACCCTGTCGGAAACCGGAGGCCGTATGCGGCGCTGGCTGCGAAGCTGGGGCAATTGAGCGCGCACCCGCTTGAATTGAGCGCCTCGGTCCGCACGGGTAAAGCCGGCCTGAGCCGATGGAGTGCGACGCCCTGACCGACAAAAGGGGACTGGCATGCCCAAACGCTATCACCCCGTGCTTGTCACATTGCACTGGATCATCGCGGCAATGGTCGTTGGGTCTTTGCTGATCGGCGGCACCAGCCTGACCGACATGCCCAATTCTGACCCTGACAAGATCGCGGCATTGCGCACGCATATGGCCGTCGGCGTCGCGATCTTTGTTTTGATGGTGCTGCGTTTGGTTGTCCGGCTGCGTACCTCTCATCCTGACGAGGCCGACATCGGTGTGGCGCTCCTCAATCGCCTGGCCCGCCCTTTGCATCTGACGATCTACGCGCTGGTCTTGGCGATGGGCCTGTCCGGCTTGGCGCTGTCAGTGCAATCCGGTCTGCCGCCGATTGTGTTTGGGCAAGTTGGGAGCTTGCCTCAGGATTTCTGGGCATATCCGGCGCGACATCTGCATTGGGGGATCGGCTTGGCTCTATCGATCCTGGTGGCAGGACACGTTACCGCCGCGTTCTATCACCAGATTGCGCGCGACAATAACGTGATGGGTCGCATGAGCTTTGGCCCGCGCGAAGACTGACCCGTTCCGTGCCCAGAGCAGCGATCAGGCGGCCAGACCCTGCGCGCCCATTTCAAGGAACTTGCGCCTGCGGTCCGAGATCAGGTCAGGACCTGACTTGTCGACCAGATCGTTCAACATTTGGCTGATCGCTTTGCCAACCGACGCAATGGCGGCTGGCCGGTCGCGATGCGCGCCGCCCATCGGTTCGGGAATGATCCGGTCGATCACGCCGAGACGCTTGAGATCCTGTGCGGTCAGACGCAGGGCTTCGGCCGCTTCGCGCATCTTTTCGGCGTCTTTCCACAGGATCGATGCGCAGCCTTCCGGGCTGATCACCGAATAGATCGAATGCTCCAGCATCGCGACCCGGTTTGCGGTTGCGAAGGCCACTGCTCCGCCGGACCCGCCCTCGCCGATGATAACTGAAACCAAAGGTGTTCCGATCTTAAGGCACATTTCGGTGGCCCGCGCGATCGCCTCGGACTGTCCGCGCTCTTCCGCGCCCTTGCCCGGATAGGCTCCAGGCGTGTCGACAAGCGTCAAGACCGGCAGGCCGAACCGCCCCGCCATGTCGAGAAGCCGCGTCGCTTTGCGATACCCTTCCGGGCGGGCCATGCCGAAGTTACGCTCAATCCGGGATTGCGTGTCGCTGCCTTTCTCATGCCCGATCACCATCACCGGTCGCCCGTCAAGCCGCGCAAGACCCCCCATCACGGCGTGATCGTCGGCAAAGTTCCGATCGCCAGCCAGGGGCGTGTATTCCGAAAACAGCGCGTCGATGTAGTCGCGGCAATGCGGACGTTCCGCATGCCGCGCAACCTGGCATTTCCGCCAGGGCGTGAGGTTCTTGTAGAGATCCGCCAGAAGATCCGATGCTTTCGCATCAAGCGCCGCTGCCTCGTCCGCAACATCCATCTCTTCGTTTGCGCGCGCGAGCGCCCGCAACTCCTCGGCCTTGCCTTCGATCTCGGCCAGGGGTTTTTCGAAATCCAGATATTGCGTCATCGCGTCTCTCGCACACAGGTCCGGTGCTATATGACGGCACCGGCTTCAGGATGCAACTCAGCAAGATTTGTCCGATCCACCTGTGGCACAAGACCCTGGAGACAAGGGGTAGATGCGACATGCACGAGACCTATGAAGACCGATTGCGCCGCGTCGTGCGCTATATCCACGAAAACCCGGCCGGAGACCTGTCCCTCGACGCTCTGGCCGATGTCGCCGCGATGTCGCGGTTTCACTGGCACCGGGTGTTTCTTGCGATGACCGGCGAAACTTGCGCGGCGGCGGTGCGACGCATTCGCGCTTACCGGGCGGCACATTGGCTCATCCAAACGGATGATACTTTGGACGTGATCGCCGCGCGCTCGGGCTACGACAACCCGCGCAGTTTCTCGCGGGCTTTTCGCGACGTCTATGGTGTCACCCCGTCTCATTTTCGCCGCGGCGGTGTGCCCGGCAACCTATCTCAACCGAAACCACCAGGAGATACCCGAATGTACAATGTCTCAACCCGCACGCAGGATCCGTTGCGGCTCGCCACGCTGACGCACAAAGGAGCATACTACGAGATCGGAAAGGTCTTTCAGCAGCTTGCCGCGATCATGTCGGCTCGGAACCTGTGGTCGCAGGCGCAAAACACGGTCGGAGTCTATTACGACGATCCCAGCATGACCCCCGAGGCTGATCTCAACAGCCGAGCTGGCGTGATTGTCAGTCCCGAGTTCGAGATGTCCTCCGACCTTGAGGAAACCAATCTCCCCGGTGGCCTGCACGCCATTCTGGTGCTCGAGGGTCCGTACACCGGGCTACAGGCGGCTTATGATTATCTCTACGGCACCTGGCTCGGACAGTCGGGTCACGAACCGGACGATCATCCCTCGTTCGAGATCTATCTGAATGATCCGACAAACACAGCGCCGGCTGATCTGCGGACGGAAATTTGCGTTCCCCTCAAGTCCTAGGGCCAGATAATCGGGAAGAGTGAAGCGATCAGCAAGGCGGCCATGACCCAGTTGAAGACGCGCAACCGATTATGCGTGGTCAAAAACCGGGTCATCTGCTGACCCAGGATGGTCCACGCGCTCACCGATGGCAGATTGATCGCACCGAAAATGATGCCGACCAGAACGATCGTGCCCATCGACTGGTTGGGCGTGTAAGCCGAAATCGCGGTCAGTGCCATTGCCCAGGCCTTGGGGTTCACCCATTGAAAGATTGCCGCCTGAAGAAAGGTCATCGGACGACCCGCCTCGTCGGCCTCACCAATCCCGGCGGCGGTGCCGATCTTCCACGCCAGATAAATCAGATAAACGACGCTACCCGCCTTGAGCACGTCATAAGTCACCGGATAGGCGTCGAACACTTGGATCAGACCGGC
>JBCCVT010000127.1:0-8428 GCA_039195015.1 Pseudomonadota bacterium
GGTCGTGATCACCGGGATCCCGAAGTGCTCGACAAAGGCGCGCAGGACGGTTTCGGACCGGTCGCGCAACACGTCGAGCCCAACAACGGCAATGGGGCGCTTGGCGCAGGACAAAGCTTCACGTGCGCGGGCGGCATCGGCCCCACAGAAAGCCACCTTGCTCGCAGCGGCCCGACGAGGTTCGGGGCCGTTGGTCGGCGCATCAGCCACGCCAATCGGCACATCGATATGCACCGGACCGCAACGCGGCTCGAGCGCGATGTTGACCGCCTTGTCGGCGATCACGCCCGCGCCGTGCGGCGTCAGGCGAAAGGCGGCCTTTGTGATCGGCGCAAAGACCGCCGCGTGATCAAGAACCTGGTGCGTATAGGTCAACGCGTCATCCGCATCAACGCAGCCGGTCAACACGATCATCGGCACGCGATCCTGTTCTGCATTGGCAACCACGTTGACGCCGTTCATTGCACCAGGCCCCACCGTGGCCACCAGTATAGCCGGTGCCCCATCACGGTGATGAACGCCTTCGGCGATAAAACCGCCGGCGTTTTCGTGTTTCACCAGATGAAAGTTGATCCCTGCCTGTTCCAAAGCGTCAACCAGGGTCAGGACTTCTCCGCCGGGCATCCCAAAGGCATGGCGGCACCCTGCCTCGTAGAGCCGCCGAGCCAGGATATCAGCGGCGCGCAAAGGTCTGTCAGTCATTGAATTCTCGCTTCGGGACGTGTCGCGCCCGAGATTGCGGACTGCACGTCCCGGCGCAAGGGCGGTCACGTCCATGTGACCCGTCGCGTGCGCCGGAGTGTCTTTCGGAACAGTCAGGTCAGTTCACCGCCTGATCCGCGATCGAGACAAATTTCGCGTCCAATTCCGAAGCCAGCTGAACCAGCGTGTCGCCGCCTTCATCCGCATAAGGTGCAAAGACGTGGCTGGGCATTTTGTAAGACAGCGTCGCCGTCCCATCCGCATTTTCCGTCACATACATGCGCACGGGCGCTTCGATCATCGCGGCGGTCGAGGTTTCAAGGATCTTGACGGCGAAGTCGTTGTTGAAGATCCCGATCACCCGGTTGCCGGGAATGGTAATCCCGCGTTTCGCCGCCGCTCCGGTCGGACCGGCCTGTGTGACAACTGCCATGCCGTTGGCCTTGGTCGCTTCCGCCACGGCATCCACCAATGTTTCAAAATCCTTGGTGGTCGGTTGCACCCACCAGCCGTCCCGCGGCGCGATCTCTTCGGCGGCAAGGCCGGTGGCTGACAGGACCAAGGTGGTTGCGATACCCAAGATGACGCGCATGAAAGCTCTCCTTAACACAGTGCGATGATCGTTGACCGATCCCACGATAGCGGTCAATTCACGGCTTGGTGCAAGGCGGCCTCCCGCCCATCAGACGCTATCTGTGCTCGGATCTGTACGTGAGGTCCGCGAAGGTTCCGCCCCGATAACGAAATCTCCGCTGCTCTCACAGCGCCGCGAGGCCGGGTTTCGTTTTCAGTCGCAACCCATACACTTGTAGGCGTTACCCGGCACGGTGTCGGGACGAACCATACAGGATCTCTGTGATGAAACGTTTTGCCCTGGCGCTTGCCGCCACAGTCACCATGGCCATGCCCGCATTTGCCGGGCCGCAATTTGTGGATCAGACCGGCTTTGCCGTTTCTGGATATGACGTTGTTGCCTACCGCTCGCTCGAGCAGGCACCGGTGGGCCAGGCTCAGCCCGAGGCCGTTCGTGGCAGCGCCGAGTTCACTGCCGAATACAATGGCGCGACATTTGCCTTTGCCTCGGCCGAGAACCGCGACGCCTTTTCGTCGAACCCGGAATACTACGCCCCCGAATATGACGGTCACTGCGCCTATGGCGTATCGCGCGGCGGCAAGGTTCCCGGCAACCCGAACCTGTGGCGCATAGTCGACGACAAGCTTTACCTGAACATCACCGATGTGGTCGTTGGTTTCTGGGAAGAGGACATCACCGGCAATATCGACACCGCCGAGGTCAACTGGCCGGATATCGAAACCGGCGCGGCCTCGACCAACCCGATCCCGAAATGGACCTCGCCGGGCCCGATTGCCAACTGATCGCTTTCTAAACGAGTAGCAGGCGCCGCAATCACGCGGCGCCTTTTTCTTGTTCCGGATCCGCGTCGGGGCGACGGTGGAGCAACTCGCGCAACTGTTGCATCATCGCGTAAAGCACAGGCACCAGAACCACGCCGATCACAGTGGCCGCAAGCATGCCGCCGAAGACCGCGATGCCAATGGCCTTCTGGCTCGCCGCCCCAGCCCCGGAGGCAGCCAGCAAGGGCACCACCCCCAACAGAAAGGACAGCGCCGTCATCATCACCGCGCGGAACCGTTGATGCGCGGCCTCGGCCGCCGCTTCGCGGATGGTCATGCCGGCCTTGCGCCTCTCCATCGCGAACTCAACGATCAGAATCGCGTTTTTCGAGGCCAAACCGATCAGCATGATCATCCCGATCTGCGTATAGAGGTTGATGTCGCTGCCCACCACGGCCACCGCCGCCAACGCCCCGAACAAAGCCACGATCACTGACAGCAAAATCGCGATTGGCATCGCCCAACTTTCATATTGCCCGACCAGAAACAGATAGCCGAAAAGAACCGCAAGCAGCAGGATCACCTGCACAAGTCCCGCCGATTCCAGCTGCTGTTGCGCCGTGCCGGTCCACTCAAAAGCATAGCCCGGCGGCAAGGCGGTTGCGGCCTCCTCCTGCAGCACGCGGATCGCATCGCCCGTCGACAAGCCTTCGGCAGGAACCGCGGTCACTGTGGCCGATCGGAACAGGTTGTGACGGTTCAAGAGCACGGGTCCCAACACGTTCTCGACGTCGATCAGTGTTGACAGTGGCACCATTTCACTGTCCTGCGAGCGCACGAAGAGGTTGCCAATATCGTCGATCTTGTCGCGATAGTCGCCATCGGCCTGGATCATCACCCGGTATACTCGGCCAAAAAGGTTGAAGTCGTTCACATAGTACGATCCAAGCTGCGCCTGCATGGTCTGGAAGACCTCGGACACTGACACATTGAGAGATTTTGACTTCTCGCGGTCCAGATCGACAAAGACCTGCGGGACATTCGCGCGGAACGTTGTGTAGGCCTGCGCGATCTCGGGCCTCTGATTGGCCGCATAGACCAGCGAGCCAACGGCAGAGGCCAGATCCTGAGCCGAACCGCCGGCGGTCTGCTGCACCTCCATCTCAACCCCGGCACTGAGCCCAAGACCCGAGATCGGTGGCGGGTTGAACGCTACGATACTGGCGGCAACCTCGGCATTGGCGATGCCAAAGATCTTCTGCAGGATCGCATCGGCGCTAAGGTCCTCATCCGTCCGCTCGTCCCAAGGATCAAGGTTGACGATGATCATCGCCGCGTTCGAACTTGACCCGTTGAGAAGGCTATAGCCGTTGACGATCACAGTATTTGCAACGCCGGGGATCTGCGTCAGAGCCTCATCTAGCCGGGCCGACACCACTTCGGTCCGATTGAGCGCCGCCGCGTCAGGCAGCTGGACATCGACAAAGAGGTTGCCGTTGTCCTCAAGCGGTATAAAGCCCGTCGAGGTGTTGCTCATAATGCCTGCGCCACCAAGCCCAAAACCAATGATCAGCGCGAGCCCGATGATCGGCAGCCGCAACAATCGCCGGACGATGCCCACATAGCCATTCCGCACGGTCGAGATCACGCCTTCGAACACCGCCAGCAGCCCGCGCGGAGGGCCGGAGCGCTGCCGAAGCACCAGCGCGCACAATGCAGGTGACAGCGTCAGCGCGTTAACCGAGGAAATCAGCACCGCAACTGAGATTGTTACGGCGAACTGCGAATAAAGCCGACCTGTGATCCCTGGCATGAACGTTACGGGGACAAACACGGCAAGCAGCACAAGCGTGGTTGCGATCACCGGTCCGGTGATCTGACCCATCGCCTTGCGTGTCGCCTCGGGTGGCGACAAGCCTTCGTCAGCGATCAGGCGTTCCACGTTCTCGACCACCACGATCGCGTCATCAACGACGATCCCGATCGCCAGCACCAGCGCGAACAGCGATATGGTGTTGAGCGACATCCCGAAAGCCAGCAGAAACGCGAATGTCCCGATCAACGAGACGGGGATCGCAACGGCCGGAATGACTGTCGCCCTGACACTTCCGAGGAAAATGAAAACAACTGAAATCACCAGCGCGAACGTCATCATGAGGGTCGAGACGACGTCGTTCAGCGACTGTTCCACGAACCGCGTGGAGTCATAGGGCACCCGGTACTCCACGTCGTCCGGGAAGGCGGCAGCCAGCCGGTCAAGTTCGGACCGCACCCGATCTGCAACGGCCAGCGCATTCGCGCCCGGCGCCTGGTAGACGGCCAGAACCGTTGCGGGCACGCTCTCGAACCGGCCCGAGGCACTGTAAAAGCTCGACCCGAGTTGCACTTCGGCCACGTCCTTCACGCGCACGATGCTGCCAGCATCGCCCGTGCGGATCACGATGTCCTCGAATTCCTGTGTCGAGGTCAATCGACCCTTGGTCTTGATCGTGTATTGAAATGTCTGTCCTTCGGGCACCGGCGGAGCACCAACCTGCCCCGCCGAGGCCTCGAGATTCTGTTCGCGGATCGCGCCAATCAGATCCCCCGGCGTTATGCCAAGGCCGGTCATCCGGTCGGGATCCATCCAGATCCGCATCGCATACTGAAAGTCCGTCATCACATCCGCGCGTCCGACCCCCTGGATCCGCGCCAGTGCGTCCTTCAGATTGATAGATGCGTAGTTTGACAGAAACAGCTCGTCGTAGGTTCTATCCGGCGACACCAGCGTCATGACCATGAGCATGTTCGTCGACGATTTTTGCGTCACCACGCCGGAATTGGTCACCTCGGTCGGCAGCGACGACGTCGCCTGAGCCACGCGGTTTTGGACGTTGACAGATGCGATATCGGGATCCGTGCCCACCTCGAAAGTCACCGACAGCGAATAGTTGCCATTGTCGGACGAGGTCGACGTCATGTAGAGCATGTCGTCCACGCCGTTCACCTGTGCCTCGATCGGCGCGGCGACGGCGTTTTCGACGGTTTCAGAATTGGCCCCGGTATAGCTTGCGCTCACCTGCACCACCGGAGGCGTGATCTCGGGAAATTGTGCAACCGGCAGGGCGAGATAGCCGATGCCTCCCATGATCGTCAGCAAAAGCGAGATCACCAACGCAAGCTTCGGGCGCGAAATAAACACAGATGAGAACATCGGTTACTCTCCGGTCTGGCCGGTTAGAACCGGATCGACCGGAACCCCCGGTCGGACACGCTGCAGCCCTTCCACGATGACGGCCTCGCCAGGCTGAATGCCCTCGGTCACGATCATCGCAGTCTCATATGGCTCATCGGTGACGATGTAGCGCTGTTCGACCAATTGCTGGTCATTCACGATCAGGACAAAATCACCGCGTTGATCACGCTGCACAGCCGCCTGCGGAACCAACGTGCGCGTCACCGGCTCGATTGCCTGAATGCGGACGTTCAGGAAAGCACCGTCAAATATCAGCCCGCGTTCATTTTGAAACTCGGCGCGGACTGTGACCGCGCCGGTGGTCGGGTTGATGCGGTTGTCGGCAAAAACGATCTTGCCGGTTTCCAGCAATTCGCTGCCATTTGGCAGTTCGACAAACACATCGGGGCCATCGCCGCCGACCATCGTGATCTCGTTGTTGCTCAAACGTTCGACCAGTTCGGTCATCTGTTTTTCGTCCAGCGAAAAGGACACATACATCGGAGATTGCCGGATCAGCGTCACCAGAGCCGGTGTCGTCGGCCCCACCAGATCGCCCACGCTGATCGCCGTGCGCCCCAGCCGGCCGGGAAATGGCGCGTGGATCTCGGTATATCCCAGGTCCAGCTCGGCCTGGGTTATTGCGGCCTTGGCCGCGCGCACCTCGGCATCCGCGCTCAGCTTTTCAGCGCGGGCCAGATCGCGTTCCGAGACGGGAACCGAGCCGCGCTCCATCAGCTCTTCCTTTCGGTCGAGCTCGAGGATCGCAAGTTCCAGGTTGGCCTCGGCCCGCGCCAGATCGGCTCGGCGCGCTTCGAGCGTCGCGCTGTAGGCGTCGGGCTCGATCCGGAACATCAGATCGCCCTGTTCAACAAAAGCTCCGTTTTCGACGAGCTTTTCCTCGAGATAGCCGTTCACACGGGCGACGATGCTGACTCGGTCGATGGCCTCGCCCCGGCCGATGAACACGGCCTCGTCCGTGATCTCCTGAGCGTAGGCGGCGGCGATACTGACCTTGGGCGGCGAGCCTTCCTGCGCCGCGACCAAACCGGGCGCCAGAGCCAGAGTCGAAACCAAGGCGGCCCAAACGGCACGCATGCCAACTGCTGTCATCGCCAATACCTTTCCCTGTTTTGCGCGTCTATGTCGGAGCTCGCCGGATCGACTCGGATCCGGGGTTCCGGTTCATTCCGGTACGGTTGCCCAGATGGCGCGTTTTCACAAGTCACACGCGCGGATTGTGGGCTTACTTGTTGTTTCCCGTCGAGAAGCAGCGCCGGAGTTTGGGATGAAGTGTGATTGAGAAAACTGTGATCAACACTGCATCTTGCTTTGTAACGCGGGTATCGCAATTTCTGTTCTTGACCAGTGACATGCGCGGCTTTCCCGCGCTAAAGCGAGGTTATGAGACTAACCCGTATCGACACCCTGCCCGCCTCAATCACACGGCCCGCTTATGATCCCACAAGGCATGAGGTTGGCATCGTTCACATTGGCCTTGGCGCGTTTCACAAGGCTCATCAGGCAGTTTACACCGATGATGCGTTGGCGGCCGACGGTGGCGATTGGCGCATCGCCGGCATCAGTTTGCGCGGGTATGCGGCCGCCGAAGCGCTCGCGCCGCAGAACGGACTATTCACCGTCATCGAGCAGGGCATCTCGGGGCGGAACGCGCGTGTGATCGGATCAATTGCCTCGGCGTTGTCGCTCGCGCGTGACCGCAACCAGATCGTCAAGGCCCTCACCAGTCCCGCAACGCGCATCGTGTCGCTGACCGTTACCGAGAAAGGCTATGGGCTTGACCGGGCAACGGGTGATCTGGATATCGACCACCCGGCCATTGCGACCGATCTTAGGACGCCTGAGGTGCCTGTTGGTGTTGCCGGCTTGTTCGTGGACGCGCTCGGGCGTCGCAAGGCGAATGGCATCGCGCCATTCACCGTTCTCAGCTGTGACAACCTGCCAGAAAACGGAGCCTTTGCTCGCCGACTGCTGATTGCCTACGCCAACCGCGTGCGCCCGGATCTGGCCGAGCATATCGCGCAAAACGTTGCCTGCCCATCGACCATGGTAGACCGCATCACACCCGCGCAGACCGATGCCACGCTCGCCCTGGCGCAGGAACTAACCGGCCGCGACGACGCTGCAGCGATCGAGACCGAGCTGTTCCGTCAATGGGTGATTGAGGACCATTTCCCGCAGGGTCGACCCGCCTGGGACGCCGGTGGCGCGATCTTCACCACGGACGTTCGTCCCTATGAGACAATGAAACTGAGGATGCTGAACGGCGCACATTCAATGCTGGCCTATGCGGGGCACGTAGCAGGCCATCGGTATGTCCGTGACGTGATGCAGGACGCCGATCTGGCACAGCTCGTTCGACGACACATGACCGCGGCGTCGGCAACGCTCTCGCCGGTGGAAGGTCTGAGGTTCTCTGACTATGCCGACGCGCTTGTCGAACGCTTCACCAACCCACATCTGGCGCATGAGACCTACCAGATTGCGATGGATGGCACTGAAAAGCTGCCGCAGCGCATTCTGGTACCGGCTGCGCAGGTTCTTGAACGCGGAGGCGATCTTGCGCCCTTCGCTTTCGCCGTTGCCGGGTGGATGCGATACTGTCTGGGCCACACGGAGGACGGCGCTGCGTACCTGCTGCGCGATCCACGTGAAGACCAATTGCGCGCGCAGTTGTCCGGCGCGGACACAGCCGAGGCAATCGTCTCGCGCCTTCACTCTGTGGCGGGGGTCTTTCCGGATGCGTTGACCAATGACAACAGATGGTGCCAGGCCGTTCAGGAGCGCCTTGACCGGATGCTGCGGCATGGGATTTGCGCTGCGATCCGATATGAGGCCGATACCGGTAAGCAAGGATCAGTCCATGACACGTAGGCGCCGGTGGTTGTGACGCCGGATACGTCGCCATGTTCGCACGTTGTTTGGGCAAATTGCAGCACGGACGGCTCGCGGTACTTTCGCATTGCAGCGCTCCGTCAAACCAGCCTCCCGCCCGAGCGTCAGAAGCCCCGATTGATCGCGTCCAGCCGTTCGAGGTTCACCACCGTCGAAAGCATCAGCCGGTCGTGGCTCCAATCTTGTGGTTGACGGATCGACGCCGCGCCTGCCGCTACCACGACCGCGAAGACAAGACCA
>JBCCVT010000128.1:0-8401 GCA_039195015.1 Pseudomonadota bacterium
ACGATCCCGCATTTCACCGGGGCCGTGCAGCCCCTTGAGACCGGTATGGTCTGGGCGGGTGAGCGGGTGCTTGCCTTTGCCGGCATCGGTCAGCCCGAGAAGTTCTTTGCAACCCTGCGCGAGCTGGGCGCCAACGTTGTGCGCACCGTGGCTTTGGGGGATCACCAGCGCCTCAGCCCGCGCCTTCTGACCCGGTTGGAGGCCGACGCAAAGGCGTCAAACGCACAGCTTGTGACAACGGAAAAGGACGCAGCACGCCTGCCCGCATCCTTTCGCACCAAGGTGATCACCCTGCCCGTACGATTGCAGGTGACCGAATCTGACCGATTGACCGAGATGCTTCTGAACGCGGCTCCGAAACCGGCCTGAGCGCGCCCGTCAGGCCTGATCGTCGTCCTCACCCAGTTTGGGGGCCGGCCGGTGCAAGGCCAGATCTGCATCGGAAAACACAAATGGCGCACGTATACCCGGCACGCCGTCGAGAGCGATCTGCATACCGCGTGCGACAACCTGTGGATCCGCCATGACCTCATCAAGCGTATTGATCGGCCCGGCGGGGACGCCCTGCGCCTCGCAGGCGACAAGGAGATCTTCCTTGCTCCGTGTGGCGGTGGCTCCGTTCAGTCGGGCGATCATCACCCTGCGGTTCGCGATGCGATCCTTGTTGGCTGCAAAGTCCGGAGACAAGGCCATATCTTCAAGGTCCAGAAGACGGCAGAGCCGCTGGTATTGCGCGTCATTGCCCGTCGCGATGATCACGTGGCCGTCGGCGCAATCAAACACCTGGTAAGGTGTCAGGTTGGGATGCGCATTTCCCATTCTTCCCGGCGCCACGCCCGTTGTGAGATAGTTCAGCGCCTGGTTCGCGGTGACCGCCACGGCGACATCCAGAAGCGACATGTCGATATGCTGCCCGCGCCCCGTCGCGTTGCGCATGTGCAGGGCGGACAGGATCGCGGTGACAGAATAGATGCCAGTGAAAATATCGGTGATGGCGACACCGGATTTCTGCGGCTGGCCCTCAGCCTCTCCGGTAACCGACATCAACCCGGACATACCCTGAATGATGAAATCATAGCCCGCGCGATGCGCGTAAGGACCGGTTTGGCCAAACCCGGTGATCGAACAATAGATAAGCCTTGGGTTGATGGCGTTGAGGCTCTCGTAATCCAGCCCGTACTTTGCAAGCCCGCCCAGCTTGAAGTTCTCGATGAGCACGTCCGCCTCGCGCACAAGCTCGCGTATGCGGGCCTGTCCCTCGGCGGTGCGAAAATCCACGGTCACTGACGCCTTTCCACGGTTCGTGGAGTGGAAGTAGGCGGCCGATACGTCCGCGTCGCGTTCAACGAACGGAGGACCCCATCGCCGCGTATCGTCGCCTTGCGGAGCCTCGACCTTGATCACCTCGGCACCGAGATCGGACAAGGTTTGGCCGGCCCAGGGGCCGGCCAAGATACGGGCCATTTCGATAACCTTCAGGCCCTCAAGCGGTGCTGTCACTATTCGCCCAGTTCCCGTTCCAGGAGCGCCTTGAATTCCTCGTAGGACTGGTTCGGAACGCGATCACCATTGACCATGAAGCTGGGCGTCGAGGTGATGCCATCGGCATTGGCGTTGTCCTGATACCAGCTGACGAGGGTCTGCGCCTTGGTGCCGTCCTGCATGCAAGCCTCGAGCGTGTCCTTCTCGATCCCGGCAACACCGCCGATCTTGCGCAGTGCGTCCGCGATCTCGGGCGCGCCGCCGGCACGTGTCCAGTCGGACTGCTGGTCATAGAGCATGTCGGTGATGCCAAAGAACTGATCCGGCCCGTTGCAGCGCGCCACCATCGAGGCCCAGAGACCGTAGCGGTCGAAATACACCTCGCGATAGGTGAAATGCACCTTTCCGGTATCGATGAACTCCGACTTGAGCTGTTTGAAGGGTCCTTCGTGGAAGCGCGCGCAGTGCGGGCAGGTGTAGGACGCGTATTCGATCACTTTGACCGGGGCATTCGGATCACCCATCGTCATTTCGACAATGGTCGATGTATCAACCTCGGCCTCTTGCGCATTCGCCGGAGCCACAATCTGACCGGCCGGCATGTTCAGTCCCGGTTGCAGGACAAAATAGGCGCCGCCCGCAAGGGCGATCCCGGCACATGCAAGTGCAACAAAACGGTTCATGAGATGTCCTTTTCAGCGTTTCGATTTAGATAGAACGTTCTGGCCGAGCTGTTCCAGCGCTTTGCGCAGACCATCGTCCCCGACCCCTTGAGCAGACTCGGCTGCCGCGCGCTCGACATCCGGTCGGATCGCCGGATTGGTTGGTTTCGGCACCGGGGTGAATTCGGCCTGACCTTCGGCAAAACCGGTCGGGGCCGTCTGCGTGATCCGCACCCTGCTGATCGCGTTGTAGCCGTAGACGGCGTTGACTTTGGTCCGCAGCCGTTCCTTTTGCATTTCCAGCATCGGAGCATTCGCACCGGTCGTAAGCACGGTGAGCGTTGCGCCGAATTCCGAGCGGCCGTAGCTCACATTGACCGGGCGCGCGATGGCAGCAATTTCTTGCCCCGCGATCTCGGTCCAGTGGGTCAGAACCCGCGACACCGCAAAGCCACGCGATTCCCCTGCCTTGCGGATGCGATCCCCAAGCAGGTTGGCGGTCCGCTTGAAACCGCGCGTGGTTGATTGGCGCCGGGTCATGACTGGCTTCCTCTCCATTGCCGTCTAGTTTAAGCGCAGCATGGTCAGGCACCAGCGAAACCGGACGTGAAGGACATAAAACTTGCGTGACGTCGTTTTCGACCCCACCGGGCTCAGCCTCGAGCTTTTGGATTGGTACGATGTCCACGCGCGCGACCTGCCCTGGCGCGTGTCACCGGCGAAGAGGCGGGCTGGCATACTGCCCGACCCCTACCGGGTCTGGATGTCCGAAATCATGTTGCAACAGACAACGGTTGCGGCGGTGCGCGACTATTTCCACCGCTTCACGGCGCGCTGGCCGACCGTAACCGACCTGGCGGCAGCCGAGGACGCCGATGTCATGGGCGAATGGGCGGGGCTCGGCTATTATGCCAGGGCGCGCAACCTCCTGAAATGCGCACGCGCCGTGGTCACAGACCACGATGGCGTTTTTCCAGAAACCTATGATGCGCTTCTGGACCTGCCCGGGATCGGGCCCTACACCGCCGCCGCGATTGCTTCGATCGCGTTTGACCGGCCCGAGCCGGTGATGGACGGAAATGTCGAACGGGTCATGGCGCGGCTTTTCGACATTCGCGCGCCGTTGCCCGGGTCAAAACCGGAGTTGAAATCCAAGGCTGCCCTGCTCACACCCGAGTCGCGACCCGGAGATTACGCGCAGGCGGTGATGGATCTGGGCGCCACGATCTGTTCGCCGAAATCGCCGGCCTGCGGGATCTGTCCATGGCGATCGCCCTGTCAGGCACGCGTGGCTGGCTCGGCGTCCGATCTGCCGGCCAAGACCCCGAAGAAACCGAAACCGACGCGAAAGGGGATCGTCTACATTGCGCAGCGACCCGATGGCGCGCTGCTGCTGGAGCGGCGCCCGGACAAGGGCTTGCTGGGCGGTATGCTGGGCTGGCCGGGTTCGGATTGGGGCGATGCGCCGCAACCCGCCCCGCCATGCAAAGGCGACTGGCAGGAACTGCCGGGCGAAGTTCGTCACACGTTTACACATTTTCATCTGATTTTGACGATCATGGTGACCAGCGTGCCTGACGAGACCAGGCCGATGCAGGGTTCGTTCATCGACAGGCACGCATTTCGGCCGTCGGATCTGCCGACGGTCATGCGCAAGGCCTTCGATCTTTGGAGGCTTTCGTAGCGTCAGGCTTGGGGAAACCCATGTATTGGCGATAGGCTTTGCCCGCGCAGGGGAATGGAGGCAATTCGGAAATGGCAGACACGAACATGACCGGTGGCATCTCATTGGGCAATTGGCGGCATGCGGCGCCGTTCTGGTCGTCGTTCCTGCTGATCCCTCTTGCCTGGATCTCGGCGCTGAACGGGGGCTGGACGCTCCTGCTTTTGCCTCTTGCGACGTGGTATCTTTTCGCGATGCTGGATCAGCTGACCGGGCTGAACACTGAAAACGCCGATCCGCAGACGCCACAGGACCAGCTGACGCTTTATAGCCGTCTGACGATGATCTGGGTGCCTGCGCAGTTCGTGAACCTGTTCGCGCTGATCTGGTATGCCGCGCGTACCGCGCATCTGAGCACGGCCGAACAGTTCGGCCTGTTTTTCGGCGTGGGCGTGATCTCGGGGACGATCGGGATCAATTACAGTCACGAGCTGATGCACCAGAAATCGCGGATGGAGCGCTGGTTGTCGGACATCCTTCTGGCCATGGTGCTTTATTCGCATTTCCGGTCGGAACACCTGTTGGTCCACCACCGCTATGTGGGCACGCCGCGCGATCCGGTGACCGCGCGTTACAACGAAGGCTTTCACAGGTTCTACCCGCGGGTTTTGTGGCAATGCCTCGCCTCTGCATTCGCCGCGGAAAAGGCCAAACTTGCGCGCAAGGGTCGGCCCTGGTTTGATCGCGCGAACCCGTTTCTGACCTATTGGGCGCTGCAGGCGGGCATGTTGGGTCTGGCCTTCATGCTGGGCGGTTGGCTCGGCATTGGGCTATTTCTGATGCAGGCCGGTGTTGCGATCTGGCAGCTTGAGCTGGTCAACTACGTTGAACATTACGGGCTGACGCGCAAACACCTTGGCGAGGGCAAATACGAACACGTGCTGCCGCGCCACTCCTGGAACGCTTCGCAAATGGCGTCGAACTGGCTGCTGATCAATCTGCAGCGCCACTCGGACCACCATTTCAAACCGGATCGGCGGTTTCCCCTGCTGCAGCACCATGACGCCGACAGCGCGCCGCAGCTGCCTTATGGCTATCCGGTGATGACGGTCGCCGCGATGATCCCGCCGCTGTGGCGGCGCGTCATGAACCCGCGCGTCCGGGACTGGCGCAAGGCTTACTACCCCGAAATCACCGACTGGTCGGGGTACAATAACGCCACGAACCCCTTGCCGCGCTAAACGAACCGCGCAGTCCGAGTACCGTCAAACAAGGGTCCAGATGGTCAGGCTGCGGTCGAAACCCTTGACACGCGCGCCGTCCTGGCGGACCAGACCTGCCAGTGCCGGGCCGACGTCACCGTCTTCGCGCAGAACCTGAGCCTTGGCGTCGTCGCTGACGATCAGCCGCACCTTGAGCGACCGGGTGAGCCCTTCGAGGCGGCTGGCGATGTTCACCGTGTTGCCGATCACCGCGAATTCCAGTCGGTTCGCGCCGATATCGCCCAGAACCACCGGGCCGTAATGAAGGCCGATGCTGACCTCGACATCCGGCTCTCCGATCTTGCGCCGGGCCACGTTCATCTCTTCCACGGCGGCGAGCATGGCGCGGGCACAGGACAGCGCGTTGGAGGCATCGTTTTCGCCGGCAACCGGCGTGCCGAAGGTCACCATGAGGCCATCGCCAAGATACTTGTCCAGCGTACCGCCATGTCGGAAAACCTCAGCCTCCATCCGGCCGTGGAACTGGCGCAGGGTCTCGATCACCTCCTGCGGGTGGCGATCAGCGGCGTAGGAGGTGAACCCGATTATGTCGACAAACATCACGCCCACATTGTGATTGCGGATCTGTTTCAGAGGTTCGTCATTGCGCGACAGCTCGTCCACGACGTTCGGAGAAAAGTAGCGCGATAGGTTCTCGCGCTCGCGTTCAAGTGCGGCGTTTCCAAGCAGCAGGCGGTTGAACCGTCGCACCCCGATGCCGAGAGTCGCGGCGACGATCATGAAGACGACAACCTCCTGGATGCGGATGTCGAAATGCACCGCATTGGGGTTGAGCACGTCAAAGAGCGCCCGGTCATGGCCAAAGGCGACCCGCGCCGCATCGTCCAGCACCGGATCGGTTCTCCCGAACCACCACATCAGCAGCGCGCCGATCATCCACATCGTCGCCGTCCAGGTGCCGATGGCGAAGATGGTGCGCCAGGAATAGGCCAGCGTGCCACCCGCGAGGATTACAAAGAAATAGATGAAGTTTTCGAACTGATAGACCATCGGATCCGGCCAGGTCCGCGCGTCGAAAGGGTTTGGAAAGACCAGCGCAAAGGTCATCACGGCGAGATCGAGGAAGAGCAGAAAGAGCTCCATCCGCGACTTGCCCACCCGGCCAAATCGACGCTGGAACCAGCCAATCAGCGCAACGATCGCCAAAAGCATGTGATAGTAGAGCACCGACCAATCCGGGTTCAGAAAAGGCAGCATGACGGCGATGATCGAGAGCGCGATCCAGCGCGCGCGCACCGCCAGGTCGAGCCCTTCTCGTTTGTGACGTTCCAACGCGGCCTCGGTATAGCGGTTGGTGGCCACATCCGCCTCGGTCATGCGATCGGGAAGGTCCGCCGCGCTAAAGTTCGGCAGGGAACCCGAAACATCCGCCATCTCATCGCCTCTCATCCGGTGTTATGATCATTAACATAGGGCGGAAACACCGCCTTTTGAGTAGAAAAAAGCCCCGCCTTGAAAGGCGGGGCAAAGTGAGTGCCTTGTGACAGGCCACAGGCACCGGCGGTAACTGGTTTCCAAGCTGATGAAGTCAGTGCTGCATTTCCGAGCGGATCTGTTGCCTCAGCACGTCGATGGGCACGGTCTTGCCGTCCTTGCGGAAGCACCAATAGGTCCAGCCATTGCAGCTTGGCGCGCCTTCAAGCTGCGCGCCGACCTGGTGGATCGACCCCGTGACGTCATTGCCCACAAGCGTGCCGTCGGCCCGGACCTTGGCCTTGAACCGGCCGTTCATGCTCCAAAGCTCTTCGCCCGGGCGCAGCAGGCCGCGTTCGACCAGCTGGCCAAAGGGCACGCGGGGTTCGGCGCGTTTGCCTGCGCTAACCTCAAGCGCCGAACGGTCGAACTTGCGCACCTTGTCAATCCGTTTCAATGCTACCTTGCGATAGGACTCCTCGCGCTCGATGCCGATGAATTCACGACCCAGCATCTTGGCGACAGCGCCAGTTGTGCCGGTCCCAAAGAACGGGTCGAGCACGACATCGCCGGCGTTGGTCGACCCGATCAGCACGCGGTGCAGGAGAGATTCTGGCTTTTGCGTCGGATGGGCCTTGTCTCCGTTGTCGTCTTTGAGCCGTTCGTGGCCCGTGCAGATCGGCAGCACCCAATCGCTGCGCATCTGGATGCCTTCATTCAGCGCCTTGAGCGCTTCGTAGTTGAAGGTGTATTTCGCGCCTTCGCTCTTGGACGCCCAGATCATTGTCTCATGCGCGTTGGTCAGGCGCTTGCCGCGGAAATTCGGCATCGGGTTTGATTTGCGCCACACGACGTCATTGAGGATCCAGAAACCCGCATCCTGCAACGCCGATCCGACGCGGAAGATGTTGTGGTAGGACCCGATGACCCAGATTGCCCCAGTCGGTTTGAGCAATCGGCGGGCGGCCGCAAGCCAGTCGTGCGTAAACCGGTCGTAGGCGGCAAAGGATGAAAACTGGTCCCAGTGATCGTCCACCGCATCAACCTGACTGTTGTCAGGCCGATGCAGATCGCCACGCAATTGAAGGTTATAGGGCGGGTCCGCAAAGATCAGATCCACCGACGCCGCAGGCAGACTGTTCATCAGGTCGATGCAGTCGCCGGCCAGGATCTGGTTCAAAGGAAGCGTCGCCGCCTCCTGGGTGGTTGTCTTCGTCATTCTCTGCCTCTTGTCCCCGGTGCATTTGCGCACTCATTGGTTGAGCCAAAGATGAGTCATCGGCGATTCGCCGTCAAATTCTTTTTTGATTCAGTAGGTTACAGATTATTCTTGATACAAGATATTGTGTACCGGTCGGAAGGAACGTCTATGGTGTGGGGTTGGCCCAAGATTTTGAAGGGCACGTTTGTGTTCCGGCGTCGGATATCCCGCATTCCGCTCCCAGCCATAACCGGGGTGCTGTTGCGCCAAATCCACCATGTGGTTGTCGCGCCAAATTTTTGCCACAATTGAGGCGGCAGAAATCGACAAAGACCGGGCATCACCGCCGACCAAAGTCTGGGCCGGAAGATTCAGACCGGAGGGGGCCCGATTGCCATCAATCAGTGCAAAATCCGCCCCCGGTTCCAATCCCGCAAGCGCGCGCCGCATCGCCAGATGGCTTGCGCCGAGGATGTTGAGCTCTTCGATCTCCTCGACCGTGGCATGGGCCACACAAACCTGCGCGCTGCCGTGGATCTCCCCGGCCAGCCGTTCGCGGGCTTTGGCGGAGAGTTTTTTGGAATCGTTGAGCCCCTCGGGCACCGCCTTTGGGTCCAGGATGACCGCCGCAGCCGTCACCGGCCCGGCCAAGGGGCCGCGTCCAACTTCATCGACACCCGCGATGCGCCGGAAGCCC
>JBCCVT010000129.1:0-8399 GCA_039195015.1 Pseudomonadota bacterium
CTTCTCTAACAGTTCTTGCAGGATGGAGACGCTGCGCGCCGCGCCGTCGAACGCGAAATCACCGGTTTCGCGCGGGCCTTCTCGTGCCACTGAACGCACGGCTGATGCGATCGCGTGCGCCGTTAGTTCTGAAGTGCGCACAACCTGTACCGCAGGCAAGGCGGCCAGCGCTCTTGCCCGCAGGCCCTGTTCAACCTCCTGCCCGTCGTCAAAGGGGACAAAGACCGCCGGTGTGCCGGCTTGTAGAATGTCTATTGCGGTATTGTATCCACACATACTGACGGACGCGGCCGCCCGACCCAGCAGTGCGCGAAAATCCGGGCGGGCGGGTTCGATGAACGCATTGGGCGGGAAACCCTTGGACGCGAGCGCCGAGATCCTGTCCATTGCGTCGTTGCCCCCGACAAGAAGACGCCAACGCATTTCTGGCGTTGCTTCGGCAGCGTCCAATGCAACTTGGAAGATGGGCGTCCCGACCGCGCCGCCTCCGGCGCTGACAATGATTTCACCCTGGCCTGGGCCGTCAGGATCTGGTCGTGCATAGGGCGGCGCGACATAGCCTGTGTAGCGCAGGCGCGGCTCCAGGCGGTCCGATACGGGCCAGCTGAGCTCCAGCGGCGTGGCGGACGGATCCGAATGCACGAGCACTGCGTGGTAGTGTTCGGCGATAATCTCGTCCGCACGCTCTGCCTTGGCGGGTTTCGACGGAGGGGCCAGAATGTCTCGGATCGACGACACCACCAGTGGTCGACGCGGCAGGTTTCGGACGGTATCAAGCGCGGCCAGAAATTCCTGCGATAGGCTGCGGCGTCCGAAGGGAAAGAGCTCGGTCATCACTGCATCGGGCTGGATTGCGCGTATGCAGGCGGTGAGCTGGTTGCGGCGGGCTTCATGCAGGGTGCTGTCAGCCAAAAAACCGCGATCATCCAAAAGCCGCGCAAAATCCGTACCGTCCGATCGCAAGGGCGGCAGTTGAACAAGCCCGACGCCCTGCGCATCAAGCTGAGGCGCGGGCATCCCACCAGACGCGACCGTCACTTCGTGACCCGCCGATGCAAAAGCCCGACCGAGCGTCAGCGCGCGGCTCAGATGCCCGGTGCCCAGAAGGTGCGTAACCACGATGACCAGCTTCATGACGCGGCGCTTTCGGGGATCAGTCGGATGACCTCGCCGTCCGTTGTTGTCTGCTCTTCATTGACGGAGAGGACGAACAAGCGGTTGCGTTTGATCCTGAACGGGGCTGGTCCCCGGAAATCCCAACCCGACGCGCGCGCCATCATAACGCGCATGATCCCCAAGTGACAGACGGCGATGCTGTCTGTGCGCAATTCGTTCAGCCAAGGGGCCAACCGAGCCCATATGTCGGCGGGGCTTTCGCCGTTCGGGGGGCGATAGTCCCAGCCCCAGTCCTCGATATGCCGATAACCACTTGCC
Source organism: Pseudomonadota bacterium (assembly GCA_039195015.1). Taxonomy (GTDB): domain Bacteria; phylum Pseudomonadota; class Alphaproteobacteria; order Rhodobacterales; family Rhodobacteraceae; genus JBCCVT01. The sequence goes on from JBCCVT010000129.1 coordinate 1,435, forward strand.
TTATCGGCCAAAAGCGCGGCACCTTGCTGCCCCTCCCAGTCACCCCAGTTCATCTCGGTCAGCGCATCACTGACGCGCGGAACGCGACCGGTCACTAGGCGCGCAGTCTCGACGGCGCGTTGCAGGGGGCTCGCCCAAATCTCGGCGTTTTCCCAGTCGGGTGGCAGGTGGAGCGCGCTCAGGTCGACGCGCGCTTGGACGTCCAGAGGAATATCGCTGCGGCCCTGGATCCGGCCTGCGCGGTTCCACGCCGTGTGACCATGTCGCAAAAGCGCCAGGCGGATCATGGCGCGTCCCCGATCAGAGGCTGCAGGGCGGCGCGCAACCGGTTTGCAGCGGCGGAAAGCAGGTGGTTTTCGGCGACAAAAGAACTTGCCGCGCGCGCGGCGGCAGCGTGTCGGGTCGGATCCCGCAGATCGCGTATTCGGTCTGCAAGGGCCGACGGTCCTGATGTTTCCGCCGGGTAGGGACCGCCTGACAAGACGTCCCGGACCCCCGGTCGATCCTGGGCCACGACCGGCAGACCGGCAGCTTGCGCCTCAAGGTAGACCATGCCGAACGCTTCGTTCACGCCGGGCCAAAACAACAGGGAAGACGCGGAATAGACCGTTTGCAGCTGTCCCTTATCGAGCTCTCCGAGAAACCGGATGCTGGAGCCAAAGGGCGCCATCAGCGCCTTGACCTCGGCGTGGGCTGGGCCGTCTCCGGCGATGTCGAGTTGCCATTCGTCGTCGAGCAGCGCCAGCGTTTCCGCAATGATCTTGTAGGAGGCCATCTTGTCGCCCTCCCGCATCATTCCAACACTCAGCAACAGGCTATCGACCCGGGGCAGCGGCCTTTTGGCGAGGAAAGTGTCTCCCAGAAAAGGTGGCAAATGCGTCAGGCACTGACCCGAGGGCCGGTCCCGATCGAGTGCAATTCTGTCGTTTTGCGTGAGATAGAAAATGACCTGCGCTGCGTCGGCCGCCTTATGTGCGGCCTCGGCGAAGCGATGCCAGGGTCCGTACAACCGGGATCGCGCGCGGGTGCTTTCAATCTGAACATAAGCGAGTCCAAGCGCGGCACAGACCGCTGGCCCAATAAGATCGGGCGCCTTGTAGTAGTTGTGGTATGTCACCCATGCTCTCAAGTCGCGTCCGCGCCATACCGAGATCAGGCGGTCGACCTCGTCTCGCGCGGTGGTGATCAGTTTCGTCTGAGCCTCGCGGTCTCCGCGCCTTTCAAAGAGACGCAGGTCCGAGACAAGTTCGACCGGACCAAGACTTGTGGCCTGCAGCGCGGCCAGCAGGTTGCGCGCCATCTCGCGGTCGCCGGACGGCACCGGATGGTCGGGCGGTTTCAAGGGCGCGTAGAAGGCGATCCGCGCCATCGGTTAAGATCCCAGCATGGCCCGAAGCCGACCGGCGAGATGCGCGATGCCCGGCGCCATCAAAAAGTCGCGGGTAAGCCGGTCGTACGCCGCGTCGGCCATGCGACGCGCACGTCTCGGGTCGGACGCAAGCGCCTGTATCGCTTCGGCCAATGCGTGCGGATCGTCTTGCGTTAGAAGGCCATGGGTTCCATTGTCGATGAATTCCGGGATCGCGGAGACAGGTGTCGACAGAATTGCCAGCTTTTGCGAGGCGGCCTCCATCAGCACATTCGGCAACCCGTCACGGTCACCGTCTTCGGCCACGCGGCTTGGTAAAGCGAAGAGGTCGGCTTGCTGCATTGCCTCGATCACTTCGGGCTGGTCGCAAGCGCCGCGCCAGTCGATCCTTTGGTTGATGCATGCCTGCCTGGCCGCCTTTGCAAGTTCCTTGTCCAGCGGCCCCCCACCGATATGGACCCATTGCCAATCCAGATCTGCGGGCAACAACGCGAAGGCGGCGATCAGACGGTCAAAGCCCTTTTTCTCGACCAACCGACCGACCGAGAGGATCCGGAATGGATCGCTGGTGGTCCGGCGCGGGCGTTCAGGCGGCTTTGGAAATCGCGTTAGATCCAGGCCGTGATAGACCAGATCGATGCGAGCAGGATCAGCCGAGAGGTCGCGCAGATGCTCAGCTCCAAATCGGGTACATGTCGCGCCAAATGTCGCGCCGTTCTGGGCGGGATCGAGTTTCTCGGTGATTTCCCAATCGGGCGAGGTCCAGATATCCTTGGCGTGGGCCGAAAAGCTCCATGGCAGACCGCGCATGATCGCGGCATAGCGCGCAACCGAAGACGGAGTGTGCAGGAAGTGCGCGTAAAGGCCAAGAACGTCAGCTGGCAACTCGGCGGCCAGGACGCAGGCCTGACCAAACCTGCGCACACGGTTGTGAGTGAGATCGCGACGCAGATCGCGACGCCAGACGTCGTAAGCCGCGTCATATCCCGGCAAGCTCCGCGCCACCTCGCGAGCCTTCCCGACGCGAGCAGGTTCGTTGTAAAGATATTCGGGCAGGTAGTGGACCGGAGCCTGAAGGCGATCATGCAGCGGGTGGCGCTTCTGATCGGTCGGGTGGCGCAGCGACCAGATCTCGAACCCAATTCCGCCTTCTTCAAGCGCCACAAGTTCCTGGGCAATGAATGTTTCGGACAAGCGTGGCCAGCCTTTGACCAGCACGGCCAATGAAGGTCGCGTCATTGTGCAGCGTACTCCGCCCGTTCTGACAAGAGCGCATGAACCCGCGCCGTCACCACGTCCAACCCGTCGAGCAGACCGTCCGAAATGGCCAATGATGGCGGATCTTGCGCCGGCAGGTGACGGATGGCGTCGATCATCGCCTCTACCGTCAAGCCATCGCGCAGTTCATCCAGTGTGCGGATCAGGCCAAGGCGTTCGGCGCGGCTGGCGCGGATGTATTGTTCAAGACGTGGATGTGTCCGCGGCACGATGACCGCACGTTTGTCGAAAGACAGAACCTCGCAAAACGTGTTGTAGCCGCCCATACAGACGACACCATCTGCATCGGCAAAGAGCGGCTCGATCTCGGACTCGAAACCCACAGCGTTGACGCGGTTGCCCAGACGCTGCACGCGTTCTTCGAAATCCTGCCGGATGTCGCCCGAGAGGAAGGGGCCATAAACCAGCATTGCCCGCGGCGCGAGGTTGGGATCCTGCTCGTAAGCCGACAGGACCAGATCCACCAGCGCGGCACCATCGCCACCGCCACCGGGTGTAACCAGAATGTAGGGGTGATCACCCTCATAAGGCGTCGCATGGGCGGGCAGTGCACGACGGAGATACCCCGTCCAGTGCATCCGGTTGCGCGTTGCCTCACTCAGCGTGATCCCTTCGGTCGGGTCATAGATGGACCGCGCGCCATAGATCCATATATCGTCGTAGAACCGTTCGGTCGCTTCGACGGCGCTCTTGCGGTCCCATTCGGCGGCCAGTGTCTCTGGCTGGTCGAGCACATCGCGCAGGCCAAGAACCAACTTGGTACCACCGCGTTTGCGCAGCATTTCAAGCGTCGGCAGCAGTTCGCCCCGGAACCCGGTCGGTTCCTTGTCAACGATCAGGATGTCGGGTCGGTACTTGAGGGCCGCCGCTTCGATGAGGGCGCCGCGCAGGTCGGTCGTATCATCGATGTCGATATCCAGAGCTTGCGAGGCGTAGCTGCCATCCGAGCGTTTGGTGACACCCGGCAGCCGGATGTGGTCGACGCAAGCCGGGAAGGCAAACCGACCCGCCACCGGCGATCCGGTCAGGATCAGCGCGGACGACCCCGGCACTGTGCGCGTGATCGCCTCGGCCAGTGTCCGTGACCGGCGCAGGTGACCCAGTCCGAACGTATCATGACTGTAGAGCATAATCCTGGGGGGATTGGCCTGCGTGCCTGCAGGAGGGTGGGGGATCGCGGTATTCATAACGTTGCCTAGAGCCTAAGGTCCGATTGCGATTTCGCAAAGACCCCCTTGATGTCATAAAGCACCGCACCGGGTTTACCCAAGGTCCGGATCTGTTCGGGGCCCATTTCGGCATACTCCCTGTGCGCAACGGCAACGATAATCGCGTCGTAAGTGCCAGTCTCAGGATGATCGATCGGCCGGATCCCGTATTCACGTGCAACCTCATGAGCGTCGACCCAAGGGTCGTGCACGTCGACCGCAACAGAAAATGCCTTTAGTTCGTAGGCGATATCGGCCACACGCGTGTTGCGGGTGTCCGCGCAGTTTTCCTTGAAGGCAAAGCCCAGGATCAGAACCCGCGCGCCTGCCAGGTTGATGCCGCGTCCCAGCATCGCCTTGATCAACTCGGCACTGACATGGCGGCCCATATTGTCGTTGATGCGGCGTCCGGCGAGGATGACCTCGGGGTGATAGCCAAGCTGCTCGGCCCGGTAGGTGAGGTAGTACGGGTCGACGCCGATGCAGTGTCCGCCAACCAATCCCGGCCTGAATGGCAGAAAGTTCCACTTGGTGCCTGCGGCCTCGAGCACCTCAAGCGTGTCGAGTCCGAGCCGCGAGAATATCAGGGCGAATTCATTGACCAGCGCGATGTTGAGGTCGCGTTGCGTGTTCTCGATCACTTTTGCGGCTTCGGCGGTCATGATCGAACTGGCGCGGTGCAGCCCGGCTTTGACGACCGGCGTATAGATCGCATCGACCCGGTCGAGCGTTTCGTCATCCTGCGCCGAGATGATCTTGACCACAGTTTCAAGCGAATGTTCGGCATCGCCGGGATTCACCCGTTCTGGAGAATAGGCTATCTTGATGTCGTCATAAAGCGCCAGGCCGCTTAGTTGCGACAGAGCGGCACCGCAAACATCTTCGGTCACGCCGGGATAGACGGTGCTTTCCACGATCACCAATGCGCCGGATGTCAGATGCGGTGCGATCAAGCCAGATGCGGATTGCAACGGACCCAGATCTGGCGTCTTTGCATCGGTGATAGGGGTTGGTACCGCCAGAATGAACACGGTGCACCCCGCCAGATCATCAGGATCGTCAGTGAAGGTCACGGCACCATCGCTCAGCGAGGCGTCGGGCACCTCGCCATTCGGATCGCGGCCGTCCCGCAAGGCCTGGACAAGGATGGCATCGGTATCGAACCCCAAAGTCTCGGATCCCGCACGGGCTAGCGCCAGCGCAAGGGGCAATCCGACATATCCCAGGCCCAGAACGGCGACCTTTTCACGTAGCGCTTCCTTCATAACGACGTCCTTTGCTCAGGGCATCGTGTTGGCCGCATGACAGGCTGCAAACCACCACATTCCCCGCGTCTCCCGCCGTCACCTGACCCTTTGACTGTTGTTTTGCAAGTGCTTTTGCCAGTTTGTTTACCGGGACGAATTGCGGATGTGCGCAATTGTCCTGTACGGTTTCGGGCAAATTGCCCTGAAAGACCAAAAAATGCCGCAGTTCCTGGCCCGCCTTCTTTGCATCTCGTTCCTGTCACTCGTCTTGTGGCTCCCGCACCCTGCGGATGCGCAATCCGTTTTGTCCCTGGGGTCTGGCGGAGACGACACGAGCACCGAGAACACCGCCATCTCGGATGCGCTGAAGCAGCTGCGCGAGAACGGCGCAGGGATCATCGTGGTCGATGCCGAAGGCAACGTTGTTGTCACCGGCGGACCACCCGATCCCAACACAGCCGCCGAAGAAGACCCAATGGCCGGCGCGTCTTCGATGATGAAGGCACAGAGCGAGGTTCAGGCATTCAACAAACGCCTCAACGAACGGCTCGAAGCGCTGCCGTATTCAATCTATGAAGTGCAGTGGATCCTGACAGACACCAGCCCTAACGACAAAATCTCGGTCTATCTTTGGACGCTGGGATATGTGGTGTTTTTCCTTCTCGTGGGGCGGGTTTTCATACGGCGGGTCTATGGTCCGCATCTGGCGGCGCGGTTCGTGATCCCGCGCATCATGGAAGCGCCACAGGGTTATCGCGAGAAAATGCCGTTCCTGTTTTACAGGTTCTTCGCCGGGGTGCTGGGGACTCTGATTGCCGTCGTGATCGCGGTGATCCTGTCGTTGATCTTTGTTCCGCACCTCGATGATCTGAGCATTCAGCTGACGATCACGTCGATCCTTGCAGCATTTGCCATGTCGCGCGTGGCAGCAGATCTCTGGCGGATGATGCTGTCGCCTTTCCTGTCGCAGTACCGCATCCCGGTGTTTTCGGATCGGGATTCGAAGCGTTTGTACATCTGGGCGGCGGTTTTAGCCTCGTACAATATCACAGCCATCATCTTCAGTGCGTGGATCAGCGATTTCGGGTTGAACTACAATGTCTACGCGTTGTTGTACGGTTCGCTAACCCTGGTCGGGATTTTCGGCAACATCCTCATGATCCTGGTAAACGGCGTCGCCATTTCGAACGCCATCCGCGGCGGGCGACCGAAGGCAGAGGTCAGCTGGTTCCTCAGGGTCTTGTCGCTTGCCTGGGCGCCTTTGATCATCGGGTACTTTGTCTTCAGCTGGCTCGAGCTGAGCTTTGACCTTGTTCTTGAAGCACCAACGTCAATACCGCCGATTGCGGGCGTCTACGCGACATTCATGTCGATCATTGTCGTTTACGGGATCATCAACTACCTGATCGAATCTTACTTTGCGCGTACGCACGACGTACGTCGGTTGAATGAGGAACTGGCGCCGGCCGAGGCCGAAGAAGGCCTCGATGACAACGACTTTCACGCCGAGATGGCGGAGCGCACCTATTCCATCATGACCTATGAGGAACTGGCGCGCAGGGTGTCGGGTATTCTGGCCTTTGTGGCCGGTACCTATGCGTTGATCCGGATATGGGACGGCGATGGCGTGCTTCTGTCGAATGACATGTTCGACCGGACGTTAGACGTCGTGGCGATCCTCTTTATCGGCTACATCATCTACCACTTCTTCCGTATCTGGATTGACAGCAAGATCGCCGAAGAGATCAACGATGCCCCGGCTGCGGAGCTTGGAGACGAGGGTGGAGGTGCGTCCAGCGCCTCGCGTCTCGCGACGTTGCTGCCGCTCTTCCGGGGGGCGATCCTGGCGATTGTGGTGGTGTC
>JBCCVT010000130.1:0-8388 GCA_039195015.1 Pseudomonadota bacterium
CGCGTGCGATACTTCCTGGCAAGTCACGAGATCCCGTTTGCGGGTCATCCGACAATTGCGACCGTCGCGGCCATGCGGTCGCGCGGGATGATTGACGGCACGTCCCTGACCCTTGAAACAAGGGCCGGCATCATTCCGGTTACGCTCGATGGCGATCTGATCGAAATGACACAGGTGGCGCCGTCTTTTGGGACCAAGGCAGAGCCGGCTTCGGTCGCCGCCGCGGTGGGGTTGAGCGCCGACGATATTGTCGCGCCACCGCAGGTGGTGTCGACCGGCTTGCCATTTTGCATCACGCTCCTGCGCGACAAGGACGCGCTGCGTCGAGCCCGCGCCAACCCTGAGGCGATGCTGCAGTTCCGTGTCGATTTGGGACTCAAGCGCTCGGACGTGATGGAGCCTTTCCTTGTGACGCTCGACGGTGCAACCGAGGCTGGTGACACGTTCTCACGCCTTCTGCTGATCCCGCCCAGCCCGCCAGAGGATCCGTTCACCGGCTCTGCCACTGGCGCGATGGCGGCCTACCTGTGGCACCACGGATTGATGGACAAACCGATCTTTACGGCTGAACAAGGCCATGACATGGGCCGGCCCGGATCCGCGCGGGTTACGCGCGTCGGGTCGGCGGATGCGATCGAAGGCGTGAAAGTCGCCGGGACCGGAGCACTTTTGATGCGTGGAGAAGCCCTGCTCTGATCAACACGCAATCTGTCGGATGTGCGTCAACAGCGGGACTGCATTTTTTATTGGGATCGGTTTTTCGCGGTTTCCTTTTGAAGACGTCCGCAAAACCGCACGTCTTCAAAAAAAGCAGCGGCCAACGCATGGCCGCTGCTTTTTTCATGCCAATCAGCCAGCAATCAATCCCATGCTTTCCAGCTTCAGAAGAACCTGATGTGCGCAATTATCGACGTCCACATTCTCGGTCTCGACACGCAGTTCAGGATTCTCGGGCACATCGTAGGGGTCCGAAATTCCAGTGAATTCCTTGATCTTTCCTTCCCGTGCGAGCTTGTAGAGCCCCTTGCGGTCGCGGCGTTCGCACTCTTCGATCGTTGTCGCGACATGCACCTCGCAGAACGCGCCATATTGCTCGATCGCCTCACGAACCTTGCGGCGGGTGTTGGCATAGGGCGCAATGGGCGCGCATATCGCTATGCCGCCGTTCTTGGTGATCTCGGACGCGACATAGCCTATGCGCAGGATGTTGAGATCGCGGTGCTCCTTGGAAAACCCAAGCTCGGACGACAGGTTCTTGCGGACCACGTCGCCATCCAGCAGCGTCACCGGACGCCCACCCATCTCCATAAGCTTGACCATCAACGCATTTGCGATGGTCGACTTGCCCGACCCCGAGAAGCCGGTGAAGAACACGGTAAAACCCTGCTGCGACCGCGGCGGGCGGGTCCGGCGCAGTTCCTTCACAACCTCGGGAAACGAGAACCATTCCGGGATCTCGAGCCCTTCGGCCAGACGGCGGCGCAGTTCGGTGCCCGAAATGTTCAGGATCGTGACATTGTCCTTGTCCGCGATCTCGTCATTGGGCTCGTATTGCGCGCGTTCCTGGACGTAGACCATGTGTTTGAAATCGACCATTTCGATGCCGACCTCATCCTGGTGTTCGCGAAACAGGTCCTGCGCGTCATAGGGACCGTAGAAATCCTCACCGGCCGAGTTCTTGCCGGGGCCCGCGTGGTCGCGGCCGACGATAAAATGGGTGCAGCCGTGGTTCTTGCGGATCAGCCCATGCCACACCGCCTCACGCGGGCCTGCCATGCGCATTGCCAGATTCAGGAGGCTCATCGACGTAGTCGCGGTCGGGTACTTGTCTAGCACCGCTTCGTAGCAGCGGACGCGGGTGAAATGGTCCACATCGCCCGGCTTGGTCATGCCGACAACAGGGTGGATCAACAGGTTGGCCTGCGCTTCCTTCGCGGCACGGAACGTCAGTTCCTGGTGGGCGCGATGGAGCGGATTGCGGGTCTGGAACGCGACAACCCGGCGCCAGCCGAGTTTGCGAAAAAGTGCGCGCAGCTCGTTCGGCGTGTCGCGGCGTCCACGGAAATCATAATGCACCGGCTGCTGGATCCCTGTTACCGGGCCACCCAGATACACGCTGCCTGCCGAGTTGTGCAGGTAGTTCACCGCCGGATGCGCGTCGTCATCGGCGCCAAAGACCTTTTCAGCCTCGCGGGACTTGTTGGGCACCCAGCGATCGGTCACGGTCATCGTGGCCAGGATCACGCCTTCCTGATCGCGCAGCGCGATATCCTCACCGATCTCGAGACCTTCGGCAAAACCTTCGGACACATCCAGCGTGATCGGCATCGGCCAAAGCGACCCGTCGGCGAGACGCATGTTCTCGACGACGCCGTTGTAATCGGCTTCGCTCAGAAACCCTTTGAGCGGGTTGAACCCGCCATTCATCAATAGTTCCAAATCGCAGATTTGGCGTGGGGACAGATCATGACTTTTTAAATCAGCCGCTTCGACTTTGAGTTTCTGGGCGGACTCGTAAGAAACATACAGCTCTGGAATCGGCGCCAGATTGCTAAGCATCGTCATTGGAATTCTCTCGCTCTTTGCGTGCGGACTTGCCGGTGTAATCGCCCGGTCGCGCGCGGAATAGACCCGTGCCGGGGCGAAAGTCCAGCAGCGTCTGCGCCAATCCAGCAGGTTTGTGCGCATTTGGCACTATTTGGGCTGCGGCATTGCAGAAAATGCAACCTTTTTGACTTATTCGGCCCCAATCGCGGGGTGTGTGGCCATGTTTTCGAGGGTTGCGCGCAGGTCGGTCACGTTCTTGACGGCCAGCGCGCGCACCTCGCCCTGGACCCCGCGAAGGTCAAGCGCCAGAAGCTTCTGTTGCACTGCCTCGTATCCGGCGGCTGTCAGCAAGGGCTCGGACAGCAGCAACTCGACCCCCAGTTCCTTGGTACGCCCTTCCAGGCGCGAGGCCGTGTTCACCGTGTCACCGATAATCGTGCGGGGGGCGTGCTCGACCGCTCCGATCTCACCCAGAACGACGTCGCCCAGGTGAAGACCGATGCCGATCCGGACCGGAGGCGCGCCTTCTGAGGAGAGGTTGTCGTTGAACTGCTTCAGCGCTGCACCGATGCCGGTGGTCGCCGCGATCGCCGCGCGGGCGGATGCGGCGGCATCAGCTGTTTCAAATATCGCAAGCAATCCATCGCCGAGGTACTTGTCGACCGTCCCGCCTTCGGTGGTGATCGCTGGTACGATTGCGTCGAAGAACCGGTTCAGCAGGAACACCACGTCATAAGGCAATTGCCCGGTTGTGCGGCTCGTGAATCCGCGCATGTCGAGGAAGAGGATCGCCAGTTGCCGTTCCTGCCCCTGGGTCGCATGCGCGCGCCCGCGCCGCCCATCAGGGCGAAAGACGCGAAACACGGTCACGGGCTGGGTCGGCCGCACCATGCAGGCCAGACGCGAGCCCGGCGCCGCGTGTGCCGCCTGCAAACTGCGGGTCTCGGCCGCAGTCGGGGCGGGGAGATGTTCGGCGCCGTGTTCAATCACGACACGACAGGTCGTGCAACGGCCTTTGCCGCCGCAAAGCGAGGTATGAGGCACGCCCGCCGACTGGGACATTTGCAAGAGGGTCAGACCCCTTGGCGCTGTGATCTCGGGTCCGTTGACATAGGTGATGCGGACCGACCGCCGCCCGGCGATCACCTTGCGCAGCGCGTAGATCGAGAAGGTCAAAGCCAGCAGCGCCAGAAACCCAGTGACTGCCTGTTCGCGGATCTGAATGAGGCTCTGAATGGTCTCGGAGGTTGGCCAAACGAAATCACTCAGCACCGTCGCGCGCATTTCAGCATCGCGTGCCGCGATCTTTGCCCAACGGCCTTCGGTCATGAACCCGGCGAGTGCAAATGCCGGCACCAGAGCCGCAAGCCCGGTCAGCCATGGGATCGCCTTTGACCACCACGTGGTCGTCCGTAGCCAGTAGTGCAGACCGATACAGCCATGGACCCAGACCATTAGCAAAAGCGCTGATTGCTTCCACCCATCTGCCGTGTCCCACAGCAGGAAGGATTGAAACCACATCTGGTCGTCCAGGCCAAAGAATTCATGTGCGATCCTCGTGAATGTGAGGTGCGGCAATAGAATGATCGGGATCAACAGACCCAGCACGACCTGAACCAGCGTCGCGGCAGGCATCCGCAGTGTGTTCCGCGTTGCCAGCGTCCCAAGCGCGAGGCTTGCATGCACGACCAGCGACCCAAAGATCAGGATCTCACCCGGCAGGCTGCGCGTGATCGCGGTGCGGAAATCCTGCGCCGCATGCATTACCTCGTGAGAAAACAGACCCATGCCGATGTTCAGGAAATGGAAAAACGCGTAAACGAAGAGGATCAAACCTGATCCAATGCGCAACCGCGTTACCCAGTCACCCTGCCACAAGCTGTTCATGCACCGCCTTTTTTTGCCGACGCCTCATCGGTCAGAGTGTGAGGCGCCGGGCGCGAGGTCAAGCAACCGCCGCAATCTCGGGCGATCAAAGGCGCGCGAGGGCAATCATGCCTGTTCGGCCAGGAACTTTTCCGCGTCGAGCGCGGCCATACAGCCCATCCCTGCGCTTGTGACGGCCTGGCGATAAATGTGGTCCGTCAGGTCTCCCGCCGCGAAGACGCCCGGGACCGAGGTTTCGGTGCTGCCCGGTTTGGTGACCACGTAGCCGCCCTGATGGGTTTCCAGCGTGTCCTTGACCAACTCGTTGGCTGGCGAGTGTCCGATCGCGACAAAGACGCCCTTGGCCGGGATCTCGGTGACCTCGCCCGTCTGGACATGACGCACGCGCACGGCTTCGACACCAAGCGGCGTGTCGGTGCCGACAACCTCGTCGAGTTCGTGGAACCAGAGCGGCTCGATTTTGGGATTCTTGAACAGCCGGTCCTGCAGGATTTTTTCGGCGCGCAGTTCGTCGCGACGGTGGATCAGCGTGACCTTCGAGGCAAAGTTCGTGAGAAACAAAGCCTCTTCCACAGCGGTGTTGCCGCCGCCGATCACGACGATCTCCTGACCGCGATAGAAGAACCCGTCACAGGTTGCACAGGCCGAGACCCCGAAGCCCTTGAACTTTTCTTCCGACGGCAAGCCCAGCCATTTGGCGCGGGCACCGGTCGCGAGGATCACAGCGTCGGCCGTGTAAGTGGTGCCGCTATCGGCCTTTGCCGTGAAGGGGCGGTTTTCAAGGTCGAGTGACGTGATGTAGTCGCCGATCACCTCGCAGCCCATCGCCGCAGCATGGTCCTGCATGCGCACCATAAGGTCGGGGCCCTGCACCTCGGTATCGCCTGGCCAGTTTTCAACCTCGGTCGTGGTGGTCAGTTGCCCGCCCGGTTCAATGCCCTGCACCAGAATGGGCTCGAGCATCGCGCGCGCGGCATAGACACCAGCGGTATAACCCGCCGGGCCGGAGCCGATGATCAGGACTTTGCTGTGGCGCGTCTCGGCCATGGGAATCCCCTTTTGCTTGGTCGGCGCGGGTTACCGCCTGCGCCGGGTTGGGCATATAGCTGTGGCGCGGTGCGGATTAAACCCCTCGTCTTGCGCATCGGGAGGCTGTCTTGCAGCCGGCGCATAGGAGCAAGGCATATCCCAAGGCATTTCGTCCCGGGTTCGCGAATAATTATTGCGCGAGAACGAAATATTATTGCGCGCGGCTGCACCCCTGATATAACAACCGCAAATTGAAGGGGGGCGTTTGATGGTCGCAACACGACTTGATCCGATTGATCGCAAGATCCTCGCGGAATTGCAGGCTGATGGGCGCATGACCAATGTCGAGCTTGCGCGGCGGGTCGGGATCTCGGCCCCGCCCTGTCTGCGGCGGGTACGCACGCTGGAGGATTCGGGTTACATCCGGGGCTATCACGCCGATGTTGATGCGCGTGCCCTCGGATTTGAAGTTCAGGTCTTTGCAATGGTCGGACTGGAAAGCCAGGCCGAAGCCGAACTCAGCGCGTTCGAGGAGCTTTGCCGCAACTGGCCGCTGGTTCGCGAATGCCATATGCTGAACGGCGAGGTGGATTTCATCCTGAAATGCGTGGCCCCTGACCTGAGCAGCTTTCAGAGCTTCCTGACCGGCGAGTTGCTGACCACGCCGAACGTGGCCAGTGTCAAGACATCGCTGGTGATCCGTGGGGCCAAGGACGAGCCTGGCGTGCCATTCGACATACTGGAAGAACGCCTGAATCGCAGCGCCTGATCGGAGCTTATGCGCCTTTGGCGTGGACCGGTCCGTCGCCTGCGCGGGGGTGTGCCACCGCGCCAAATTCGCTGAAATAGCTGATCCTCGGGAACATTTCGAGGAAGAGATCGCGCATCTGGTGGCTGGTGATGCGACTGGCATTTGGTCCGGGATGATAAGTTTCGAACTCGATCCCGCCGACACGGATCACGGCGTGCTGGCTCAGACACAGGTGAAAGAGCTCAATCGGGCTCGGCGGTGCGGTTTCGATGATATTGACTCCATCGACAAACTCAGCGACGGGGGTCAACATTGGCGCGCCGCCGGACAAGGCGCGCAAGTGGTAGGGTGTGGCGAGCACCCGGGCTGCGGGGCCTGCGATCAGGCAGGAGGCAGGGCGCGCAGGTCCAAGACTTTCTGACATAATCCGCGTCAGTGGCAGCCGCCGTGTCCCGCGGTTCTGCCCCGGATTGACTACGGTGCGGCCGATCCACGTCACCGGCAAAGACGGCCCATCGACCGTGGGCAGTCGATCACCGGGCATCAGATCCTCGATCGCCATCGGGCCGGAGTCGGTTTCGACGACCGAGCCGCGGGCAAAAGCGCAAAACGCCCCTTCAAACAACGAAATCGCAGGAGCCACGTGTCGGGTTTCGACGATGTTCCCCTCCCGATCCAGTGCCGCCACCTCGTAGCGCCGCAGCTGCACATGCGGTGGTCGCCGTGTCGGATCTGCGAGCAGGGATCTGGGCGAAATGGAACCCGCGGCGCCGCGCGGAAGGTTGGGGGATATCGTCATAAGCACGTGGCCCTAAAGCTTGGGGTCACATGTGCGTCGGCCCCCACCGACAACAGCACTTGGACACAGATTACGGTTTGGATCTAATGTCCGGCAGTCTGTGCATTGAGTCTAAAATTGTCAAAAATTGCTATTCATTCGGTGGTCAGGACGCGCCAGTCGTCATCGATGCGCCGGCTTTGTTTCCGGCACGACAAGTAATGCCGCCACAATTCGATTCGACTTGTTCAAAGCTCGAATACGACCCGCCCCGCATTCCGCAGGACGGGCCCTTGTGCCTGGAACGGCAGGCTCGCGCCGCCAACCGGGGCCTTTGGAAGTCTTGGGGACCGGCTTCCCCGCGCACCGTTGATCGTCAGGCGGTGCGCGCCTGCTGAGACGCCGGGCCTGGGGGCCTTTCCCGTCCCGCTGCACGTTTGCGCGGCCGCGCGCCGGTCCAGGGCAGCGAAACCGTGTGAAAGGCTTCGAACCTCAGGGCGGCTCCTATGACGGACCTGACAAAGCGGGCTTTGGGTTTCATACCTACTCTCCTCAATCACTGCCCGGCGAATTTTTCGCTCTGTTTTCTATGAAGTCAGGGTGCGCAGGATTTGAGGCAGCGATGTGACGGCAAAATGGTTAATGTAGGGAACCCGCTTGGTTGGTGTCAAAGGCAGATCGCCGACAAGAGCCGCCCGTAATCCGCCTCTCCCGCATGGGTCGCGCGGCGGTAGGAATAGAAGCGGTCCGCATCGGAATAGGTGCAGTGGCGGGTCCATTCCGAGGCGTCGACACCGGCCTCGCGAAGGCGAGCCAGACCGAAAGCCGGCAAATCGAAATGCAGCCGATCCCCCGAGCCGCCCGCAAAAAATCGCGCGTTTTCTGGATCATCGATCATGAATGCCTCGAAGAACTCGGGTCCAACTTCATAGGCGCGCTGGCTGATGCTCGGGCCGATCACGGCTATGATCCGGTCGCGCTTCGCCCCGAGCGACACCATTGTTTCGACCGTCGCTTCCAAGACACCATCAAGCGCGCCGCGCCACCCGGCATGTGCGGCGCCGATCACACTCGCTTCGGGGTCCGAGAAAAGGACAGGCTGGCAATCTGCGGTCAGCACTGACAGGGCAACGCCGGACGTTGCAGTGACCAGGGCGTCGGCCTTTGGTCTGTCAGGGGTCAGATCGGTTATTGTCACCACGCGCGTCGAATGCACCTGATGCACCGCTGTCAGTGCGTTGGCGTGCACACCCAGGGCCTCGGCGGCACGGGCGCGGTTGATGCGCACCACTTCGGTCTGGTCGCTGGATCCGAGTCCGCAGTTTAATCCCTCGAAAACGCCCGACGACGCGCCGCCCTTGCGCGTGAAAAAACCATGCCGCAAGGGCGCAAGCCG
>JBCCVT010000131.1:0-8387 GCA_039195015.1 Pseudomonadota bacterium
GAGTGCGCCCTCCGCATCCGCAAGCAGCACGCCATCGAGCTCCTGACGGCCTAGCCGGGTGCCCGCATACCGCGCCCGCACTTCCTCGAGGAAGCTGTCGGCCAGGTTCGCGCGGTTGGCTTCGGTCGGCGCGTGGGTCACTACGGTCGACGGGCTTGCCAGAAGCTGTTTGAGAGCGCCCACATTTCGTGGCGTGGTTGTCACGCAGACACGTGGGTTTTCCCCAAGTCGCAGGGCGAATTGCAGCATGTCCCAGGTGTCCTCGGATTTCTTCCATTTCGCCAACTCATCCGCCCAAGCCGCATCGAATTGAGGACCTCTCAGTCCTTCAGGATCGTGCGCCGAATAGGCCTGTGCCTCGGCTCCGTTGGGCCAGACCAGTTTCCGTTCGCTCGCTTTCCAGATCGGACGGCGATCCGGCGGGGAACACCGTAAGATGCCGCTTTCCCCGAAAATCATCACATCGCGCACCTGATCAAAGGTCTCGCCG
Organism: Pseudomonadota bacterium; assembly: GCA_039195015.1. GTDB lineage: Bacteria > Pseudomonadota > Alphaproteobacteria > Rhodobacterales > Rhodobacteraceae > JBCCVT01. The sequence goes on from JBCCVT010000131.1 coordinate 491, forward strand.
ATCAATGCCACGCGTCGGGCTTTCCCCTCATCTGTCGGCCGTGCCCCTTCCACCATCGCGCGCACCCATTCCGAACCGGCCCGGGTCTTGCCCGCGCCGCGCCCACCCATGATCACCCAGGACCGCCAGTCACTATCTGGTGGGAGCTGATGCGGCATGGCCCAGAACTCGAACAAAAAAGGGAGGGCGCACATGGCGCCCTCCGACAGATCACTCAGGAACGCGTCCCTCACTGCAGCATCTGCGCAAGCGAGCCAATCGGCACCCGATCTCAAATCGGGCGTCTTCGAGATCAAGGGCGTATCCGCCCTGGACAATTCCGGCTTGTCTGTTTCGTTGCTCGACAAGGCTCGCCTCCACTTTCTGGCAGGTCCGGACCAGCCCTTCGGCGGCCAGGACCTGCTTGTTACCGGTTTGCAAGTCCGCATCCTCCCCGGCTCGGACCTGTTTTTTCAGGCCTTCGACGTTGTGTCTGAGCTCGCGAATGGAATCCTGCAGCGATTGCAACAGCTCTTCCGTGCGCGAGATCTGCTCGTCCGGGGTAATCACAGTCATCTTCCTGTTGAGACCTCTCACTCGGTGGGTCTCCGCCCAACAGGCATGAAAAACGGCCGTCAGGATCGGATCCTGCGGCCGTTGCCCATGTCTTCCAGCATGCCATAAGGGATAGCTCAGACCGTCCCGATTGTCAAGCTTAATTATTCATTATCAGTGACTTAGCGTCCGGTCAGTCAAGAGTTTCTTTAGGATTTCAAAAGACGGGACGTCGCATCAGACTGGGGGCTCTGCCCCCGTCGCCCAGCGGGCGTCTCCCCCGGCGTATTTCGGACCAGAGAGAAGCAAACGTTTTGGTCAGGTATTGATCCGACGCGTTAAGGTGGTCTGATCGACACCCTAATTGTTCTGACGGTCCGCTTCGATCTGGCGCCAGCGGGCGACGTTCTGATTGTGCTCTTCCAACGTCTCGGCAAAGGCGTGGCCACCGGTGCCATCGGCAACGAAGAACACGAAATTCGTATCTTCAGGCTGCACCGCAGCTTCGAGGCTCGCGAGCCCGGGATTGGCGATTGGCGTGGGCGGAAGGCCTTCAATCACATATGTATTCCAAGGCGTTGCCCGACGAAGCTCACTTTGACGAAGACCGCGCCCAAGCACACCGCGCCCCTCGGTCACGCCATAAATCACGGTCGGGTCGGTCTGAAGACGCATACCGCGTTCGAGGCGATTGATGAAGACGCTGGCCACCTGTCCGCGTTCGTCCGGAACACCGGTTTCCTTTTCGATGATCGAGGCGAGGATCAGCATTTCCTCGGGGCTTTCGATTGGCAGACCAGGTTCGCGCCCCGCCCAGACCGCCGCAACCCGATCGGATTGCCGAGCTTGCATCTCGGCCAACAAGGCGTTGCGATCCGCGCCGGCCTCGATCTCGTAGCTGTCCGGGGCGAGGCTGCCCTCGGCCGGCAAATCACCGATATCGCCCGCAAGCACATCCATTGCGCGCAGGCTCTCTGCGATCTGCCAACTGGTCACGCCTTCGGCGAGCGAGATGCGATACCGTGTGTCCGGATCTGCCTTGACCCGCGTGTAAGCATCGGGTGATGCGTCTTCGGCGGGATTGAATTCGGCGATCTCGACAAAGCGATTGGTCGCGGGATCCAACTCACGCACCTCGGCCAGCACACGGGTCACGCCCACGCGATAGACAACCTCGGTGCCACAGGTGCTGGCGCCACCCCGCGTGACAACGTCAACGATCTCCTCCATTGACGCACCCGGTTCGACAAGGAAGCTGCCCGCCTTCAGGAGCCGCGACTTGTCGGCGTATTCCGCGCCCATACGGAAGACCGTGCCATTGGTGACTGCACCTTGCGCTTCGAGATCTTCGCTGACCGCGCGCATGCTCGATCCGCGCGGGACCTGCAGGCAGATCGCCTGAGCCAGGGGGCCTTCTGAGCGGTACGTGCCCTGTCCCCAAAGGATTGCGCCACCGAGCAGGAACAGGGCGAGCACCATCACCGTCAGCATGTTTGAGGCAAGGCTGCGCCACATCAGCTGACCTTCCGGAAGACAACGCTGGCATTGGTGCCGCCAAAGCCGAACGAGTTCGACATGGCGACCGAAATCTCGCGCTCGACCTTTCCGTTGGCGGCGAGATCAACGGGTGTCTCAACGGCCGGGTTGTCCAGATTGATCGTGGGTGGCGCCACCTGATCGCGGATTGCAAGGATCGAGAAAATCGCCTCGATCGCACCGGCTGCGCCCAGAAGGTGGCCGGTCGCGGATTTGGTCGACGACATGGTAACCTTGCTCGCCGCGTCGCCCAAGAGGCGCTCGACGGCTGCGAGCTCAACGACATCAGCCATGGTCGAGGTACCATGCGCATTGATATAGTCGATCGCCGCCGGTTCGACCCCGGCATCCTTGAGCGCTGCACGCATGGCACGTTCAGCCCCGTCACCATCTTCGGACGGGGCGGTGACGTGATACGCGTCGCCCGTCAAACCGTAGCCGATGACCTCGGCATAGATCCTGGCCCCGCGCGCCTTGGCATGCTCGTATTCTTCAAGCACGAGGATCCCGGCGCCCTCGCCCATCACAAAGCCATCACGATCGATGTCGTAGGGCCGGCTCGCCTTGTCGGGTTCATGCGCCCGCTTGGTGCTCAGTGCCTTGCACGAGTTGAACCCGGCAATGCCGATCTCGCAGATCGCGGCTTCGCCACCGCCCGCGACCATCACATCCGCATCGCCGTATTTGATCAGCCGCGCCGCGTCGCCGATACAATGGGCTCCGGTCGAACAGGCCGTCACGACCGAATGGTTTGGCCCCTTGAAGCCGTAGCGGATCGAAACCTGGCCGGAAATCAGGTTGATAAGCGCGCCGGGAATGAAGAACGGCGAAATGCGACGGGGGCCACGCTCTTTCAGCAAAAGCGTGTTTTGCTGGATCGAATTCAGCCCGCCGATGCCCGAGCCGATCATGACGCCGGTGCGTTCCTTGCCGGTGTCATCTTCGGGCGCCCAGCCGGAATCGGCCACGGCCATTTGCGCGGCCGCAAGCCCGAACAGGATGAAGTTATCGACTTTGCGCTGCTCTTTCGGCTCCATCCAGTCGTCGGCATTGAAGCTGGCGTCGCTGCCGTCACCAAGAGGGACCTCGCAGGCATAGTTTGTGGCCAGATGACTCGCATCAAACTGCTGGATCGTGCCGCCACCCGAGCGGCCCTCCAGCAAACGGTTCCAACTTGGCTCCAATCCGGACGCCAACGGCGTGACCAACCCCAGCCCGGTTACGACCACTCTGCGCATTTTCTGCCCTCTTGCCCCGATCGTCTGTTTACTGCGCTCCGCTCTTACCCCGCCACGGGGGATGGGGGCAAGGCCGCGCGCCGATCATGCGGTTTGCGCTTCGGCGACTTGCTGCGCGACCAGACCCAGTACCGCCGCCACGATCTGGCCGGCCACGCGCGCGCCTTCGCCATCTCGATCACGGTCAGGCATGAACTCCACAAGCGCAAACGCAGCGATCCGGGCGCGCTCTGCCACACCGCGCACGAGACCCAGCGCATCACCGTACGAAAGACCGCCCGCCGTGGGCGCAATCACCGCTGGCATGATTGACGGGTCAAGCGCGTCGCAGTCGAAACAGATCGCCACTTGTCCCCCTTTGGGAATGCAGTCGAGAACCACATCACGCCCCAAGCGGGAAAAGTCGTGCATCGGGATCACCTCGGCGCCCCAATCACGCGCCGCCTGGAGATCGGCCATCCGGGCCGAGCCAATGCCCCGCGCGCCCACTTGCACGATGCGCGCCACATGCGCCATTTCGCTCGCGCGGCGCATCGTCGAACTCAGCCCCCAGCGCTCGCCATTGACACTGTCGCGCCAGTCGATATGGGCGTCGACCTGCAAAATGGTCAGCGGACCCACCGCGGCAAGGCCTTGCAGCATCGGGATTGGGACAGAATCGTCGCCGCCAAGCAGGATCGGAATGGCTCCAGATCCGACAATCCGCGCGGTCATGTCCCTGATCCGCGCGCGGTTTCCTTCGGCATCCGTCGAATCCGTTGGAAGGTCGCCCAGATCACATGCCCGGACACCATCCGGCAGAACCTGCGTGCCGATGTCGAAATTCACCTTGTCGAATCCACCCGCAAAATCGGCCGCACCGGCGCGCATCGCCGCCGGTCCTCCGGCACAGTAGGCCCCGACCAAGCCGTAGGGCGTCGCGCAATCCGCGCCAAACACCGCGATGTCAGCCTCCAACGCCTCGATGCGTCCTGACTTCAGGCCCATGAACTGCGCCGCTTCTCCTGCATTCGCGCCGAACATCTGGCCGAGGCTTGGGCCCTGACCCATCTTCAGCGAAACTCGGCCACCGGTTCCGGGGCCGGTTGCGCCAATTCCAGCGCTTCGGCCAGATGTACCGTCTTGCGGAACAGCGCGCGTCCTACGATGGCACCGGCAATGCCAGGCGCATATTTCAGCCGCGACAGGTCATCCAGGCTGCGCACAACACCGTTCGCGATCACAGGTGCGCGGGCATCCTGTGCCAGACCCGAGATCATACCGATCTGCGCATCCGTATCCTCGACATCACCAGTGACGTCGGTGACGATGATCCCTGCCAACGGCGCGCCGGAAAAGGCTGCAATGAAGTCCGCCGGGTCAAATGCACTGACCGAGCGCCAGCCATCGGTCATCACCTGTCCCTGCCAGACATCCACGGCAAGCACGATCTGGTCGGGATAGTACTTGGCAAGTTCTTTCACGAGTTCGGGATCGCGCGACGCAAGCGTCCCGATCACTACGCGGCCAGCACCCAGGTCGATCCAGCGCGCCACCGTATCACGTGCGCGGAAACCGCCGCCGATCTGCACGGGAATGCCTGCCGCACGAATGATCTGTTCGACGATCTCATCGCTGTCATCGCGGCTTTCGATCGCGTCGAAGTTGGTGACATGCATCCATTCCGCGCCCGCCTCGGCAAAACCGCGAGCGGTCTCAACCGGATCCACATGCCAGATCATCGGATCATCCAGCCGACCTTTGTTCAGGGTCACGCAGCGCGCGCGCTGAAGCTCGATGGTTGGGTAAATCATCATCGCTCTGCCCTCCGTTGAGCGTGGGGTCCAGAGACCCGTGGCGCGACTCTATCGCATAGGGCGAGCTGGCATCAGGTTGATTCCGGCTTCGCTTGCATGATTTGCGGCAAATCGCCGAAAAACGGATCTCAGGCTGCCCGGGCCGGGCCGTTTCGGCGGAGCAGAATCACCGATCCCTCGCCATCATCCACTTCGCGGAGCGGCGCGTAGTTCAACCGCTCGGCCAGCGCGAGCGAGGGGCCATTGGTCTTGCCGACCCGCGCGACCAATGGTCCCGGGATCACCCGATCAAACCAATCATGGGCGGCCGCCACAGCCTCGCGCCCCAGCCCTTTGCCTTGCGCCTCGGGCACCAGCATCCATCCGGCGTTGGGCAGAGGATCGACGTCTTCGCCGATCACCGACGAGGCGTAAAAGAACCCCGCCTGCCCGATCATCTCGCGCGACTGCTGGTCAATGACCGCCCATTGACCAAACCCGGCCATCTGCCAATGCCCCGCGTTGCGCAGAAAGCTTTCCCAGGCACTGCGGCGGTCGCGAGGACCGGGCAGGATGTGGGTCACGACCTCGGGCATCGCCCAGATCTGCGCATAGCGGTCGAAATCCTCGGGGCGCATGGCGCGCAGACTCAGACGGGCGGTATTGATTGTGGGAATGGCTCGGATCATGTCTCGGCGTGACTGTCGGTGATGCCCAATCCCTGCCTCCGTGTGCGGTCAGGTTCAAGACCCCGAGCCAGCCAAAAATAAAAAACGGCGCCTTCCCGCAGAAAGGCGCCGTTTTGGCAGTCATCCAGTCCCGAAACGGGATGGCGTCAGATCAGGACGCCTCGTTGATGAATTTCACCGCGTCACCGACGGTCTGGATGGTCTCGGCCGCATCGTCGGGAATTTCGATCCCGAATTCTTCCTCGAACGCCATGACCAGTTCCACGGTGTCCAGGCTGTCCGCGCCCAGATCGTCGATGAAGGACGCGCTTTCGCCGACCTTTTCCTCTTCGACACCAAGATGTTCTACAACGATCTTCTTAACGCGGTCTGCGACGTCGCTCATGTTCTATCCTCATTCCTTACGGGGGCGTTCTGCCCCTGGTCTGCCCTCGCCCACAACTGAAGGCTTGGTTGGTGCCCACTGCGGGCGGCTGGTTCCCGGACGAGCCGGGCAAAAACAAACGCAGTCGGGATGTTTCCACCCCGACCCGCCGAAATTGTGCGCCGCCTATAACACACACGCGCGTAATGGCAAACGCTTTCGGCTGGCCCGGGCGCGGTCTCTCAGACCCCGCCGGAACCGGTCACAACATGGCCATGCCACCGTTCACGTGCAAGGTGGTCCCGGTCACATATGCAGCCTCTGAACTGGCCAGATAAAGCACCGCGGCCGCGATCTCCTGCGCGTTGCCCATGCGCCCGGCGGGGATCTGTCCCATGATCTGACCTTTCTGATCATCGGTCAGTTTTTCCGTCATCGCGGTCTCGATAAAGCCGGGCGCCACGGCGTTCACAGTGATCCCGCGGCTGGCCACTTCGTAAGCCAGCGACTTGGACATGCCGATCATTCCGGCTTTTGAGGCCGCATAGTTCCCCTGACCCGGATTGCCCGTCGCGCCCACGACCGAGCTGATATTCACGATCCGGCCCCACCGCGCTTTCATCATTCCACGCAACACGCCCTTGCAGAGCTTCATGGTCGCCGTAAGGTTCACATCGATTACGCTTTGCCATTCGTCATCGGACATCCGCATGAAGAGGTTGTCGCGTGTGATACCGGCGTTGTTGATCAGAATATCAACGCTGCCCAATGCTTCGACCGCTTGTTTCGGCAGTGCCTCTACAGCGGCCAGATCACTCAGGTTGCACGGCAGGACATGCGCGGTGTCGCCAATCTCGGCCGCTAGCGCGTTGAGCGGATCAACCCGCGTGCCCGATAGCCCGACCGTGGCGCCTGCCTCGGCCAGTGCCTTTGCGATCGCGCCTCCGATCCCGCCCGAGGCGCCGGTGATCAGCGCGGATTTCCCTGTGAGATCAAACATGATGTCCCTCCTTTGACCCCGCTCTGGCGCGATGTCTTGATCGCCGTCTTATCCAAGGATGACCCGGGCAGCAACGGGCTAGGTATTTACCGGTGGGCCCGCAGCTCCAGCATGGATACCGGCCCAGCTGCCTTGCTTGGTTGAGCGCGTCTTCAGGCCTCGATTGCGGCGGCGATATCACCCGGCGCACTGATGGCTCGGGTGGCCAGAGACTTGTCGATCCGACGCACCATGCCGGACAACGCCTTGCCCGCACCAATTTCCCAAATCTCGGTCACGCCCATTTCGGCCATGCGCATCACGCTCTCGCGCCAACGCACGCGGCCAGTGATCTGATCGACGAGCAGGCTCCGGATCAACGCGGTGTCCTCGCAAGGTTCCGCATTCACGTTCGACACGACCGGAACCGACGGTCGCATGATGTCGACCTCATTCAGCGACTGGGCCATGACGGCAGCCGCCGGTTCCATCAAAGCACAATGAAACGGTGCGCTCACTGGCAAGAGCAGAGCGCGTTTGGCACCGCGCGTCTTGGCCAGTTCCACCGCTCGTTCGACCGCGCCAGTATGGCCTGAGACCACGACCTGCGCGGGATCGTTGTCGTTGGCCGCCGCACAAACCTCGGCGCCGGCCGCTTCGGCCGCGATCTCTTCGACCACCGCCAGATCCAGGCCGAGGATTGCGGCCATCGCGCCTTCTCCCACGGGCACAGCATCCTGCATTGCCTGACCGCGCGTCCGAAGCAACCGCGCCGCATCCGC
>JBCCVT010000132.1:0-8375 GCA_039195015.1 Pseudomonadota bacterium
AAAAAACGCTTCTGTCAACGGCTGATAAGCTGAGCCTGATCAACCGCGCCTTGGACGCCGGTCTGCCTCGGATCGAGGTCACGAGCTTTGTCAATCCCAAACGTGTGCCGCAAATGGCCGACGCAGCAGAAGTCGCGGAAGGATTGCCAAAAGATAGCGCCGGTACTTTCATCGGGCTCACGTTGAACCAGCGTGGCTTTGACCGGGCCGTGGCGGCTGGCCTCGATCAGGCCAACTTTGTCGTCGTCGCATCCGACACGTTCAACCGGAAAAACCAAGGTGTCAGCACCGAAGACAGTATTGCCGCATTTGCCTCCATCAAGGGCGCGGCCGGTACTCCGATCGCGGTGGGTCTCACCATTGCAGCTGCCTTTGGCTGTCCCTTCGAGGGCGAGGTTCCGCTCGCTCGCCTTATGCAAGTGGTCGAAACCTGCATGGCGCATTCGCCGTTTGAACTGGCGCTGGCCGACACGATTGGCGTAGCCACGCCGCGCGACGTGACCGAACGGATTGGCGCGGTGCGTGCGGCTTTTCCCGATACACCCGTGCGGCTGCACCTGCACAACACCCGCAACACCGGGATTGCCAATGCCTGGGCCGGGATCGAGGCCGGGGTTTCGAGCCTTGATGCGAGCCTCGGGGGCGTCGGCGGTTGCCCCTTCGCGCCACGTGCCACCGGCAATATCGCGACCGAGGATCTGGTCTATATGCTCGACCGGTCCGGCGTGGAGACGGGGGTTGATCTGGACAAGGCAATCGCAGCGGCCGAGTGGCTCGAGGCGCGGCTCGGCAAGGTATCGCCCGGGCAAGTCATGAAGGCTGGCGGGTTCCCGAGCGGTCGCGCGGCGTGATGGACGGCGATGTCAAACAGCCTGCGGCGCAAGCGGCATACTTGGGCATTCGCGCCCGAATCCTGTCGGGCGAACTTGCCACTGGCGAGCGGCTCAAGGAACAGGTGCTCGCCAGCGATCTGGGACTCAGCCGCACACCCGTGCGCGAGGCGATCACGCGGTTGATACACGAGGGCTTTGCCGAGCGCAGCGAAGGCTATTCAACCCGGGTCGCGGACTTTCCGGAAGACGAACTGGACCAGATCTTTGAAATCCGCCGCCGAATGGAATGTTACGCGGCCGAGCGGGCGGCGGAGTTGGCCACGGAAGGTCAGATTGCCGAGCTCGATCGGCTGACAACCGCGATGGAGGCGATCACACCGCCCGAAGGTGACGCCGCCTATCGCGAGATCTCGGAGTTGAATGCTTTGTTCCACCGGGTGATCGCGCAAGCCGCCCGGTCGCCGCGCCTGACGGCAATCCTGTCGATCGCAGTGGATATCGGAATCGTGTCGCGCACCTATCACAGCTACTCCCGCGCTGATCTGATCCGCTCGGCCCAGCATCACCGCGAGTTGGTGGATGCGATCCGCGCCCGTGCACCGGATTGGGCGGCAAGTGTGATGTCGAGCCATGTCCTTGCAGCAGCGAAATCCTCGTCCCGCGGACAATGGGACTGAATTGCCTAATGCAACCCGCACATTGCCCAAAGACGAACTGAATTTTTATGAGCACATACGCGCGAGCTCAAGGTCGCGCGCCGGGCGAGCGCTGTTGCGGCGTTCACAAATGCAACCTAGGACACGCTTTTGGTCGAGCCGTAAACCGCCGTTGAGCTGCGGTCGATGCGTCAACCCAGATCGGTTACTCGAAAGGCGAACCTGCCGGAAGCGCACTTTGTTCACAACGAAACGCCTCTAGGCCTCGCCGTTCGGTTCCGGTGGACCCGCCAAATCAACATGTTCGTGAGATGACCAGACCTTTCCGTCATCACTTTCAACCCGACGCATCTCCATCTCAAATCGATAGTGTTCCGGACGGTAGAGGATCCGAATGTACTCGACTGCCCGCCCGCCTATGTCGCGCACGGTCCGGCGCACATCGATCAGCGGAGCACCGGCAGGCACGCCAAGTGCGACCGACACTTCGGGATCCGCGATTGTCGCCGTAATTGTCTGATGCGCCGCATCCACCGCTACGCCCGCCTCCTCCAGAAGCAACAGCAGCGGCGTGCGCGACATGTCCTGTCCGGCGATCCGCGCACCAATTTCCTCTGGCACCGCGGTGACCAGAAACGCCATCGGGATGTCCGCCAGATGCCGAACCCGTACCGCGCGCACAACGATATCCTCGGGGTCGATCCCAAGCGCGACCGCCACCTCGCGCCCTGCCCTTACGCGCCTGTTTTCCAGAACGGTTACCGTGGTGGTCCGTCCTATGTGCCCGACATTCTCGAAAAGCCCGTCAAGAGACGTCACAACCGGCAGCGCGGCAGCCGCAAGCACCACGGTGCCCCGCCCGCGTCGACGTTCAACAAAGCCGGTGAGCGCCAATTCGTTCAGCGCCCGGCGCGCGGTGATCCGCGACACGCCGAATTCGGCACAGATGCCCTGTTCACCCATCACCAGGTCACCGGGCGCCAGACGACCCGACAAGATCTGATTTCGCAGAATTACATAGATCTGCTGGTAGAGCGGCACGCGTGTTTCGGGATCAAGGATCGTCGCGTGTAACTTCAATTCGCCTCCAGAGTGATCTGATTTCAAATCTCTTTCGCTCATATCGTTCCGGTTGCCCTGCATCATTGAATTAATGGTATATCTATATATCATTTTTGACCAGAGCGCGGGGCCAAGCGGGGAGTGCGGGCCATTGGATCTGACAAAGGATCCGATTTTGATTGTGGGGGCCGGGCCGGTCGGCTTGACCCTGGCATGGCGGTTGAGTGAGGCAGGATTACCGGTGCGTGTATTCGAGGCCGCGCCTGCACTTACCGACCAACTGCGCGCTTCGACCTTTCACCCGCCCACGCTGGACATGTTCGAGGCCGGCGGGATCACGAAGCATCTGATCGCACATGGGCGGATCACGCCAAGCTGGCAGATCCGGCAGCATGCAACCGGGGATCGGGCTGAATTCGATCTCTCGGTTCTTTCGTCCGACACCGGCCACCCCTATCGGCTGCAATGCCCGCAGGCCGAGCTGAGCCGTGCTCTTTTAGATCGCCTGCCCTCGGACACGGTTTCGTTTGGTTCGAAAGTGACGGGAGCCGCACAGGATGCGCAGGGCGTGACGCTGAACACCGAGAATGGGTCAAAGCGCGGAACGGTACTTGTGGGCTGCGACGGCGCCCATTCCGTTGTGCGCGAGGCGCTCGGCGCGAAGTGGACGGGCGAGACCTATCCAGAGAACACCATTCTCGTGACCACGCGGTTTCCGTGGGAAAGCCATTTGGACGGTCTTTCCGGCGTCAACTATATCTGGCAACCGGGGGGGACGTTCTCTTTGTTGCGCCTGCCGGACATGTGGCGATTGTCGCTTCATCCCAAACCTGGACAAACCGCCGAGGGGGCATTGTGCGACAACGCGATCCGTGCACAGGCCGCCGATATTCTGCCGGCCGCACGCGACATGGAGATCATCGAGAAACGGATCTATCGCGTGCATCGCCGCGTCGCCTCGCATTATCGGCGCGGATGGCTGTTTCTGGCCGGAGATGCCGCGCATCTGAACAGCCCTAAAGGCGGGATGGGTATGAACGGTGGTGTGCATGACGCCTGGAAACTTGCCGATCTGCTGATCGCGGTGGCGAATTCCGGCGATTCCACACAGCTCGACCAGTACGAACGCAAGCGCCGTCCGATCGCCCGGGATGACATTGTGGCGCAAGCCGATGGCAACCGCGCGCGCATGAACACCACCGACCCTAAAGCCCGCCACGCGCATCTGGAAAGGCTCAAGGCGATCGCCGCGGACCCGGTTCAGTGCCGGGAATTTCTGTTGCGGTCATCGATGATCGAGGGTCTGCGCAGGGCCGAAGCATTTTGACCGAGGCATTGAGATGACCAGACGACTGGCCGTTCTAGGAGGCTGCGGTGGCATCGGACGCGACCTTGTGGCGCAGGCGCAGACGATCGGCTGGACTCCGGTGATTTTCGACCTGCCCCGGTCGATCGAAGCGCATCCTCCGTCCGGGGTCGAGGCTCGTGGCGTCGACGCAAGCGATCCTTCGGATCTTGAACGCGCATTGCACGGAACCGACGACGCATTCGCGGGTTTCGTGAACCTGTGCGGCTTCATGGAAGAAAACCAGCCGCTGAGCAACACTCCGGCCGACACCTGGAGCGCGGTCATAGACGGAAACCTCAGCGCGGCGTTCCATGCGGCGCGTGCCTTCGTGCCTCGGCTGGAGGCAGGTGCGGCCATCGTTCAGGTCGGTTCGGGGCTCGGCCATCTTGCCCGGCCAGGCTACGGACCATACGCGGTCTCCAAAGCGGGGATCGCGGCCTTGACTCGGCAGTTGGCAATTGAATTGGCACCCGACATCCGGGTGAACTGCGTGGCGCCGTCTGCGGTTGACACCGCCTTTCTGCGCGGCGGCACCGGGCGGTCGGACGAAAACGAACCGTCACGGATTGATACGGCGGTCTATGAAAAGGCAATCCCTCTCGGGCGCATCGCCGTCGCATCGGATGTCACGGGTCCGATCCTGTTCCTGCTGTCCGAACAGGCCGCTTACATAACCGGCCAGGTTCTGCACGTGAACGGCGGGATCGTCATGCCATGAGCTTTGCTTTGCCCATCACGCCCCCGGATCGGGCACGCGGTTGGGCCGCCGGCGCCCCGAGCCGTGGCGGCGGTCCGGAGCTGCCCGTTTTCTACCCGGCCACGGGCGCGCAAGTGTCCGTGATGGTTGAAGATGATGCGGACGCGGTGAGCGCGGCCGTTGCGGCGGCGCGGCGGGCCTTTGATAAAGGTTCTTGGCCAGGTCTGCCCCTGCCCGCGCGTGTTGAGGCTTTGACCGCCTGCGCGCGCGTGATCGAGACCCATGCGGACGAGCTTGCGCGGCTTGAATGCCTCAACACCGGACTGCTGCTGCGCGAGCTACGGGATCGGCACATGGCACGCGCGGCCTATAATTTCCGCTTCTTCGCGGAGGTCATCAGCCAGGCCAGCGGAAAGCTCTACGACCAGACACCGGGCTATGTCACCACGGTCTCGCGGGTGCCGGTTGGTGTCGCGGCCTTGATCGCCCCGTGGAACGCACCCGTCGCGCTTGCAACCATGAAGATCGCCGCCGCGCTGGCCTTTGGGAACACCGCCGTTCTCAAACCGTCGGAACAGACGCCACTGGCTCTTGCCCGGCTCGTGGAGCTTTTGCAGGCGGAACTACCCGAGGGTGTCCTGAACCTTGTCAACGGGCGCGGTGCGATTACCGGATCCGCACTGGTCGCGCATCCTGACGTCGATCTCGTCAGCTTTACGGGTGGCACCGAGACCGGTCGCACCGTCATGTCCGAAGCGGGCCGCAACCTTGTGCCCTGCACGCTCGAGCTAGGAGGGAAATCGGCCAATATCGTCTTTGCCTCTGCCGATCCTGATCGGGCCTTGGATGGGGCTCTGCTGGGGATCTTTTCCAATAACGGGCAGCAATGCCTCGCCGGGTCGCGCATATTGGTCGAGCGCAGCATCTTCGACACATTCCTCGATCAGTTCATTGCGCGCGCAGCCCGATTGCGCGTTGGCGATCCGACACTGGCGGACACCGAACTCGGCCCGCTTGCCAGCGCCGGACATCGCGACCGGGTCATGAGCTTTGTCGATATCGCCCGTGCCGATGGCGGCCGTCTGCTGACAGGCGGTGCCCGACGCGACGATCTCGGCGCCGGGTACTTTGTGGCCCCTACTGCCGTCGCCGTCCCCAACAACTCCGCTCGTGTTGCGCAAGAGGAGATCTTTGGCCCCTTTGCGACCTTCCTTCCCTTTGACACCGCGCCGGAGGCCGCCGCGATGGCAAATGACACAGCCTTTGGTCTGGTGTCTTATGTGTGGTCGGATCACCTGCCCACGGTGATGGAGATGACGCAAGGCCTGCGTTCAGGCGTTGTCTGGGTGAACACACCGATGATGCGCGAGCTGCGCGCGCCCTTTGGCGGGTTCAAGTCGTCCGGTGTCGGGCGCGAGGGCGGGGCGGCCTGTCAGGCGTTCTATACCGAGGAGCGGACGGTTTCGATCCCGATCACGCCACCGCCCCTGCGCAAACTCGGGGCGGACGCAGAAAACCCGGATCATCAAGGAGGTTGATATGAAAATCATCAGAACTGGCCTGGCCGCAGCTGCCATTGCAATAGTCGGCGCGCTTGGTGCATCGGCGAGTGACCTTGTCAAAGTGGGCACCTTTGTCCCGGAACAAAGTGTTGGTGTCAGCAAGGTGATCAAGCCGTGGATGGAGGCCGTCAGCGCCGAGATGGGCGACGCCGTGCGTCTGCAGGGGTTTTGGGGCGGAACGCTGGGCAAAAGCCCCTTCAAACAGTTCGAACTGGTGCAGAACGGTATCGCCGACGTGACCTGGGTCTTGCCAGGCTACACCGCCGGCCAGTTCCCCGAGATGGGTCTTTTCGAATTGCCGTTTCTTTTCCGCACGGCCGAGGAGGCTTCGGTTGTGGGCTGGCAGCTGCATGAGCGCGGTCTGCTCACCGGGTTCGACGGGGTGCATGTGCTTGGCTTCTTCGCGGCCGAGCCCAACGCGATCTTCATGAAGAAGAAGATCAGCTCGCTCGATGATCTGGCCAACATGAAGATCCGGTCGGTGGGTGGAATCCACGCGGCCTGGCTCGAGAGTCTGGGCGCTGCACCACAAACCCTCAGTTCGGCCGAGATGAACGAAGGCCTCAACCGTGGAACGGTGGACGGCGCGATCCAGGGATGGACGGGTATGCGCACCTTCAAGACGCTGCCACTGGTCGATCAGGCCTATGTCGTGCCGGCCGGTGCGATACCGTTCCTTTTGCTGATGAACGAAGGCAAATGGGACAGCCTCGCGCCCGAGGTGCAAGCCGCGATGATGTCCCATGGCGGGCTGACCATGGCCGAAGTCGGTGGGCAGGCCTATACCGATATCGGCGCGATGATCCGCGAAGACGTGACAACCGAAGGCCGGATCGAGATCATCGAGCCCGACGCGGCCACGATCGATGGCTACGCCTCGGGCGCTCAGGCCGTCCATGATGCCTGGATCGCCGAGACGCCCAACGGTCAGTCGGTCTACGACGCGGCCGTCGAACTTCTCACACAGATGCGAGGCCAGGGCTGATGGCCAAAGGCGCCGCGTCTCAATTGGATCGGCTGACGCAGACGGTCGCGATCGTGGGCTTCTGCGGCCTCGTGATCATGGCCTTGCTGATCTTCTACGACGGCGCGGCGCGCACGCTGAATGCGCCCCGGATCTCGGGCTTTGCCGATTTCGGCGAGGTGATTTTTCCGATTGTCATCGCCAGTTGCTTTCCGGCCGGGCTCCTGCGGCAAACCAACGTGACTGTCCGGGTGTCGGGCAAGATCGGCGGACCGAGACTGAACGCGACACTGGAAAGTTTTGCCGCCCTAGTGACATTGATCTTCTTCGCAATCCTTGTCTGGCAATTCATTGTGATGACGGGCAAATTTGCCGATGCCGGTCGGACGACCCGAACGATTGATGTGCCGCTTGCGCCTTGGTGGTGGGGTGCCACGGCCATCATGGCGTTGTGCCTGCCCGTGCAGGCGTATGTGACGTGGGCCTGGATGCGCGCGGCCGTTGCGGGGCACCCCCCCGATCACGCGGGACTGGGCGAGGCCGGGTCCGCATAATCCATGGTGGCCGATCCCGTGACCACCGGCCTTCTGGGCCTTGCCGCGATGTTCGTGCTGATCCTGCTGCAGGTGCCGGTGGGCATTGCGATGGGCGTCGTTGGCGTTGTGGGCACCGGGCTGATCATCGGGTTCGGGCCTGCGCTGACGCTTCTGGCGACCGAGCCCTCGGCCGCTATGGCCGCCGAAGGGCTGGCCGTGATCGCCATGTTTCTGCTGATGGGCAACTTCGCCCATGTCGGCGGGCTTTCGGATGAGCTATATCGGCTGGCTTATGTCTATCTGGGTCACCGGCGTGGCGGTCTGATCTTTGCCACCGTGGGTGCTTGTGCGGGGTTTGGCGCGATTTGCGGATCCTCGGTCGCAACGGCAGCCACGATGGCGCGGATCGCCCTGCCCCAAATGATAGGCCGCGGATATGCCAAGTCGCTTGCCGCGGGATCCATTGCAGCGGGTGGCACGCTTGGCATGATCGTCCCACCTTCGGTCGTGATGATCCTCTACGCGATCCTCACCGAAAACTCGATCATCGCGCTGTTTCTTGCGGCTGTGGTTCCGGGGCTGTTGGCAGTGGTCTTCTACTTTGTCGCGGTGGCACTGGTCGTGCGGCGCAATCCCGACCTCGCCCCGCTGGGAGAGCGGATTGCCTGGCCCGAACGCCGCCACGCGACGACCCGTAGCTGGGCAGTGATCCTTCTG
>JBCCVT010000133.1:0-8242 GCA_039195015.1 Pseudomonadota bacterium
CACACGGGGTGACAAGCGACCGGGTCGAGCGGATCGAGATCGCAACGTTCCACGAGGCCGTACGCCTGGCCACCAACCGCCCGCGTACAACGGAAGAAGCGCAGTATTCGACCTCGTTTCCCTGTGCCGTGGCGCTGGTGAAAGGGGCTGTGACGCCTGATGATATCGCCGGTGACGCGTTGGACGACCCGGAAGTCCTTCGCCTCTCCACCGGTCTGGTGATGGTGGAAGACGACCACGCGAATACGCATTTCCCGTCCGATCGCCTTGCCCGAACGACGCTTGTGCTGCGCGACGGACAAAGGTTGGTTGGCGACTACACCCGACCGCTCTGGGATCATCGCGCCCCACCAACCGAGGCAGAGCTGCGCGCCAAGTATCACGCCCTGGCCGATCCGGTGCTGGGCCGGAACCGAGCGGATGCCATCGAAGAGGCACTGAACGCCCTGCCCCGAACCGGACTTGCACCCCTGTCGGATCAGCTATTGGCGCCAATCAACTGAGGCACCAGATCAGGCAGCGCATCGAAATGCTCCAGAAGTGCTTCGGGCTCAAGCGCGGCCATGTCCGCCCCCGACGGTCCGAATGTCACAAGCACCGACGGCACACCGGCTGACCGCGCGGTATTGCGATCAGTGTCGCTGTCGCCGATCAGAACGCAGAGATCCGGATCTCCGCCCGCGCGCCGCGCCGCCTCGCGCAGCGGTTCGGGATCGGGCTTGCGCACCGGCAGCGTATCGGCCCCTACAAGCGAGGCGAAGGCATCGCGCACTCCAAGGCTGGACAAAAGCTGATCCGCCAACGCCTCGGGCTTGTTGGTGCAGATCCCAACGCCGTAGCCCGCGGATTTGAGCGCGTCAACGGCCTCCATCGCGCCGGGATAAAGCACGGTGTGGTGATCAATCGCGTCACCGTAGGCCGCAAGCAGCACGGGATAGTATTCAGCGACCACATCCGCGTCAAAACGCCCGACCCGCTCCAATCCACGCGTCAGCATCATCCGCCCGCCTCGCAGGGCGATCCCCGCATCCGCAAGCGGGTCCAACACATTGCCAAGTCCCATCGCCCGGAAACAGAAATTGGCCGAGGCGATCAGATCACCGGATGTGTCGGCGAGCGTTCCATCCAGATCAAAGATGACCGTGCGCATGCGTCCCCCTGTCGGCGTCTTTCCGCGCGCCACTGTTGCAGCCCGCAACCTTGTTTGAAGCGCGCGCGTCTTGCGCGGGCGCCAGAGCCGGATAAAACGGGCGAAACGAAAAGACAAAGAGAAACCGCATGAGCACAGCTCTCGTCATCCTGGCCGCAGGCAAGGGCACACGGATGAACTCGGACCTGCCCAAGGTCCTCCACCCGATCGCGCAGGCCCCTATGCTGGCCCATACGATGGCGGCTGGCGCAGCGCTCGTCCCGGAACAGACTGTGGTGGTGGCCGGTCACGGGGCCGAGGCGGTCGAAGCCGCGGTCAAGGCGATTGATCCGGGGGCACAGGTTGTCGTCCAGTCCGAACAGCTTGGTACGGCACACGCGGTGCAGCAGGCGCGGCCGGTGCTGGACGGGTTTGCGGGCGATGTCATCGTTCTCTATGGCGACACGCCATTTGTCAGCCCCGAAACGCTGGAACGGATGCAGGCCGCGCGCGCGACCCATGATCTGGTGATTCTGGGCTTCCGCGCAGAAGACCCCGGGCGATATGGACGGCTGGTTGTCGAAAACGGCGAGTTGCTCGCCATCGTCGAATACCGCGATGCAAATGACAGGGTGCGGGCAATCGATCTCTGCAATTCGGGTCTGGTCGCCGCACAATCCGACACGCTTTTTGCTTTGATCGCGGCGGTCGGCAACGACAACGCGGCAGGCGAGTTCTACCTGACCGACATTGTCGCCCTTGCCCGCGCCCGCAACCTGAGCGTGACGGTCGTGGAATGCGATGAGGCAGAAACGCTCGGGATAAACTCGCGCGCTGAGCTCGCAGAAGCGGATAACGTGTTCCAGATCCGTGCGCGCACTGCTCTGATCGAGACCGGCGTCACGCTAATGGCGCCTGACACTGTCTATCTGGCCCAAGACACGGTAATCGGCCGTGATACGGTGATCGAACCCAACGTGGTGTTCGGCCCGGGCGTGACGGTGGAATCGGGCGCCACAATCCGCGCCTTTTCCCATCTGGAAGGCTGTCATGTCAGCCGGGGGGCAATAGTGGGACCATACGCCCGCCTGCGACCTGGTGCCGAGCTCGCCGAATACGTCCGCATTGGCAATTTTGTCGAGGTGAAGAATGCCGAGATTGGCGAAGGCGCCAAGATCAACCACCTGAGCTATGTTGGCGATGCCACGGTTGGCGCGGCCACGAATATCGGGGCCGGAACGATCACCTGCAACTATGACGGTGTCTTCAAACACCGCACCACGATTGGAGAGCGGGTGTTTGTGGGATCAAATACCATGCTTGTGGCGCCCGTCACCCTTGGCGACGAAGCCATGACGGCGAGCGGATCGGTCATCACCTCGGATGTCGAGCCCGGCGCGCTGGCCATGGCGCGCGCCAAGCAAGAGACCAAGCCAGGTCGTGGCAAGCGGCTCTTTGATATGCTGCGCGCGCGCAAGGCCAAACAGAAAAAGGAGGCCGGCTGATGTGCGGAATTGTCGGTGTTCTAGGCGATCACGAAGTCGCTCCGATCCTTGTCGAGGCATTGAAACGGTTGGAATACCGCGGCTATGACAGCGCAGGGATTGCCACGGTGCAGAACGGAGAGCTGGGGCGCCGGCGCGCGGTTGGCAAGCTGATCAATCTCAGCGATCTTCTTGTGCATGAACCTCTGCTTGGGAAATCCGGGATTGGTCATACCCGCTGGGCGACTCATGGCGTGCCGTCGGTTACCAATGCGCACCCGCACCAGGCCGGATCCGTCGCCGTCGTCCACAACGGCATCATTGAGAATTTTCGCGATCTGCGCGCAGAGCTGAGCGCACAAGGCGTATCCTTTGTCACCGAGACGGACACCGAAACCGTGGCTTTGCTTGCACAGTCCTACATGGATCAAGGCAGTAGCCCGGTCGAGGCCGCGAACCGAGCGGTTGACCGACTTGAAGGAGCCTTTGCGCTTGCGTTTCTGTTCGACGGCGAGGAAGATCTCATCTTTGCCGCGCGCAAAGGCTCTCCGCTGGCGATCGGCTATGGCGACGGTGAGATGTTCGTGGGCTCGGACGCAATCGCGCTATCTCCGCTAACCCACCGGATCACCTATCTGGAGGAGGGTGACCGAGCCGTGGTGACCCGGTCGGGGGTCGAGATCCGCGACGCGAACGGCGCGCTGGCCAATCGGCCCGTCAAGCAGATCCAGATGGACCGCACACAAGTCGACAAGGCCGGGCACAAGCACTTTATGGCCAAGGAAATCGCCGAGCAGCCCGCCGTTATAGGCGAGGCACTGCGGCACTACCTGCCTGAGGGCGAAAACCGCATCGCACTGCCCGGCGACGGCATCGATTTCGCGGACATCTCGCGGATGACCATGGTGGCCTGCGGCACGGCTTACTACGCCTGCCTAACGGCAAAGTACTGGTTCGAACAGCTGGCCGGGTTGCCGGTGGACGTCGATGTCGCGTCAGAGTTTCGGTATCGTGAACCGCCCGTGACCGAAGGCACAGTGGCGCTTTTCGTCAGCCAGTCGGGCGAGACCGCCGATACGCTGGCCGCGCTTCGGTATTGCTGGGACAAGGCCGATCAGATCGTGTCGGTGGTCAACGTTCCCGAAAGCTCGATCGCGCGCGAAAGCGATCTGGTGCTGCCGATCCATGCGGGCATCGAAATCGGCGTGGCGTCGACCAAAGCTTTCACCTGTCAGTTGGCTGTACTGTTCCTGCTGGCACTGCAAGCCGCCAGCGATCGCGGGCGGATGAGCGCGGAAGAGGTCTCCGACCACCTGTCGACCTTGCGCAACATGCCCGCAATGCTGACCGCCGCCCTGGCCAAGGATGATGCGATCCGGCAGGCTTCGCAACGGCTGGCCGAAGCCAAGGATGTCTTGTTTCTCGGTCGCGGGCTCATGTATCCGCTTGCCTTGGAAGGCGCGCTAAAGCTAAAGGAAATCAGCTATATACATGCCGAAGGTTATGCGTCAGGCGAACTGAAGCACGGCCCGATCGCGCTTATCGACAAACAGATGCCCGTCGTTGTGATGGCGCCGCCAGATCCGCTGTTCGACAAGACCGTGTCGAACATGCAGGAGGTCCTGGCGCGCAAGGGCAAGGTTCTGCTGATCTCGGATGCCGACGGCATTGCCGAGGCTAAAGATGGTATCTGGGACAGCATCGCGATGCCGCCTGTGCACCCCGCTCTCGCCCCTATCCTTTACGCCGTTCCGGCACAACTTCTTGCCTATCACACGGCGGTCGCCAAGGGGACGGATGTGGACCAGCCTCGCAATCTTGCCAAATCAGTCACGGTGGAATGATGGCCAAGCAATTCGACGCAATCTCGGACGACCACAAGAGCTTTATAGAAGCGCAACACCTGTTCTTTGTTGGCACCGCCGCAACGGCCGGGCGGGTCAATGTCTCGCCCAAGGGCATGGACAGCCTGCGCGTGTTGGGCGCCAACCGGATGATCTGGCGCAATTTGACCGGCAGCGGGAATGAAACGGCCGGTCATCTGCTGGACATCAACCGGATCACGCTGATGTGGTGCGGGTTCGAAACCCGACCGTTGATCCTGCGCATTTATGGCAAGGCGGAGACCCTGCATCCCAGGGATGCCGCATTCGAGGCGCTCAACGCGCAATTCCCGCCAAACCCAGGTGCCCGGCAGATATTTGACGTTAAGGTCGAATTGGTGCAGGCGTCCTGCGGCTACGCGGTGCCCTTTCTCGACTATGCCGGAGAACGCGACGTGCTCGAGAAGTGGGCCGAAGGCAAGGGAGACACCGGGATCGCCACTCACTGGCGCGCGCAAAATCAGGAAACGATCGACGGGATGCCAACTGGAATTCTCGGCGATGACGCCCGATGATGCTCTGGCCGTCCTGCGAGGGGCAGCCGAACCGACCCAAGCCGAGAGCAAGGCAGCCTATCACAAGCAGACCCGCCCTGTTCTGGGCGTGCCGAACCCCGTTATCAACGACCTGACCAAGGCCTGGCGGCAGAGCCTGTCCGTCGAGCAGAGGATCGCGCTCGCCGACGGCCTGTGGACAACGGATATCTTCGAGGCACGCATCGCCGCGTCCAAGGTCCTGACCCAGGCGCGGATCCGCCCCGACGATGCGGTCTGGGAGCTGATTGTCGGTTGGGTGCCCGACTTTGACAGCTGGGCCATTGCCGATCATGCCTGCGCGGCCGGACAGAAACGGTTGGTCGCAGCGCCCGGCCGACTGGACTTGGTGGAGGGCTGGATCACCTCGCCACACATGTGGACCCGCCGGTCGGCGATGGTGATCAGCCTGCCCTGGGCAAAGCTGAACAACCCAAAGCCTGCGGATGTCGAGCGCCGGGAACAGATCCTCGAATGGGCAGCAAAACTCGTGCCGGATCGCGACTGGTTCATTCAGAAGTGTATCGCCTGGTGGGTTCGCGACCTCAGCAAGCGCGCGCCCGACCGGGCCAGAATGTTTCTGTCGGAATATGGTGATGCGATGAAGCCCTTTGCGCGACGCGAGGCAGGCAAGTATCTGAGCAAGTGATTGCGCGAGGCCGAACTTTTGCTCACGTCCCGGCGAAAACCTCGACCTCGACCAGATCCGAGATCGGTGCTTCGAGCAATCGCATCGTCGCCAGCGACAACCGGCTGCCGGATGTGTCCGGATCCGAAACGGGGATCAGCTTGACCTGCACGGACTGCCCTGTTGCGGCATAAACAACGCGCCCGGGTCCTTCGCTCTCTACCAGCGGCGTCTCGATCCAGAACCCCGGTCGTGCCGGGTCTCCCAATCCGGCCACGGTTGTCCCGATCGATCCGGCCCCTCCGGTCAGGCCGCCTGTCGCCTCGGCGCGTTCCGCATCGGTCGTCGTATCAAATGCGTCCACGCTAAGACCCGTCGTCGGCAGCGGCCCGCGCGACGGGTTCAACGGCGGGCGCGGCACGGCTTCGGGCGTGGTGTTGGGCGTCTGCCGCGCGGGCGCGGCTGTTGCCTCGGTCGAATTGGTTGGAAAAAGCGCCTGGAACTCGGCACAGCCGGACAGACAAAGACACACAGATATCAGTACACCGAGTCGCATGTTCCAACGATAACAACCGCGTGGCGCATGGCAAATCGGGTTCTGCCCTCTTGTGCGGCAACCGGCGGAACACTACCAATAACCCCATGACCGATCCACTTATCGATCCGTTCGCCCGCGCCATTACGTATCTGCGCGTCTCCGTCACAGACAGGTGTGATTTCCGCTGCGTCTACTGTATGTCGGAAAACATGACCTTCTTGCCGAAGAAGGAGCTGCTGACGCTCGAAGAGCTCGACCGGATGTGTTCGACCTTCGTCGGGCTTGGTGTGCAAAAGCTGCGGATCACCGGGGGGGAACCGCTGGTCCGCCGCGACATCATGAAGTTCTTTCACGCCATGACGCGGCATCTGGAGAGCGGTGCGCTCAAGGAGCTGACGCTCACAACCAACGGATCGCAACTGGAGCGCTTTGCAACCGGGCTTTATGAGGCCGGCGTTCGGCGGGTGAACGTGTCACTGGACACGCTCGACGAACAGAAATTCGCGGAAATCACCCGTTGGGGCCGACTACCGCAGGTGCTGCGCGGGATCGACGCGGCTCAGGCGGCAGGTCTTCGGGTCAAGCTGAACGCCGTGGCCTTGAAAGGGTTCAACGAGGAAGAACTGCCCGCGATCACCCGCTGGTGTGCCGAGCGTGACATGGACCTGACCTGGATCGAGGTCATGCCAATGGGCGACATCGGCAACGAAAACCGGCTGGGTCAGTACTGGTCGCTCAAGGAGGTGCGCAGTACTTACGAAGACCACTACACAGTAACCGATCTGGCTGAACGCACCGGAGGACCCGCGCGTTACGTGCGTCTTGAGGAAACGGGTCAAAAGATCGGGTTTATCACGCCGCTCACCCACAATTTTTGCGAAAGCTGCAACCGCGTGCGCCTGACCTGCACGGGTGAGCTTTACATGTGCCTCGGCCAAGAAGACATGGCCGACCTGCGCGCGCCGCTGCGCGCCTTTCCCCAGGGTGACAGCCACCTGCAAGAGGCGATCCGCGCCGCGATCGCGCACAAACCCAAGGGACACGATTTCGACTATTCCCGTCAGAACCTTGGCGGCCAGATGTCGCGCCACATGAGCCACACGGGCGGCTGATGCGCGCGGTCGGCGGCGCGCCGACGCCGCTTCTCCGGATCTACCAGGCAGGAACCACGCTTCTTGGACCGATTGTTTACGGGCGTGTCGGACGCAAACTCCGCCGGCAGGGCGTCGATGAGCGCCGCGTGGGCGAAAAGATGGGATATGCCACTCTGCCCCGCCCGCCGGGTCGACTGATCTGGTTTCACGCGGCCAGTGTTGGCGAAAGCCTTTCGGTCCTCACGCTGATCCGGCGTCTGGGCGATCGTCTCGCGGATGCGGAGTTTCTAATCACGTCTGGCACAGCGACCTCAGCCCGGCTTGTCGAGGCGCGGATACCACCGCGGACCCGTCACCAGTTCGCGCCCCTTGATATCCCCGGTTCAGTCGAGCGGTTTTATGATCACTGGCGGCCTGCGGCAGGTATCTTCGTGGAAAGCGAGTTGTGGCCCAACCTGTTGATGCAGGGCCGCAAATCCGGCGTACCGCTGGCACTGGTGAACGCTCGACTGTCAGAGAAATCGGTGCAGGGCTGGAAGCGCTGGCCCGATACGACGCGGCAGGTGCTGAACGGGTTTTCGGTAATGCTGACGCAGAACCGCCGCGTCGCGGACAATCTGGTTGCCATGGGCGCCGATCCCGCACGGGTGCGGGTTAGTGTGAACCTGAAATCGACTTCGGATCCGTTGCCCGTCGATCGCGTGGTTCTCGATCAGATCCGGAAAAATCTGGGCGGTCGGCCAGTGTGGATTGCCAGCTCAACCCATCCCGGGGAAGAAGAGCAGGTGCTCGACGCCCATCGCACCTTGCTCGATGCGCAGCCGGAGCTTTGTCTGGTGCTCGTCCCTCGCCATCCCGACCGCGGCAGCGAAGTTGCGGATCTGATGCAAAGGGCGGGCCTCACCTTTGCGCGGCGGAGCATGGACCAGTCGATTACGCGCAACACGCCTGTC
>JBCCVT010000134.1:0-8203 GCA_039195015.1 Pseudomonadota bacterium
CCCGGCCAAAGCCTGTATGCTGGCAAAGTCCGTGCTGGAATTGAGCGGGCGCAATCATCAGCTGTCCGCCGTTGCCAATCGCCATCTTGAAACGATGGAAAAGCACTTTGCCAAGGTATTTCAGGACGCACAGGTGAACGGAGAGATCCGTGCGACCCACGACCCGCAAAACCTCGCCCGGCGCTACCAATCGGACCTGATGGGCCTGCGCATCTCCGCGGAGCGAGAGGGCGTGGATGCCGAGGCGATTGCCATGGAGATTTCCAAAAGCCTGACGGCGCTCTGACCTGTGCTATCCGACATCCCGCGAGAACGTCGCATTCGATTTTGACTGCAAACCTTCCTTTTCCTTCCGACAAACGCAAGGCACACGGTCATTCCGGAGACATCTCGCATTTGGCGCGGATGGAACAGTATCCTCAGGCGGTGCTGCGGTCACATTCAAACCCAGGGAAGGACCTTTCCATACCTTATGAGCTGACCGTGTGGTGCATCTTGACCTGGCGGCGCGAGCAACAGATCGACGATGGGCGCGGCGGCGTCGTCGGTTGAGAGAGCGTCGGACATGTCATCAAACCATGGGCGCGATGCGGCGGTGTCCATGAGACCCGGGCAAACAGCGTTTACCAGGATGGTTTTGTCCCTCTTGGTAATGTCTCGGGCGGCAATCCGGGCCGTGGCGACCTGGCCGATCTTGGAAGGAACGTTGATCCAGTCTGGCCAGCCGTCGTCAGCCGCTGTTCCTGCCTCCATCGCCATGACAAAGCGGTCCATGCTGGCCTCGATGTCATCAAGGCTCAGGCGTTCCGTGTCGAAGAGGCTGTGCAGATTTTCTGGCAAGTTGCGCAGCTGACCAAAGGAACTTGCGACGATTACATAGCGTGCACCCGGCCTGAGCAACGGTTCCAACGCCCCGAATAGATCGCGCGATCCGTGGTTGTTCGTTGCCACAAAGTCGCGCACCTGTTCCGCTTGCGGGCGGTCTTTGGTGATACGCGCGGCAGCATTGGACGCGACGACATCGATGCCTCCATGTTCGGTTTTCAGATGCGCCGTGAGCTTGGCGATAGAGGATGCATCGGTAACATCCAGCTGGATCACTCGAATGCCAGCTGGCGTCTGCCCAAGATCGCGACAGGCGTCGCGTCCCCGTTCCACCGAGCGCGCAGAGAGATAGACAACGCCATCAGGACCCAGACGGCGCGCAAGCCCCTTGACGAGCGCGAGACCGAGGCCCTGATTTGCGCCCGTGACAAGGGCAGTTGTGCTCATAAGACGCCTCCTCAAGCCATACTTGCGACAAGCTTGCCCGTCTTCGTACGCGTTTCAAGACCGCGATGCGCTTCGGCTGCCTCGATACCTCTTGTCCGATGCCGCGCTTGGCTCCGGTAACAAGCGCAACGGTCTGTTCAAAGGCATGGGTCAGGTTCCGTCCCAAGTTCAGTTGGCGGCAGCAGCGCGCTCACCGGCCTTGGCAACCAGATCGCGGTTGCCGGTCTCCCACAGCGCGGTCATCGTGAGGGACGTGACAACCCACCGGTCGCCGGTGTTCTCAAGCGCATAGGTGTAGCGCCCGCCCAGAACCCAAAGCCCGTCATCAAGGCGATGCGTTGCGGTAAAATCCGCCTCCGCCGTCGCGTCCGTCTCGGAAGCGGACGTGATTGTGTGGTTGGCAACCATATGGTGCGTGCTGTCAAAACCCGGCAAAAAGCCGGCCCAGCCCGCAACAAGTGCGTCGGCGGATTGGGTGATCGCATCGCCGCCCCAAAGGCTTGAGTAGTCTGTGGTGACACTCTCGGCAAACGCGGCTCGGACACGATCCCAGTCATGTCGGTCCGCGCCGGCGGCGATATCGGTCAAGGTGCGGGTGATGCCGGTCTGATCGGCCATGGCGGGGCCTCCGATGAGGATTGCGCAAGCAAGGGATGAGATGAATTTGCGGATCATGTGATGTCCTCCAACGTGGGGTGCGGATCTCCGTGACCCGGCACCCCGTCGACGTTCTCAGCTGTCAGTGCCCGCGCGGAAGTGGTCAGCCATGGTGTCTGCCGCACGCGTGACATCCTCGGGATTGTCGTAGAAATCGAACTGCGTGACGTCCTCCAGCCATTGCGCTGTCGCTTCGCCCGCAAAACCGGCAAGGAAGGTTTGAACCCCTTGTGGGATCGCCGCACTCTCCGAATGCACAACGGCCAGAGGCTTGTCGAGGCGTTGCGGATTGTCGGCAGGCGTGTAGGTCAGCCAACCTTCCCAGCCTGCATTGTTCCACTTGTTGTCATATTCCGGGATCGCGCCGCGATCGGCCTCGTAATAGTAACCACCGATGGGCATCAGTACGCCTTCGGCACCTTCCGGACCAGCGGCGGGGATGATGTCTCCACCTTTGGTTTCGGCGGCATGGGAGACATCGATCAGAGCGGCAACGCCGTCTTTGCCTCCGTAAACCGCTTCGACGATCTCGCGGTTGTGCAGCCAGGGGGCCACAATGCCAAGGCTCCGAACCAGCGGATTGCCGGACACCGCGTCGACCATATAGCCCGCCGAGGCGCAGATCCCAAGCCCGTGAACTTGCGAGGCATCAACTTCCGGCAGCGTCGCCGCGAATGCGATCGCCGCGCGAATGTCAGATGTCTTGGCCTCCGGGCTTTCCACAAACCGCACCTGGTTTGGCAGATCGCCCGACTTGCCCCATCCGCGAAAGTCGAAGGTAAAGGCCGCAAAGCCGCGTTCCGCCATTTCGCGCGCATAGTTTGCCGGCATCTGCTCCTGCACCGATGTCCAGGCGCCGGTCACGACGACGGTTGGCAGCGGGGCGTCGCCACGCTCTTCCGGCAGGTAAAGCGTGCCTGACAGAACCGATCCTTCATTCTCGAATGTGACAACGCGGGTTTCAACCTGTGCGACCGCGGCTGTTGAGGCCATCAGCGCTGCTGCGGTGGTCAGAGAAATCTTGTTCATGGTGTATCTCCTCTTGATCATCTCGTGGGTCTTGTGGGTCCGATGACCAATGAGATACGCGGCGTCCGACGGGATTAATTGCACCTCGCTGCCTGAGTTTTGAAAGATCCTGCTTTACGAGGCAATTGCGGCCCGGTAGGCGCGCGGGGTTTGGCCAGCCAGCTGTTTGAAACTGCGCGTAAAATGCGCCTGATCCGAAAACCCGCAGGCGAGGGCGATTTCTCCAAGAGGCCGCGCGCCGTCGCCCATCATCTTCATCGACTGCTCGATACGGTAGGCCATCACAAACTGCATCGGGGTCGTCCCCAGGGTTTCTTTGAACACGCGCGCAAAATGGGACGGGCTCATGCCAGCCTCCGTGGCAAGCTCGTCGACCGTGATTGTCTGGTCCAAACGGTCCTGCACATACCTCAAGACGCTTTGATAATGTTTGGAGGTGAAGCGCGCCGACAACTCGACCTCGTCCGCGCGGCGCTTGCCGTAACGTTGCAGCAGTTTGACCAGAAACACCCGGCTCATGGCCTCGAACATGACCGCGGAAGAGATGTCATCGTCTTCCAGCGCGTCGCGCAGGATGATCCCGGCCGCGCAAAGATCGGGGTCCTGGAACTGCGGCAGATCGCTGAGCTGCTGCGGATCCAGCAATATTCCAAGCTCAGTCTGCGCAAAGCGTTCAACCTTCGCCGGATCAAGCGTCACAACGATGACATCCGATCTCTCGAACCAACGCCAGCCCGAGCGGATGCCGGCCGGGGTAACGACGATCTCATCCTTGTGAAAGGTGAAGTCCCGCAAGGTTCCGTCCCGCCAGTTTTGAACCCGATGGGACTTTTCCTGAAGGTTCAAGAGCACATGATGCTCTGCAAAAACGGCTTCCGGCATGCGATCGGGGTCCGCCCGAAAATACCGTACAGACATCAACGCGGCCGCCGACGGCCGCTCCGTCGCATCGCTGTTGAGCAGCGGTTCCGAGGGATAAATGTCGGCGTATTTTTGCGGCACACCCTGTTCCTTGACGTTCGAAATCAGACGTCGTCCGTTGCGAGGATACAAGTCATTTTGGTTTCGCAGCAATTGTCTGGTTGGGCAAGTGGCCGTCGAACTTTGCGAAAATGGCGGCGCGGGGAACAGGGCCCGTGACCTTGTCGAATTCCTTGCTTGCCTGCAGCACGCCGCCTTCCCAGATCTCCCGCGAGAGACGGCTATCCGCTCGCCAAAGAGCACCCAAGCAAGGCGGTGCGAGCATACTGCACGTCCCCTTGATCCCGTGGCAAACCCTTTGCTTTGGCGGGTTTCTTGTCCGGGAACAAGTTTCGACCCAAAGCAAGCCCGACGGATCCACAAGCCGAAACCCACGGTACCAATCAAACCCGTCAGGCTGTCGTCAGGTTGCAATGATACGCCCGAACCGATGGCGTGCCGTCACGTTGCGGTGAGCGATGCGCGACCCTATCCTGAATTGTGGCGCGGCGCCCACGTCACCCGTTTGGCCAAGGAACATGAACTGATGCGTGTCCTGCTCATCGAGGACCACTTATCGCTCGCCGAAGCTGTCAGCGATGCCTTGCGGCGGGCCGGCTTCACCGTCGATCACGCGCCGTCTGCCGAAGATGCGCAGGAGATGGCTGCTCTGGCGGATTATACGCTCGCAATACTGGATCTCGGCCTGCCAGATTGCGATGGGCTGCAGCTCCTGCCAAACCTGCGAGGTGACGGTCGGGTGCCGGTCATTGTGCTCACCGCGCGGGATCAGTTGTCGGATCGCCTTGCCGGGCTGGACGGCGGGGCAGACGATTACGTCGTGAAGCCGGTCGAAATGTCAGAGCTTGTCGCGCGCTGCCGTGCCGTGCTGCGACGACCTGGCAACCGCTCTGCCACAACCCTGCGTCTCGGCCCGCTGGAACTGGACACCGCCGCGCGTTCCGCCAGCGTCGATGGTGTTCCCGTGTCGCTCGGGCGACGGGAGGTCACCGTTCTCGAACATCTTTTGCGCGCGGCGGGCCGCGTTGCGTCTCGACGGTCATTGGAGGAGGCCGTCTACGGGTTCGACGACGAGGTCGGGCCAAACGCATTGGAAGCATCCGTGTCCCGCCTGCGCCGCGCTCTGGAGGCAGCCGGATGCCCAACCCCCATCGTGACGGTGCGTGGCCTTGGCTGGATGCTGCCGCGCGATGAGACCCGGTGAGTGCCGCAGGCATGCGGGCAGGGCCACCGCTGGCGAAACTGCTCGCGCGACGCCTGTTCCTGATCGCAGCTGTTGTTTTCGTCATCAACTCGGTCGTGGTCGGTGTGTACTATGGCTCGGATCGCCGGGCGCTGACCGCAGAGCTTGTCAATGACCAGGTCGAAGCGGTTGAGGGCGCGCTGGATGGCGACGCGCTGCCCGATACCGCAGCGCTCCGGTCGCTTTATGCCAAACATCCAGAGGCTTACGCCTTTGCTCTGGTCGACAGCCGTGGGGTCGTGATCGACGCGATGAACTCGGATCTGATCCCGTCCGGTGCAATAGACCTTTACGCTGATAACTGGATCACGCAACTCGACCGGCCGGACGCGCCTCTCGTGGTGGCCGGGCGCGAATTGGCCGGGCGCGGCGATGGGCTCCGCATGGTGTTTGTCATGGGCGACGACCCCGCGCGCCTTCTTTGGCGCGCCTATCTTGATGAGTTCTACGAACATGTATGGCTCCCGATCCTACCTCTCGTGTTGCTTTTGATCGGTGCCAACACATTCCTCATCCGGCGGGGTCTTGCGCCGATCTCGGCTGCGGCGGCCTGGGCGCATGACCTCCGCCCCGGCGCACCAACGCCGCCACCGGACGCGCGCCTGCCCATGGAGATCGCCGAACTCGTCGACGCCACGCAGCGCTCGGTCGAGCGGCTGGCCCAGGCCCTTGACGCCGAGAAACGGCGCGCCGCCGAGGCCGCGCACGCGCTGCGTACACCGGTTGCGGTGCTGGTTGCCCGTGTCGACGCGCTGCCGCCGGGTGAGACCGCCGACAGGCTGCGCGCGGACCTCCTGGCGCTGTCGCGAACGGTGCAACAGGTGCTCGCGTCCTCCCGCGCCGAAGGTCTGGCCGAGATTGCGCCGGTCGATCTGCGACCCGCCGTCGAGGCGGTGACAGCCGCGCTTGCCCCGTTCGCCTACGCGCGGGGGGTGGAGCTGGCGCTTGACGCGGGACCCGGGCCAGTCGTGGCTCTGGCAGACACCGAAGCCGTCGAGCTTGCGCTCACCAATCTTGTGGAAAACGCCGTCCTGCACGGCGGTCAAGGCCCTGTGGAGATTACCGTCGGGCCGGATGCCGTGGTGGCAGTGCGCGACCATGGCCCCGGCTTACCCGCCAGTGCGCAACAGCGCCTGTTCGAACCGTTCTGGCGTGGGCCTCGCGCGGTTCCCGGCGGCGCGGGTCTCGGCCTCGCCATCGTCGAGCGGGTCCAGCGCGCGCAAGGCGGAACTGTCGACGTACGCACCGCCCCCGGTGGCGGTGCCGAATTCGTGCTGCGCTGGAATTCTCCGGAAACCTGACAACCCGTCAGGCTGCCGTCAGCTTCATCCCGCAAACCCAATTGCATCAAGGCGCTCGGTATCCGGGCAGCAAACATCTTGGGAGCGAACATGATGGATATCTACGGCACAAACGGCAATGATCGCCTGACAGGAACGAACCTTCGCGACGACATCACGGGTCGGAACGGGAACGACACCATTCTCGGGCTCAGCGGCAATGACGATCTTTACGGGCAGGGCGGGAATGACAGCATCCTCGGGGGCGCTGGCAATGACGACATCGAGGGGGGCTCCGGCAACGACACCCTCGATGGCGGCACCGGCAACGACGATCTTGACGGCGGATCCGGCGCGGATGTTTTCCGTTTCGGGTCCGGGCGCGACTCGATCGACGGGTTTTCCGGCGCGGATCGGATCGAGCTCGACGCCAGCCTAGGCGTTTCCGACTTCTCGTCGCTGTTGGCAATTGGCCGGACGGTGGATGCCGGCGACAGCACGCTCTTCGATTTCGGCGGGGGGAACACCCTGCTGCTCGAGGATATTCGCATCGGACAAGTGTCTGCCGAACAGTTCGGGTTCGCCTCGGCTCCGCCCCCGCCTCCGGTGGCCGACGGTGGAACGTCGGGGAACGATACCTTGACCGGATCCAATGGCGGCGACGACTTGGACGGTCTTGCTGGCAATGACATCATTCGCGGTGGTCGTGGAAACGACGACATCGACGGAGGTAGGGGCAATGACCGGCTGTTCGGTCAGGGCGGCAACGATGATCTCGACGGCGGCGCTGGCAAGGACTTGCTGAACGGCGGCCAAGGCCATGACGACCTCGACGGTGGCAACGGCAACGATCGGCTGTTGGGAGGTGGCGGGCACGACGATCTGAGCGGAGGCCGAGGTCGCGACACTCTCGACGGCGGTATGGGCAACGACACGCTTGAAGGCGGGGCCGGTCCGGACACGTTCATTTTTGCCCGTGGGCAAGATGTGATCGAGGATTTCGGCGCGGGCGATGTGATCTCATTGGACGGCGCGCTCGGCGCGTCCAACCTGGGCGACGTGCTTGACCGCGCATCGGTTGTCGGAGGCGGGGATGATGTTCTGATCGATTTTGGCGGCGGCAACCAACTGCGGCTCGAGGATGTTTCGATCGCTTCCCTGAACGCGGGCGACTTTCTCTTCGGGTGATGCCAAATCCCCCGGCGATCGTGTCATCGGTCGTCGGGTGTTTCGCGGCCTCAAATGGAAGGACCGATGCATGTGCGCGAGGCTGCTTACAGTGACGGCCGCATCGGACGGCGCTGCAAACCGGTATCGAATGGACGGCGAAACCAGAGGCAGTCGCGTTTTGGTGCACCAACCGTCAACACCTGTTTGAACATCCATTCGCCTTGCCCAGTGGCTCGCCTTCGTCCAACGACACATCAAAGCGCGAAACTGCGCGGCGGTTGCCAGGACGATCCGGCGGATCCCAGAAAAGGACCAGTAAGCGCACTGCAAAAACAGCTTGAACGCGTCTTGTAGACCGTTCGCGGAAGATCACCCTCAGGCAACCCAACGCGTCTTTTTTCTGCTCAACCCGGCTGCGTTCAGGAGACGTTTGGCCAGTTCGACAAAGGTCAGTAAAAAGCCTGTCTGCAATGTGTCAGATAGGCTCGGGTATCCTCAGGTTGCACGTTGCAACTCGTACCTGCCGCAGCTCGCTCGGCAACTCTCGTTTCTCCAAATACGGAAACACCGG
>JBCCVT010000135.1:0-8182 GCA_039195015.1 Pseudomonadota bacterium
CCCACCGCGACAACCTGTGCCCCAGCCGTCAGATCATCTCGATGCCGCCACGCGACGGGGCCTTTGCGCAATACATCGCGATGCCGGCGAAAAGCCTTGTGGACGTGCCCGACACCGTGCCGATCGCCAAGGCAGCACTGGCCGAACCCTTGGCGGTGAGCTGGCATGCCGCGCGGCTTGCGCTGGTGGCGTTGCCGAGTGGACTGGACGCATCAGCACTCGTCATCGGCGGCGGCGCTATCGGATTGGCGGCGGCGCTCGCCTTGCATGCCATGGGCGTCACGGATGTCACGATTGCCGAATCCAATGCAGCGCGGCGCACCTTCCTTACAAACCTATGCCACCATCACGTGGTTGCGCAGACTGAGGGATCTTTCCCGATCGTGGTCGACGCAGTCGGGTTTTCCGCAACGCGGGCGATGGCATCAGCCCGCGCGGCGCCCGGCGGCGTAATCGCACATGTGGGGTTGGGCGAAGACACGGGCGGGCTCGATATCCGCCGGATGACCCTGCAGGAGATCACCTTTGTCGGCACCTACGCTTACACGGCGCAGGATTTCCGGGATGCTGCAGCTGCGCTTTTCGACGGTCGCCTCGGGCCGCTCGACTGGATCGAGGAGCGCGGGATCGATGAGGGTGCGCAGGCGTTTGCGGATTTGCGCGCAGGCAGCGTTGCCGCGCCGAAAATCGTGTTAGACCCTTGGGCCTGAAACTCAGCAGGAAAGGAGGAGACGCATGTACAACAAGATACTTGTTCCCATGGCGTTAGACCACGGGATCTCGCCACACACGCTGGAGATTGCGCAATCGCTTCTGGCCACGGGCGGTGAGGTCATGGCGCTCCATGTCTACGAAGCGCCGCAGGGCACGGTCAGCGTTTATCTGGATGAAGAGGTGGTCAACCGGGGCTTTGCGAAAGCCAGAAAGAACCTGATCGAGAAATTGGCTGATCACCCTGACGTGACACCGGTGATCGTCAAGGGGCATTCGGCCCGGACCATCATCGACTACGCTGATGCTAACGATTTTGACTGCATTGTCGTCGGGTCGCACAAACCGGGGTTGTCGGATTTCTTTCTGGGCTCCACTGCCGCGCGGGTGGTGCGGCATGCCTCCTGCGCCGTCCACGTGCACCGAAACTCCGACTGATCCAGACCACGTTCCATCTAGGAAAGACGCTCTCTGCCATGACCATAGACAAGAAGATCGCGGATGATCTGGTGGCAAACGACATTTCGTTCGTCACCACCGTTCCGTGCAAGCAGCTCGCCGGTGTGATCGACGAGATCGAGAACCGTGAGGAGATCTTTCACATCCCCTCGAACAAGGAAGACGAAGGCATGGGGCTCTGCGCTGGTGCGTGGATGGGGGGCAAACGGCCCGCAATCATCATGCAGAACACCGCGATCGGCGTAACCATCAATACGCTGGCGACACTGATCCAGTATTACCGGATGCCGCTTCCGATGCTGATCAGCTATCGTGGAGAGTTGCGTGAACCGGTGGCCTGCCAGGTCGAGATGGCGGTGCATACCAAAGCGCTGCTCGCTCAGATGAACATTCCCACTTACCACTTCCACAAGCAGTCTGATGTCGAAGAGCTCGACATGATCCTGAAATACACCTTCATGTGTTCCAAGCCGGTCGCCATTCTGACCGACGCCAATTTCTGGGGAGGCTATGGCGACCAATGATCCGTTCCGAAATCCTGGAGGACATCGCTCCAATCCTGCGCGACAATCTTGTAGTTTGTAACATCGGCATCCCCAGTCAGGAGCTGCATGCGATCGACGATCAGCCGACAAATTTCTACATGTTGGGGACCATGGGGCTCGCCTCGTCGATCGGACTGGGTCTGGCGCTGTCCCAGCCCAAAACCGTGATTGCGATTGACGGAGATGGCTCGGTCCTGACCAATCTCGGGACGCTGCCGACGATCGCCAACAACGTGGCCGACAACTACATTCTGATGATCATCGACAACGGGTCTTACGGCTCCACCGGCGATCAGCCGACGTACACGGGCAAGAAAACCTCGCTGGCCGGGATTGCCCGCGCGGCCGGGTGTGAGAACGTGGTCGAGGTCGAAGATGTGGACACTGGCAAGGCCCTGCGTGATGCAATTGACGGTCAAACGATGACCGTAATGGTAGTCAAATGCGACAGCGGCAATGCCAAGATGCCAGTGATCACGATGGATCCGGTGGTGATCAAGGATCGCTTTATGAAAGCCGTGCAGGCCTAGGGGCCGGTTACCGGCCAAGTCGCGGTTCCACTGAACATTGACTTTTGCTCGTCCGGCGGGGACGTGGCGCAGCCGCTGCCATCCATTCAGACGTACCGGCGCACTTGGCCGCGCCGCTATGAGTTGCCGGGAATGGCTGTTGTTTCAGGGCGTTGCGCCTGCGCGCTTTCGCCTCGCTCAGGGTCCGGTGGCTTGACCCCGGCGCGACGAGCGGCCATGAAACATCTCCAAACCGATCCAGACACTCGTCAGCGAAGGAAGCCGAATGGCAGACCTGCCCAGTGCTCCGCCAGCGAAGAACCTTGCTCCCGGAGCCCAGGAGGAGCGCGCAAAATCCAAAAGCGTGGCCGTGCTGTCCGCGCTATGGCCTTTCATGCGCGCCTATACCGGGCTGATTGCCGCCGCGAGCGCGGCGCTGGTGTTGACGGCTCTGGTCTCGCTTGCCCTGCCAATGGCCGTGCGGCGCGTTGTAGACAATTTTCGTGACGGCGAAAGTGAATTGCTCGACCAGTACTTTCTTGCTGCGCTCGGCATTGCCGCTTTGCTGGCTTTTGGAACAGGACTTCGATACGCGCTGGTCACGCGACTGGGAGAACGCGTCGTTGCGGACCTGCGTAAAGCCGTCTTTGATCGCGTCATCGGCATGAGCCCAGTGTTCTTCGAATCCATCATGACCGGCGAGGTGCTGAGCCGTATCACCACCGACACAACCCTGATCCAGAGCGTCGTGGGATCGTCCATCTCAATTGCGCTGCGCAACTTGCTGATCTTCTTCGGTGGTCTGTTGCTGATGATCCTGACGGCACCGGGCCTGACGGGGCTGGTTCTGTTGATCGTGCCGGCGGTCGTGGTGCCGATCCTCATACTGGGACGGCGCTTGCGCACGATCAGCCGCACAAACCAGGATTGGATCGCGGCCAGTTCGGGCACTGCATCGGAAGCACTGGGAGCGGTGCAGACCGTCCAGTCCTTCACGCATGAGGCCGCCAGCCGTGGCCAGTTCTCGGATGTGACCGAAACGTCCTATGACGTGGCGCGGGTGCGCATCCGGACGCGTGCGATCCTCACTGTGATTGTGATCTTCCTGGTCTTTTCCGGCATTGTCGGAGTTTTGTGGATCGGGGCTAACGCTGTGCGCAGCGGGTCGATGACCGAAGGCACTCTGGTCCAGTTTGTGATCTATTCGATCATGGTGGCCGGCGCGGTGGCGGCGCTTTCAGAAATCTGGAGCGAGCTGCAGCGCGCTGCCGGTGCGACCGAACGGTTGGTCGAGTTGCTGAACGTCGAAGACACGGTGACCGACCCGATCAGGCCGCAGCAACTGGCGGGCGAGGTCCGGGGCGAGATCGTCTTTGACGGCGTGTCGTTCCACTACCCATCGCGGCCCGAAGCAACTGCGCTCGATGACATTGACCTGATCATCAAGCCTGGCGAAACCGTCGCGTTTGTCGGCCCATCCGGCGCGGGCAAGACGACGATCATCCAGATGATCCAGCGGTTCTACGATCCGGATGCCGGGCGGATCCTGGTGGATGGTGTCGACCTGCGCGACATGGAGCGCGCGCATTTCCGGCGCCACATGGCGCTCGTTCCGCAGGACCCGGTGATCTTTGCGGCCTCAGCGCGTGACAACATCCGTTTTGGCCGCCCCGATGCGACGGATGCCGAGGTCGAAGCTGCGGCGCGGGCGGCGGCGGCGCATGAATTCATCGAAGCGCTCCCGGACGGGTTTGATGCCTATGTCGGCGAACGCGGCGTGATGCTGTCGGGAGGGCAGAAACAGCGCATCGCGATCGCACGTGCAATCCTGCGTGACGCGGCGGTGTTGTTGCTCGACGAGGCGACCAGCGCGCTTGATGCGGAAAGCGAACGAGCGGTGCAACATGCCGTTGATCAACTTAGCCATGGGCGAACCACCCTGATCGTGGCGCACCGGCTTGCCACGGTCAAAAAGGCCGATCGGATTGTTGTGATGGATCAGGGTCGCATCATTGCAACCGGTGCCCATGATGAGCTGGTGGCGCAAGGCGGGCTTTATGCCCGGCTCGCGCGGTTGCAATTTACCGACGGGATGGCCGCCGAGTAGCCAGACCACAACGGCGATGGCCAAAGTGGCGTTGCGTCATTCCTGAAGATGACCTTGCGTGCCTCTTGCGTGTGGCTTGCGGGCATTGCCAATTCCCCGCATGCTGCGGCCAACAGGTCAGGCCACACAACTAACATGGGCCAATAGGGAGGATGCACATGGGTTTTGCCGGGATAGAGGACCGTACGGCGATCGAAAACGAGATGCCGTATGACACGCGGGACTTGCCGGTCACTCTGTACCAGATGTTGACGAACACGGTGCGCAAGTTTCCAAGACACAATGCGGTCAGCTATCAGATCTTGTCCGGCGCCAAGGACAAGGCCGAGACGCTGACCTGGACCGAGTTGCACGACAAAGTTGTGCAAACCGCAAACATGTTCCGTGCGCTTGGCATCGGCGAAAACGACGTCGTGGCTTATGTGCTGCCCAATTGTCATGAGACGATCTTTACTCTGCTTGGCGGATCGATCGCAGGCATTGCGAACCCGATCAACCCGCTGCTGGAACCCGAGCAAATCGGATCGATCCTGCGCGAGACCAACGCCAAGGTCGTGGTGACGCTGAAACCCTTCCCAAAGACCGATGTCGCTCAGAAAACGGCAGAGGCTGTTCGGCATGCGCCAAACGTCCACACGGTGCTCGAGGTGGATCTCAACCGCTATCTGACGCCACCCAAATCCTGGATCGTGCCGCTGATCCGGCCCAAGCTGCAAGGCACGTTGCATGCCGACTACAAGGATTTCGGTGCCGAGATGGCCAAGCACCCCAAGACGCTGGCTTTCGAGGATTCCAAGGGAGACCGCGTGGCCTGCTACTTCCATACCGGTGGCACGACGGGCATGCCCAAAGTGGCGCAGCACAAGTATTCCGGACTGGTCTACAATGCCTGGATCGCCGACACGCTGCTTTACACCGAAGAGGACAACATCATGTGTCCGCTTCCACTGTTTCACGTTTTTGCTTGTCATGTGATCCTGATGTCAGCGATCAAGTCGGGCGCGCACGTGGTTTTTCCGACCCCGCAAGGCTATCGCGGAGACGGCGTGTTCGACAACTTCTGGAAGCTGGTCGAACGCTGGAAAATCACCTTCATCATTACGGTGCCCACGGCAATCTCGGCCAAAATGCAACGCCCAGTGGATGCTGATATCAGCACGGTCAAGACGGCGTTCTCGGGCTCGGCTCCTCTACCGGTCGAGCTGTTCCGCCGTTTTGAAAAGGCGACCGGCGTCACCATCGTCGAAGGCTACGGTCTGACCGAGGCGACATGCCTTGTGTCCTGCAACCCGGTGGACGGCGAGAAAAAGATCGGCTCGATCGGGATTCCGTTTCCGTATACGGACGTCAAGATTATCAAGGCGACGGCGGATGGCCCGCTTGAGGCCGCAACCGACGAGATTGGCGAGATCTGCATTGCAAACCCGGGCGTCTTTGCAGGCAACACCTATACCGAGGCCGAAAAGAACGCCGACCTTTATTATGACGACCGCTACCTGCGCACCGGCGATCTGGGCCGGGTCG
This sequence comes from Pseudomonadota bacterium, assembly GCA_039195015.1. GTDB lineage: Bacteria > Pseudomonadota > Alphaproteobacteria > Rhodobacterales > Rhodobacteraceae > JBCCVT01. Next base: position 5,856 of record JBCCVT010000135.1, read on the forward strand.
ACAAGGATGGCTACCTCTGGATCACTGGACGGGCAAAGGACCTTATCATTCGCGGCGGGCACAATATCGATCCGGCCGAAATAGAAGAGGCGCTGCTCGCGCATGAAGCCGTGGCTTTTGCCGGTGCGATCGGTCAACCGGACGCGCATGCGGGCGAATTGCCGTGCGCATTCGTTGAGCTTGTTGATGGTGCCAGCGTGACCAGCGAGGAGTTGATGGAGCACTGCTTGGTGCATGTGCATGAGCGCGCAGCGCAGCCCAAGCACATCACGATACTCGACGAGCTCCCCAAGACAGCGGTTGGCAAGGTCTTCAAACCGGATCTGCGCAAGCATGCCATCACGCGGATCTACAACGCCGCGCTAGAAGGCGACAATCTGGCGGCGCGAGTCGAGACCGTGATCGACGACAAGAAGCGTGGGTTGGTGGCGCAGCTGCGCCAGAACGGTGCTGATCAGGACGCTGTGGCCAAGACGCTGGGTGAGTTCGTGCGTCCTTGGGAATGGGCCGCCTGAACGCAAGCCCATGAACTACGCCGCGCTGATCGACGACGAGATCCAGGATTTTATCCAGCGCACCGGGACGTACTATCCGCCCGATGCAACAGATCTCGACGTCACAGGTCAGCGCCGTGTCTATGACGCGATGTGTGCTGCGTTCCGACAACCTCGGCCCGATGGGGTCGAGGTTGTCGATCAGGAGGCGGGAGGCGTTGCGTGCCGGATTTATTCCGCCGGAAATCCCAACAACACTGTCATCTATTTTCACGGCGGCGGCTTTGTTGTCGGCGGCCTCGACAGCCACGACGATGTCTGCGCTGAAATCTGTGCAGGGACCGGGTACCGGGTGCTGGCGGTTGATTATCGTCTGGCGCCCGAACATGTACACCCGGCGCATTTCGATGACGCGCGGGCCGCAACGAACTGGGCCGCCGAAACTTTTTCTGGAGCGATCGTTCTGGCGGGCGACAGCGCGGGCGGAAACCTTGCGGCCGCAGTCGCGCACTGGGCGCGCGGGAGTATCGATGCCGTACGCGGGCAGGTTCTGATTTATCCTGGCCTTGGCGGGGAGGGCTCGGCTGCGTCCTACACCCAGCACGCGCACGCGCCGCTTCTGACCACCGATGAGGTTGGATACTACACGACAATCCGGGCTGGCGGAGACGCGCCGGTCAATGACCCCAGTTTCGCGCCTCTTGAAGATGCGAATTTTTCGGATCTGCCGCCCACACTGGTGTTTACCGCCGATTGCGACCCGTTGCGCGATGACGGGCGCGATTACTGTGACCGGATGCGCGAGGCGGGCGGTCAAGCAAACTGGATCAACGAAGCTGGCCTCGTCCACGGGTACTTACGTGCGCGGACCATGTCGAGACGGGCGCGCGACAGCTTTGGACGGATCGTTTTCGGGATCGAAGCCTTGGGGCAAGGCATCTGGCCGTCACTCTAGCAGTTCAGCCCGTACCCATAGCGATGACGGCAATGTGACCGCGCCCTGACGATTTGCGAGACTAAACTGATACACGTCAGATCAGAGGGTCTCCGACATGGCCAGAAAGACAAAAAAACGCAAATCCGCGCAGAAAGGGTCCCCGCAACCGGCGAATACGTCTCGCCGCTCGGCGCTGGTTTACCTTCGGAACGGGGCGATTGCTGCTGCTGCTTTGGGTGGCGCCGGCATCTGGACAGTGCGTTCCGTGCAAGCCATGGCCGCCGAGCGCGATTTGACACGGATCGGGCAGGGAAAGCCGGTGATCGTGCAGGTGCATGATCCGCAATGTTCGACCTGCACTGCGTTGCAACGGGAAACCCGTCGTGCGCTCAAGCAGTTCGGTGAATGCGATCTGGTGTATCTGGTCGCCGACATCACACAGCCCGACGGTGGCCGCTTTGCCCGTCGTTACGGCGTGCCGCATGTCACGCTTCTGCTCTTTGACGGAGAGGGCAGTCTGCGCGATACGGTGCACGGGATGCATTCACGCGCGGAATTGCGCCCGATCCTCGCGTCACATGTTGAAGCGTTTGGCGCGGCCTCCTGAGAGCCGCGCGCGTCAGTTGCCTGCGCTTTCCATCTTTCGGTTGGCGATGACATCCTCAAGCCAGCCCAGCTTCATCTCGGGCACCGAGCTCAGCAGCAGATCGGTGTAATCATCGAAGGGCGGCGACAGTACCTCGCTCTTTGACCCGTAACGCTGCACCTTGCCTTGATACATCACCGCAATACTGTCCGCGATCGCGCGCACGGTGGCGAGGTCATGCGTAATGAAGAGATAGGCAACATCCTCGATATTCTGGAGTTCCAGAAGCAGCTTGAGGAGCCCGACTGCG
>JBCCVT010000136.1:0-8137 GCA_039195015.1 Pseudomonadota bacterium
ATGAGTTTCACCTTTGTCCCCTCGGATTGGCAGGTCTCCCTGCGCTATGCCACCGAAGGAAAGGCGTTTTTAAAGGAATAATGGAACGTTGAGAGTGCCAGATCGTGAGCAGGAAACATCCGTTTTGCACAAAAAATATGCGGTGCCTGCGTATGGGTGAAAATATGTGCGAAATGAAAACACAGATTTCACACCCGCTTCTCTAAACATTCGCGGGACAAGTAGATAGTCTGCGATAAAGGGCAGGCGCCGGGCAGGGCTGACATGACTGATTCATCACGGCGCAAGCCGTTGGTTGCGGACAAACGCTATTCATCGTCTGGTGCGCGCAGCAAACCAAAGCGCGGGACCAAGACGGCAGCACAGTCGCGCGCAAAGCCCAAGCGCAAGCGTGCGCAACGTGCGACCAGATCGGGAGGGCGCGGCGGTGGGACCGGCGTGTTCGGCCGGATCACCGGTTTCTTTCGACGCATTCTGGGGCGAATTTTCCGGCTGTTCTGGGCCGTGATTTGGCGATTTTCTCTGGTTGTGGGCGTGATTATCGCTGGAGCAGTGGCGGTGGACTATGTGGGCCTGCCTGACGCGGATACGCTGCTCGACGGGCGTGCTCGTGGTTCGGTCACCCTGCTCGATCGCGAGGGCACGGTCTTTGCCTGGCGCGGTGATCAGTTCGGCGGCGTGGTCACGACCGAAACAGTCTCGCCCCATCTCAAGAACGCGATCGTCGCGACCGAGGACAAGCGGTTCTATCGCCATTTCGGGCTCAGCCCGCGTGGGATTGCCAGCGCGGTGCGGATCAATCTGCGCGAAGGACGGGGACCGCTGCAGGGCCATGGCGGCTCAACAATCACACAGCAAACCGCGAAACTCCTGTGTCTGGGCGAACCCTACGACCCGACCGCAGGGATCACCGAGGCTGTCTACGAGGCCCAGTGCCGCCAGGGTACGATCCGCCGCAAGGTCGAAGAGGCGATCTATGCGCTGGCGATGGAGGCCAAGTATTCCAAGGATGAAATCCTCACGATCTACATGAACCGCGCCTTCTTGGGCGCCGGTGCGCGCGGGTTCGAAGCCGCAAGCCAGCGGTACTTCGCAAAATCGGCCGCTGATGTCTCGGCTGCCGAAGCGGCGATGCTGGCAGGCCTGCTGGTGGCGCCGACGCGATACGCGCCCACAAACGATCTGACACGCGCGCAGGATCGGGCTGGCGTCATCGTCGGCCTCATGCAGGATCAGGGCTATCTGTCGCCGTCCGAGGCGCAGGGCGCGCGCTCTAACCCCGCGCGATTGTCCGAAGCCGCGGCAGCCCGGGCGGGCGGTTACTTTGCTGATTGGGTTATGGAGACAGCGCCCGATTTCTTCGGCGCGAAAACCACCGAAGATGTGATCCTGCGCACGACGCTGGATCAACGACTGCAAACGGCCGCCGAAGAGGCGATGGCCACGGTGTTCGAAGAGAAGGTGCGCGAAGGATCCAAGGCTCAGGCCGCCATTGTTGTGATGTCGGCTGACGGGGCGGTCCGTGCGATGGTCGGCGGCCGCGAAACACGGGTTGCCGGTGTTTTCAACCGAGCCGCGCAGGCCAAGCGCCAGACCGGTTCTGCGTTCAAACCGTTTGTCTATGCCACGGCGCTCGAGCTGGGGTATTCACCGCTCGATCAGGTGCGGGACGCGCCCTATTGCCTCAACATCGCGGGGTCGGGTGAGTGGTGTCCCAAGAACTACTCCAAGAAACACTATGGCGACGTTACGCTAACGCGCGCCTTGCGGGATTCGCTCAATATTCCCGCGGTCAAGGTTTCGGAAACCGTGGGTCGCGATCTTGTTCGGCAGGTGGCCTCCGATTTCGGCATCGAAAGCGATCTTGCTCTCGGTCCGGCTCTGGCGCTTGGCGCGTCCGAGAGCACGCTGATCGAGATGACGGGCGCCTATGCGGGCATTCTGAACGGCGGCTCGTCCGTGACGCCATATGGCCTGGTGGACCTGCGATTGCTGGGCGATGACACGCCGACGATCGACACGCAGGGCGGGATTGGCGAACGTGTCATTCAGGAAGATGCCGCCGAACGCCTGACCTGGATGATGGAAAAGGTAGTATCGCAGGGAACCGGGAAACGGGCGGCGCTGCCGGATCGCCAGGCAGCCGGGAAGACTGGAACGACCCAGGCCGCGCGCGATGCCTGGTTCATCGGCTTCACGGCGGATTACGTGGCCGGTGTTTGGATGGGTTATGATGATAACACACCGCTGACCGGGGTCACCGGCAGCGGTTTGCCTGCCGAAATCTGGCGCGAGACAATGGTGCGCGTGCACGAGGGGCTTCCGGCCCGACCGCTGCCGATGGCGGCACCGGTGCAACAGCCACAGGTACGCCAGGCGCCGCAACGCAAGAAAAATCCCGGAGGAGGGTTGGGTCGCGCGTTAGACAAACTTCTGCGCGACCTGCTTGGCGGGAATTGACGATGGCCCGCGTCAGCTCGAGCGGTTCAGATCCCGGGTCAGCTGGTCGATATCGCCCCGGCGCTGATCCAGCAGAGCGCCAATTTCGGTGCGCTCGGTCAGCAGCATGTTCACACCTTCGATGAACATGTTGAAAAACAGGCTCTTGCCCGACTTGTCCGAGACCAGGAATGTCACTTCAAACGGTGACTGCCCGCGCAGATAGGCGGTGCTGCGAATCTCCCAACCCGAGCGGATGGACCGCGCGGTCTTGACCTCGATCCGGCCACCAACGAACTCGCGGAAACGTCGTCCATATTTCGACGCGATATAGCCCTGAAAGGATTTGGTGAACGCGCGCAGTTGGGCGGGGCTCGCACGACGGGCGTCTGCGCCGAGCGCGTAGCGCGCCATGATTGCCACATCCGCGTATTTGGCGAAGATGCGTTCAAAGTCGCGGATCATCGCGTTTTCGCTTTTGCCGGAGGCGATGACGCCGTTGATTTCCGCGACGACGTTGTCGACAAGCGATTTGGCACCAGCCTCGGTCAGTGCAGAGGCAATGGTCGGAAGGCCGACGGCGGTTGCAGCCGCGGCAGCGATTGCGACGAAACGGCGTCGCGAATACGGGTCACTCAGCATCTAGGTCCTCGTACGGGTCAATGTCGGTTCCTTGGCCGGACAGGTCGGCGGCGCCTGGCCCATCGAGTTCGGCGTAAGGGTCAAGATAGGGATCAATATACCCGTCTGCACCCTCTCCACCCAACTCGAACCTGCGTGCCTGTAGGTAAATTAGGCGAGATTGTGCGTAGCTGTCGGCGCTTTCGTAAAGGATCGAGTCGATTGTATCCGAAAAGCGACCACGCTGGCTGAGTCGTTCGACGATCTCGGCATAGACCCCGACGTTTTCGACGGGGTTCTGCAGCGTAAAGGAAAGCGGGTTGGTGAAGAAATCGACAAGGACACCCACGGCATCCCGTTCGGTCGATGGGCCGAAAAACGGCAGCTCGACATAGGCACCTTCCTGTGCGCCCCATACGTGCAGGGTTTCACCAAAGTTTGTATCCGCCTCGCCTAGGCCAATCTCGGTCGCGGGATCGAGCAGGCCCAGCAGGCCAAAGGTCGAATTGAAGAGGAATCGCCCGAATGAACGCCCTGCTTCGGGCAGTCGCCCCTGAAGCAGGAAATTGACCGTATCACCGGGTTCCGAGAGGTTTTGCGAGAAATTGACAAAGCTGTCTTCGATCGGATCTGGCACGATCCGCGTGAACCCCCGCGCCGTTGGGCGGAATATCGCCCGGTCCACGCCGCGATTGAACGCGTGCACGTTGCGGTTGCCTTTTTCGTATGGATCAAACACGCCGGTTGAGGATACTTCTCCCGGACCAGGCGTCGTGCAGGCCGACAACGCGATCAGTACCGCGCCGAGCAATCCAAACCGAAATGGGGAATAAAGTGTCATGTTGTTGTCTTTTACTTGTTTTTTAAGGCACGGCTGTCAATTTTTGCCCGACAGGATGATCGAGACTCGAATGCTTGCGCAAGCAGGTAGTAAGTTTAAGACGAAATTGGAACAGTCTGCCGTGAAATTGAACGCTTGGGCGGATGATTGAAGGCAACATCATACGGAATACCTGATACGTCATGTCCATGAACTATGCGACCCCCCAACCTGGCGTAGCGGAATTGCGCGCAGCGCGTCGGCAGAGCCGCGGCCTTTACTGGTTTGTCGGCATCTTCAGCTTCTTTGCCAACCTGTTGATGCTGACCGGTCCGCTCTACATGCTACAGGTGTATGATCGGGTTCTTGGCAGCCGTTCCGAAGAGACCCTGATCGCCCTCTCTTTGCTCGTTTTGTTCTTGTACGGGGTCATGGGGGTACTGGATTACACCCGTGGTCGGATTATGGGTCGCGCCGGTGCGCGATTCCAGTCGACATTGGACCAACGCGTGTTCGACGCGATGGTGCGGCAATCCGCCATTCGGCCCGAACCCGCGGCACAAACCGGGCTGAGCGATCTGGAATCGGTTCAGCGGCTGATGAGTTCGCCAGTGCTTATGGCGATCTTCGACATCCCGTGGACACCAATTTTCCTGGCCGGGATCATGCTGTTCCATCCCTGGCTCGGCATGCTTGCGCTGGCCGGTGGAGCGGTCCTCATCTGCATCACGCTTTTGAACCAGATCTTTTCGACGCGTCCGCAAGCCACGGCCAACCAGGCCTCGCTCAAGGCACAGATGGCGTCCGACCAGATTCGCAACGAATCCGAGATGGTCATCAGCATGGGCATGCGTCGTGCGGCCTTTGACCGTTGGAAAGGCACTCGCGACACCGCTCTGGTCGAGGGCATGAGTGCAATGGACGTGAACGGCACCTTTGTAAGCATGACGAAAACGATCCGTCTGTTCTTGCAATCGGCGATGCTGGGTCTTGGCGCCTACCTTGTGCTGCAGAACGAGGTGAGCCCCGGCGCGATGATCGCGGCCTCAATCCTGCTCGGTCGTGCGCTGGCGCCGATCGAGCTGGCGGTCGGCCAATGGCAGATGGTTCAGCGCGCCCGCAAGGGGTGGAGCACACTCGCCGGCCTTCTCGAGCGCGTGCATCCCGAAATGCCGCGCACGGATCTTCCGCGGCCCAAGGCAAAGCTGAAGGTGCAGAACCTCACCGTGATCCCGCCCGAGGAAAAGCAGGCCTCACTCAAAAATGTCAGCTTCGAGATCGGGCAAGGGGTTGCGTTGGGTGTGATTGGCCCTTCGGGTGCGGGGAAATCGACGCTGGCGCGCGCGATCACGGGGGTCTGGCGTCCTGCCGGAGGAACCGTGCGGCTTGATGGTGCATCGCTGGAACAGTATGGACCAGACGTGCTGGGGCGTCACATCGGCTATCTTCCGCAGCGCGTGCAGCTTTTTGACGGAACGATCGCCGAGAACATTGCGCGGCTCGATCCGAACCCGGACGCCGCCAAGGTCGTTGCTGCCGCCAAAAAGGCGGCGGCGCATGACATGATCGTCAATCTGCCCGATGGGTACGATACGCGCATCGCGGGGGCGAACAGCCGTCTGTCCGGTGGACAGATGCAGCGCATCGGTCTCGCACGGGCGATGTTCGATGATCCAGTGATCCTGATCCTGGATGAACCGAACTCGAACCTCGACAACGAAGGCTCGCTGGCTTTGAACCAGGCCATCCGCTCGATGAAGGAGGCGGGGAACACCGTTCTCATCATGGCGCACAGGCCTTCGGCAATCCAGGAATGCGAGATGCTGTTGATGCTCGACAAGGGCACGCTGGTGGCCTTCGGACCTAAAGAGCAAGTTCTGCGCGATCGCGTTCAGAACCACGAACAAATTCAGAAAACCACAGCCATGGGAGGCGTCAGATGAGCGACAAACGCTGGTCCGCACGGGCGCACATGATCGTGGGCTCGCTCGCCCTTTTTGTCCTGCTTGGCGGGTTTGGATCATGGGCCGTCATCTCGAACATCGCCGGTGCCATCATCGCCGGTGGAAAAATTGAAGTCGACCGCAACCGGCAGATTGTGCAGCATCCCGATGGCGGTGTCGTTGCCGAAATCCTGGTGGATGAAGGCGACAGTGTCGAACAAGGCACCACCCTGATCCGGCTGGACCCGGTCGACCTCAAATCTCAGCTGACCATTGTCGAAGGGCAGCTTTTCGAGTTGATGGCGCGACGCGGTCGGCTTGAGGCGGAACGCGATGAACTGAATGACATCACCTTTGACGACGAGCTGCTCAAGATCGGCTACAACCAGCCCGAGGTGGCGGAACTGGTGGCCGGTCAGGCGCGTCTCTTCGATGCGCGGCGCGCATCGGTTGCGCGAGAGATCGAACAGCTTGAAAAGCGTCGCCTGCAGATCACGGATCAGATCGTTGGCGTGAATGCGCAACAGACCTCGGTCGGGCGTCAGTTGGAATTGATCGAACGTGAGCTGAAGGACCAGAACACGCTGCTGGAACGCGGATTGGCGCAAGCCTCACGCGTTCTGGCGCTGGAGCGTGAAGCTGCCGATCTGACCGGGACGCTCGGCGAGCTCGCGGCGACGGTCGCGCAATCCGAAGGCCGGATCACCGAAATCGACATCGAAATCATCAAGTTGGGCACGCAACAGCGCGAAGAGGCGATCACCCGTCTGCGCGACCTGCAGTATCGCGAACTTGAACTGGCCGAACAGCGCCGAAGCCTCAAGGACCAACTGAACCGCCTCGATATCAAAGCGCCTGTGTCTGGCATTGTCTACGGCCTGCAGGTGCACACGCCACGGTCGGTTGTGCGCCCGGCCGATCCGGTGCTGTTTCTGGTGCCGCAGGACCGTCCTCTGGTCATCGCCGCACAGGTCGAACCGATCCATATCGACCAGATCTCGATGGGGCAGTCGGTGATCTTGCGGTTCTCAGCGCTTGACCAGCGCACGACTCCCGAACTGACGGGGACGGTTACTCAGATCTCGGCGGATGCCTTCGATGACGATTCCGGTCAGCGGTCTTACTATCGGGCCGAGATCGAGTTGGACGAGGGCGAGCAGAACAAGCTTCCCGGCGGCACCGTTCTGATCCCAGGCATGCCGGTCGAGGCGTTCATTCGGACCGAGGATCGGTCGCCGATCGTATATCTGACCAAGCCGCTCACCGACTATTTTACGAAAGCGTTCCGCGAAAGCTGAGGTTTCGGCTTTTCGCGGGCGCTTCGTCCGGTTAGCGTCCGCGTGAAACCCATGCGGAGGACCGGCAATGAGCATCGAAAGCAGACTGAAAGACCTGGGTGTGACCTTGCCGGACGCGCCCGCTCCGGCGGCCAACTATGTGCCCTTCGTGCAGGTCGGCGACATCATCTACGTCTCGGGTCAGATCAGCAACAACGCCGACGGGTTCATCATCGGCAAGCTTGGTGCGGACATGGATGTCGAGGCCGGCGCGGCTGCGGCAAAAACCTGTGCGATCAATTTGTTGGCGCAGGTCAAAGCCGCATGCGGCGGCGATCTTGACCGGTTCGTGCGGGTTGTGAAGCTGACGGGTTTCGTGAATTCAACAGCCGACTTTACAGATCAGCCCAAGGTCATCAACGGCGCGTCAGATTTTCTGGTCGAAGCGTTGGGGGATGCGGGGCGCCATTCCCGTTCGGCCGTGTCGGCGGCGGCTTTGCCGCTTGGCGTAGCCGTCGAGATCGAAGGAATTTTTCAGATCAAGGCGTGACATGGCACCGGCACTGCCTACGGAGTTTCTGACGCGTCCTATGGCGCATCGGGCGTATCACGACCTGGCCCAGCAGCGGCCGGAAAACAGCCGTGTGGCCGTGCGCGCGGCAATCGAGGCTGGCTACGGGATCGAGATCGATGTCCAACTGACCTCCGATGGCGGAGCGGTGGTCTTTCACGACTATCAACTCGACCGGTTGGCCGGTCTGCCCGGCGTGATGCGCGCGCGGACCATGGAGGACGCGCAGGCGATCCCGCTACTCGGCGCAAGTGACGAGACGATCCCGAGCATTTCGAATGTTCTTGAGATCGTGGATGGGCAGGTGCCAGTCCTCATCGAGATCAAGGATCAGGACGGCGCCATGGGACCCGATGTCGGGCCGCTCGAAGAGGCGGTTGCCCGGGTCTTGAAAAACTGTACAGGCCCGGTCGCGGTCATGTCCTTCAACCCTCACAGCGTGGCCGAGATGGCGCGTCTGTGCCCC
>JBCCVT010000137.1:0-8018 GCA_039195015.1 Pseudomonadota bacterium
CCGACACAGGTGAGGATTTTTGATGGCGGGCAATCGCGGCAAAACGAGCCTCAAGCGTAAATGGCGCAACGAAGATCCGATGCGGGAGTTTGATCGGTTGCCCAAGGAACTCCGGGTCTGGATCGCATCGGCCGATTTGCCATGGCGGCCGCGATCGGTCCGACAGTCTTTTTATCGCGCCCTGTCCCGGACCGGTGACAAAGATCGCGCACTGGAAGAGTTGGATCGTCTTCAGGAGCGGCTCGTCGCTAAAGACGCCGGTGTCGTGTGGGGTCAAGATCACCCCAATGCAAAGGGAACGTCCGGTTCTTGACGTCATGGCCCGAACACACGGACCGGACCGAGGCCGCCGGGTGCATCGGGTGTGCAGCCTCTTGGCTCATGTGCGCCAAAGCGAATTCTGCTCCCGACGCTGCATGACCCGTGCAAAGGCCTCGAACTCGGACACAATAAACCTGACAAAGCGCGACAGAGCCGGTTTTTCTGTGTTCTCCGCCAGAAGAAGCGCGCACAGATGACGGTCCGGGTCGCCGATCCGGATCGGCAAGGAACTCAGTGTGTTCTGGCGCCGCAGGTTGAACACGACCGAATATGGCAGGACTGTCAGCGCATTCGAACCCGACAAGATTGTTGTGACCGAGGCCAAGGACCCGCCCGAAAAGCTGACTTTGAAATCGGTCATGCCGATGCCTTCAAGTGTCGAGCGGAGATCATGATAAAGCGGGCTGTCCGGAGGCGGCGCGATCCAGGGGAACTCTGCGATGTCCTTCAGTCTGACGCCTGTCCTCAGCGTCAGCGGATGACCGACACGGCAGGCGATCACATTGCGTCCTGGCAGGATTTGCCGTGCGGTTACGTCAGCGGGGATCTCCGACGTGCGGATCGGGACGATCCCGACATCCAGCATGTCGTTGCGCAGGAGAGATAGGATCTCGGTTGGGTAGCCGTAGCTCTGGCTGATCTGAACTTCGGGAAATTCTGACTGGAACGACGCCAGGATACCGGACACCACCCCATCCATGAAAATGGGGCTTCCAGCCACCCGAACCGCACCGCTGTGTCCGCTCTTGAACTGATCGATCAAGCTGGATGCTGCGCGACCTGCGTCCAAGATCTTGCGCCCCTCCAGTGCCAGCACCTGGCAGAGTTTCGTGGGCTGTAACGGACGGCGACCGGCCTGGAAGAGGTTAACGCCGAGCCTTTGTTCGAGCATCGACAGTGATCGGGATACGCTGGGTTGCGATTTGCCCAAGGTGGTTGCGCCTTCGGTCAGGCCGCCCTGTTCGACAACGGCTGCCAGGATCTCGAGATGTCTTGGGTCCAATTTCATAACACTAAGTTATGTAACGCCGCCAGAATTCGATCAAGCTCCGATTTTTCGATGCTAGCCTTTCTACCAGCGGGAGGCGGCATGGTGGTCGAAGATACAATCACAAAGACGCAGCGCGTTCGGTTTGGAGCCGGAGTGAGGCATGCGGTCCTGCCCGAGATGGAGACGCTCGGGTGCCATCGCGCGCTCGTTCTATCGACGCCGGCACAGTCGAACGCCGCGCTTGATCTGGCCGGTGGCATGAGCGGAGCGGTTGCCGGGCTGTACACGCGGGCCGCGATGCATACCCCCGTGGATGTGACCCAGGATGCGCTCTGTCATCTGAGCGAGGTGATGGCCGATTGCCTCGTTGCGATGGGTGGTGGGTCTACTATCGGCTTGGGCAAGGCATTGGCACTGCGGACCGAACTGCCCCAGATTGTCATCCCCACCACATATGCAGGCAGCGAAGCGACACCGATCCTGGGTCAGACCGAGAACGGTGTGAAGACAACGCTGACCGATCCCCGGGTGCTGCCCGATGTGATCCTTTACGACCCTGAATTGGTCGCAACTTTGCCCGAGGCAATGACGGTCACCAGCGCGTTGAACGCGATGGCCCACGCGGCCGAGGCGCTCTATGCCCGCGATCGGACGACTGAGACGGACAAGCTGGCGATCGATGGCATCACGGCATTCGCGCGGTCGCTTCCCTCTGTTCTGGCGGACCCGAGCGATATCAACGCGCGCGAGGCAACCCAACGCGGAGCTTATGCGTGCGGGGCGGTCCTTGGGCGCGTTGGCATGGCCCTGCATCACAAACTCTGCCACGCGCTGGGCGGTTCGTTCGATCTGCCACATGCCGAAACACATGCCATCGTTCTGCCTCATGCGGTGCACTACAACGAAGCTGCGGTGCCGGATCAGTTGCGCCCGATTGCCATGACGCTCGGCAGTGTATCTGCGGGCACTGCCCTTTGGAGCTTTGCCAAATCGCTTGGTGCACCACTGGCCTTGCGGGATCTCGGTTTGACCGAAGCCGATCTGGAGCGCGCGACCGAAATTGCCTTGTCAAAACCCTATTGGAACCCGCGCGAGATCACCGCCGACGGCATCCGCGCGCTGTTACAAAACGCCTGGAGTGGGGAGCGCCCGGGCGGCTGAAGAAAAGACCTTGGGAGGGAAAACGATGATTACAAGACGGAAACTGCTGAAATCCAGCGCCGCGACCGGCCTTGTCGCAGCAAGCGGGTTGGCCGCTCCGGCCATCGCGCAGGGCGCCAAGATCAAGCTAGGCTATGTCAGCCCGCAATCCGGCCCGCTTGCCGCGTTTGCCGAAGCCGATCAGTTCATCATCGACGGGTTTCTGGGTGCGTCGTCTGATTTCGAAGTCATCGTCAAGGACAGCCAATCGAATCCCAACCGCGCCGCGGATGTCGCCGGTGAGCTGATCGTGGATGACGGGATCGACATGATGCTCGTCGCATCCACGCCCGAGACCACCAATCCGGTCGCCACAACCTGCGAGGCCGAGGAAGTTCCCTGTGTGTCGACCGTTGCCCCCTGGCAGCCGTGGTTCATCGGTCAGCAGGGCAACCCGGGCGATCCGTCCTCGTGGGAGCCGTTTTACTACAGCTACCATTTCTTCTGGGGGCTCGAGGACATCATCGCGGTCTTCACAAACATGTGGAACCAGCTCGATACCAACAAAACCGTTGGCGCGCTCTGGCCCAATGATGGGGATGGCAATGCATGGGGCGATCCGATGGTCGGCTTCCCTCCGGTGCTCGAGACGCAGGGTTTCTCTCTGACCGACACGGGGCGGTATCAGAACCTCACGGATGATTTCACCGCGCAGATCAACGCGTTCAAGGCTGCGAATACCGAGATCGTTACAGGCGTGCCGATCCCCCCTGACTTCACGACATTCTGGACCCAGATGAAACAGCAGAGCTTTACGCCCAAGGCCGCGTCGATCGGCAAGGCGATCCTGTTTCCCGTTGCGGTCGAGGCGTTGGGTGGCGCAGGCCACAATCTCAGTTCCGAGGTCTGGTGGTCACCCTCTCATCCGTTCAGCTCGTCCCTGACGGGCCAATCATCGGGCGAACTCGCCGCTGGGTTCGAGGCCGCAACGGGCCGCCAATGGACGCAACCGATCGGATTTGTACATGCGCTTTTTGAGGTGGCGGCGAATGTGATGGGGCGGGTTAGCGATACTGGCGATGCAGATGCGGTGTCCGAGGCGATCGCGGCTACACAGCTTGATACGATCGTAGGACCGCTGGCCTGGGATGGTGCAAACCTCCCGCCTTTCGCAGCCGCTAACGTTGCCAAAACGCCGCTCGTCGGCGGGCAATGGCGGCTCACGGATGGCGGCGGCTACGATCTGGTCATCGTGGACAATCAGACAGCGCCTTCCATTCCAACAGGTGGCGTGATGGAACCGATTACCTGAGAACTTTCGCGACCCAGTTCTGCTCGGTCTTGACCAGAGCAGGCCGCCAGGTGGACCAACCATGTCACTTCTCGCACTGCAAAATGTCAGCAAATCCTTCGGGGCGCTCAAGGTGTCGGACGCGATTACCTTTGAGGTCCCGCAAGGCGAAGCCCTCGGTATCATCGGTCCGAACGGTGCTGGTAAATCAACACTATTCAACCTGATTACCGGCAACATTTCCGTGGACGACGGGCAGGTGTCCTTTGCAGGGCGGGATGTAACCAAGGCCCCACCCATGCAGCGCACGCTGTCCGGTATCGGGCGCAGCTTTCAGATCCCGCAGCCGTTCGAGAAACTGACGGTCTTTGAAAACCTCCTTGTTGCCGGGGCATTCGGGCAGAACAAAAGCGAGGCCGAGGTCAGCCAAACCTGCGCCGAGATCCTTGACCAGACGGAAATGCTTGGTCGCGCGAATGTTCCGGCGGGTCAATTGTCGCTGCTGGAACGCAAACGGCTCGAGCTGTCGCGGGCGCTGGCGACCGATCCAAAGCTCTTGCTGCTCGACGAGATAGCAGGCGGTCTCACCGAGGGCGAATGCCAGTCGCTGATCTCGACGATCAGGGGCATCCATGGGCGCGGCGTCACGATCGTTTGGATCGAACATGTGCTACATGCCCTGACTTCGGTTGTCGAACGCCTGCTTGTCCTCGATTTCGGGAAGGTCATCGGCATTGGCGAGCCAGGAGACATCATGGCTTCGAAAGAGGTCAAAGAAATCTACCTGGGGATCGACGTGTGATGGCGCTTTTGCAGGCCCATAACCTGACTGCTTTCTACGGCGATTTCCAAGCGCTTTTCGACATCGACCTGTCGCTTGAGGCGGGCGAAACCGTTGCGATTATCGGAGCGAACGGCGCGGGCAAGACAACGCTCATGCGATCCCTGTCAGGTGTTCTGTCCAACGCTCCCGAGGCAATTGTCTTTGACGGTCATCCGATCGGAGCGTTGCCCGCGGATGCGGTGATGGCGCAAGGCCTTGCCATGGTGCCCGAAGGCCGCCGGCTCTTTCCATCGCTTTCGGTCGAAGAGAACCTGCTGATCGGCACCTATGGGCGCAAGGTTGACGGGCAATGGTCGTTGGACAGCATCTATGACCTGTTCCCGATCCTGAAGGAACGGCGCCACAATCCCGGCACTGCGCTTTCGGGCGGGCAGCAGCAGATGGTGGCCATCGGCCGGGCGCTGATGTCGAACCCGCGTGTGCTGCTCTGCGACGAGATCAGCCTTGGACTGGCGCCCGTGGTCATCCGGGACATTTACGCTGCCTTGCCCAAGATCAAAGCGGCCGGAGCAAGCGTGATCGTCGTTGAACAAGACATCGGGCAGGCGATGAAGGTGGCCGACCGCGTCTATTGCATCATGGAGGGCAGGGTGACGCTCACCGGTCGCCCCCACGCGCTCAGCAAGGATGCAATCCACGCGGCCTATTTTGGAGAGGCTCTGGCATGATCTGGGTGGATACTGTGATCCAGGGGGTACTGCTTGGCGGCCTCTATGCGCTTTTTGCCGCCGGGCTGAGCCTCGTTTTCGGGATCATGCGGCTGGTGAATCTGGCCCATGGCGATCTGATCGTTCTGGGCGCCTATCTGATCCTGATCCTGGTTTCGCTGCTTGGGCTGAACCCTTTCGTTGCCGCCGCCATTGCGTCCAGTCTGATGTTCGCTTTGGGTTGGGTCCTGCAGCGCGCGGTGCTGAACCGCACGCTCGGGGACGACATCCTGCCGCCCCTGCTGGTGACCTTTGGCCTGTCCATCGCCTTGCAAAACGCGCTGCTCGAAGGGTTTTCGGCTGACAGTCAGCGCATTGACGCTGGCGCGCTGCAGACGGCATCGCTCTCGCTTGGTCCGATTACGGTCGGGGTGATGCCGCTCCTGACCTTCGCTTCGGCGGTGCTGGTGATCGTGGCGCTCAATCAGGTGTTCTACCGCACGGCGCTGGGTCGCGCGTTTCGGGCCACCTCGGATGACCCGGTGACCGCGAGCCTGATGGGCATCAAACCCGCGAACATTTTTGCAACCGCCACGGGCATCGCGATGATCGTGGTGACAATCGCGGCCCTCTACCTCGGGATGCGGGCAAATTTTGATCCCTCCATCGGCCCCGCGCGACTGATCTATGCGTTCGAGGCGGTGATCATCGGAGGGTTGGGCAGTCTTTGGGGCACGCTTCTGGGCGGTGTCATTATCGGCGTGGCGCAAACCGTGGGCGCGGCGATCAACCCCGAATGGCAGATCCTCGCGGGGCACATCGCCTTTTTGATCGTGCTTATCATCCGCCCGCGCGGCCTCCTGCCGAGGGCCGTGGACTGATGGAGATCACCGTAGAGACACGAACCTCTGCTTCCCGGATTTCGGGCGTGGTCTTTCTCGTTCTGATAGCGACTGCGGTTGTTCTGCCTGCATTTGCAGAACGCGGGCTGATCCAGGATCTGTTCTTTATCTTCACGATGCTGGTGCTTGCGCAATGGTGGAACCTGCTCGCCGGGTATGGCGGGCTGGTATCCGTCGGTCAGCAGGCTTTTGTCGGGCTCGGGGCCTACGCGATGTTTGGCGCGGTCATCCTTTGGGGTCTGGATCCGATCCCCTCGATCCTGATCGCCGGGCTTGCCGCGCTGTTGCTCGCCATTCCAACGGCCTTCTTTGCGTTCCGCCTGCAAGGCGCTTACTTCGCGATCGGCACCTGGGTGATCGCCGAGGTCGTGCGCCTGTCGGTTGCCCAATGGAAGCAGGTGGGCGGCGGCACCGGCACGTCTCTGCCGCGTTCAGCGACCCGGGAGATGTGGTTTGTCGAAAGCATTACCACGCTCTTTGATGTCAAGTCTTCTGCTGCACGCGACATCCTCGCCTATTGGCTGGCGCTCGTGCTCGTCGTCCTGACCATTGGCGCGATCTACTGGCTCTTGCGCACGCGGCGGGGCCTCGCGCTGGCAGCCGTGCGCGACAACCCCGAGGCCGCCCGTGCCGTGGGTGTCGATGCGGGTGCCATGAAATGGGTGGTGTATCTGGTCTCGGCCCTGGGGACGGGGCTCGCCGGTGGGCTGATCTATGTACAAAAGGCGCGCATCTCTCCGGACGCGGCATTCAGCGTGCTGGACTGGACCGCCTACGTTATCTTCATCGTGGTCATCGGCGGCATCGGCACCATCGAAGGGCCGATTGTCGGGGTGCTCATCTTCTTCATCCTCCAGGCCTTTTTGGCGGATTTCGGCAGTTGGTATCTCCTGGCCCTGGGGCTTATCGGGATTGCCGTCATGCTCTTTGCGCCGCGCGGGCTTTGGGGACTTTTCACGGACAAAACAGGGATCGAGCTGTTCCCGGTGCGGCGGCGGCTTGTGGTCCATTCAGCAAGGGACGAGGTCAAGAAATGGCTGAAATAACGACAGATGTTTTGATCATCGGCACGGGTCCGGCAGGCTCGGCCACCGCGGCGCTGCTGGCGAGCTATGGGATCGAGAACATGGTGGTCAACCGGTACCGGTGGCTGGCCAACACGCCGCGAGCGCATATCACCAACCAGCGCACGATGGAGGTGCTGCGCGATCTCGGTCCCGAGGTCGAGGCCGAGGCCTATATGCAGGCAACCGAACAGGATCTGATGGGCGAGAACGTGTTTTGCGAAAGCCTCACCGGCGAAGAGATCGGCCGGATGAAAAGCTGGGGCACCCATCCGCTGAGCCGGGCCGAGCACCAGCTATCCTCGCCCTGCCACATGAATGACCTGCCGCAGACCTTTATGGAGCCGCTACTTTTCTCCACGGCCTGCAAGCGCGGGTCGCAGGGGCGTATGTCCACGGAATATGTCAGCCACACGCAGGATGCCGAGGGTGTAACCACGACCTTGATTGACCGGCTGTCAGGGCGCGAGTTCGAAGTCCGCTCGAAATACCTCGTGGGCGCGGATGGCGGCAACTCCATGGTGGCCGACCACATCGGTGTGCCGATCGAAGGCAAGATGGGGGTTGGCGGATCCATGAACATCCTGTTCAGGGCGGACCTGTCCAGATATGTCGCGCATCGCCCGTCGGTTTTGTATTGGGTGATGCAACCGGGGGCGGATGTTGGCGGCATCGGCATGGGGCTCGTCCGGATGATCCGGCCCTGGAACGAATGGCTGATCGTCTGGGGCTATGACATCAACGAACCGGCGCCCGAGGTGGACGAGGCTTTTGCCACCAGCGTCGCGCGACAATTGGTGGGCGACCCGGAGCTCGAC
>JBCCVT010000138.1:0-7944 GCA_039195015.1 Pseudomonadota bacterium
GTCGTTTGGCACTCGCTCTGGCGCTGGACGTGTCGTCGTCGGTCGATAATCGGGAAGATGCCTTGCAACGCGGGGGTCTGGCGGCGGCGCTTTTGAACAGCGACGTTCAGTCCGCGATGTTCGCTTTACCCGCGCCGGTTGCAATCGCGGTCTACGAATGGAGCGGCCGATATCACCAATCGGTTCTCGCCGATTGGGCGGTCATGAATACGCCGGAAGACGCCGCGCGTCTGTCCGCTGCTGTGGCCGCATCTGAGCGAAGTTACAACAGCTTTCCGACCGCGATGGGACTGGCGCTTGAGTTCGGCGCAGCACTATTGGATCGCGCTCCGACATGCCTGCATCGGACCATCGACATGGCTGGTGACGGTGAAAACAACGAAGGTTTCGGGCCGCGCGAGGCCTATCGGGCGCCAGCCTTTCGCGACATCACCGTCAATGGCCTCGTGGTGAATGCGGCCGATTACGAAGCCGAGGTCACGCTAATCGATTTCTACGCGCGCGACGTGCTGCACGGGCCGGGCGCGTTTATGGAGGTTGCACAGGGGTTCGAAGACTATCAGCGCGCGATGACGCGGAAACTGGTGCGCGAGCTTGGCGCCGAGGTGATAGGACAAAGAACTATTGGTCGCGGTGACGTGGAGGCTCCTGGATGATCGGGTTTCTGGTGACCGGTCTCCAGGCAATTGTAGGCCGCGAGATTACGGTTGGTTTTGGCCCGGTTCCTGGAAGATGCTTTTTTGACGGCGTGCGAGACTGGCGCGTGGTCGTTATGCGCATGCTTCGCTGCTTCTTGCTTGGTGGAGTATTGGTTCTGCCGCCCGCGCTGGCCTCGGCGAAGTGCCGGCAAGCGCTGGCGCTTGGACTGGATGTCTCAGGGTCGGTGGATGCGGCGGAGTTCCGTCTGCAACTTGACGGGTTGGCGGGTGCGCTTGCGGATCCGGACGTGCAAAATGCGTTCTTTGCCATGCCCACCGCCCCCGTCGATCTGGCGGTTTTCCTCTGGAGCGCGCCGAATTATCAGCCCCTGATCGTCGACTGGACATCCGTGACCGGACCGGACGTACTTTCCCGGATCGCAGGGCAGCTGCACGGCACCCGTCGCCACGCCGCACCGCCCGGCACAGCGCTTGGTGCGGCGATGGAGACAGGTGCGGCCCTGCTGGAAAGGCGTACCGATTGCTGGTCGCGAACACTGGATTTGTCGGGCGATGGCAAACATAATGTTGGCCCGCATCCCAAGTCCGTTCGGCCGGTTGTGGCCAATCTTGGGATCACGTTGAACGCACTTGTCATTGGGGCCGACGCACCGCAAATCGGGGACATTCGTCAGACCGAAATCAGCGAATTGTCCTCCTACTTCCAGGCTTACGTGATCACCGGGCCTGATGCTTTTGTCCAAACCGCGCTTGGTTTCGAGGACTACGAAAACGCCATGATCCGCAAGCTGACGCGGGAACTCGAGGGGCTTGTCGTTTCGGGTAACGTCCCCCCAGACGTCAATCCGTCGCCGCCGCAAGAAATGATGCCGATCTCCGGTCCGCCACGCAGCGCAACCTGGAATACCAAGATCTGGACGGCGCCGCCTGATCCATCCAACTCTTCGAACTGAGCATCCGCCGCGTGAAGACGATACGCGACAACACCACGGTGTGAAGGCCTGCGCGAATGTACGTTCGTATCTTGGTTCACATCACAGCTATCGATTAAAATCGAAACACCCGCCGCCTCGCGTCGTACATTCGAGGTCTGAACGAAAAACACGACGCCTGCCCCCAAGCGCCGTGCTGCTGCATTGTATTCACTCCGTCCGCAACGCCCTTTTTGTCAGGAGCTGTTGCCGACGAGAAGGACGCGATCAGTAGATGTAGCGGATCTGATCCGTCCAATACCGCTCGACACGTTTCAAAGCCGAGGTGATGTCTTCGATACCTTCGACCCCCAGCACGCCACGTGTCTCAAGCCCCTCGGCGTGGCGCGAGAAAAGATCGGTCACGATGTCGCGGATCTCGCGGCCCTTCGAAGTCAGCCGCACCCGAACCGAGCGTCGGTCAATTTCGCAACGCTGATGGTGCATGTACCCCATCTCAACCAGTTTCTTGAGGTTGTAGCTGACGTTGCTGCCCTGGTAGTAGCCGCGGCTTTTCAACTCGCCTGCCGTCACCTCATTGTCGCCGATGTTAAAGAGCAACAAGGCTTGCACGGCATTGATCTCCAAAACACCGACCCGCTCGAATTCATCCTTGATGACATCCAAAAGCAACCTGTGCAGCCGTTCCACAAGTGCCAGCGCCTCAAGATAGCTGGTCATAAAGCCCTTGCGGCCCGCCTGACCCAGCTGCATTTCGATACTCATCCGAATCTCCGACAATTACGACTTGTCGCAAAGTTTGATCCGGATTCCCGAAAAAACCGTTAAGTCAGATTTATCTCTACTTTTGAAAGACTTGTGCAATATCGTCGATCATTGCCTGAAACCCGTCCGGAGCAGGCGCCTGACCAGTCACCCATTGATACAGGTCCTGATCAGGCTGGTTCAACACCGCCTCGTAGAGGTCGAGATCCGCAGGTCCCATGTCGGCCAATGATTGATCGGCAAAAGCGGACAGGATTAGATCCATTTCCTTGATCCCGCGCCGCATCGACCGCATACGCAGTCGCTTCAAGCGATATTCGTGCGGTTCGCTCACACCGCGTCTGCCAGTTGCGTCGTCATCGCACGCAGCCGTTTTTCCAGCCGCGCTGCGCGCTCCGAGGTGGCGCGCAACTCAGCGCGAATGTCGGTCAGCTCGCGCAGGGCATAGCTCAGGTCGGCGATTTCTGCTTGATCCTCGGCCGGCACGTCCATGCCGTCCCCTTCGCCGGTCAGCAACCACATGATCGAGACATTCAGCATGCCTGCCGCCATCGACAGCTTGTTCGCGCGTGGTTCCGCCAGGTCCTGCTCCCACGCATTCAGCGTCGCCTTCTTGACACCGAGCCGCTTGGCCAGTTGCGACTGCGTCATACTAGCCCGGTCCCGGGCCCCGGCAAGCCGGTCTCCGAACGTGGCGGCCTCGGGTCCGAACCAGTCTTCCGTCATCTCATCCTGCATGTGCCTCTCCTACGTGACTTGACCGCTTGATCCGGTTTCGGCGGCACCCTAAGACAGGACGATCCAAGTTACAAACCGAGGCTCACATGGCTTTTCTGTCCGACACTTTGTCCCGCGTTCAACCGTCCCCGACCGTGGCACTGACCGGCAAGGTGGCCGAGCTTCGCGCGGCGGGGCGCGCGGTTATCGGCCTTGGCGCAGGCGAGCCCGATTTCGACACGCCCGACCACATCAAAGAGGCCGCAATCGCTGCGATGCGGGCTGGGCAGACCAAATACACGACCGTCGATGGCATTGCCGAGCTGAAATTGGCGATCTGTGAGAAATTCAAGCGCGACAACGGGTTGGACTACACTCCCGCGCAGGTCAGCGTCTCGTCCGGTGGCAAGCAGGTGCTCTACAACGCGCTAATGGCAACCCTGAACCCGGGCGATGAAGTCATCGTGCCCGCGCCCTACTGGGTAAGCTACCCGGACATGGTGCGCCTCGCGGGCGGCACGCCCGTTATCGTCGAAGCCGGGATCGAAACCGGTTTCCGGATGACGCCCGAGGCGCTCGAAGCCGCGATCACTCCGCGCACGAAATGGCTGATTTTCAACTCGCCATCAAATCCTACCGGCGCCGGATACGATCGGGCCGCGCTGACGGCTCTGACCGAGGTTCTGGCGTGCCACCCGAATGTCTGGGTGATGACGGACGACATGTACGAACACCTTGTCTATGATGGGTTTGAATTTTGCACGCCCGCGCAGGTGGCGCCATCCCTCTACGACCGGACACTCACGGTGAATGGCGTATCGAAGGCCTATTGCATGACCGGATGGCGGATCGGTTATGCGGCTGGGCCCGAAACCCTGATCGGCGCGATGCGGAAGATTCAGTCGCAATCGACATCGAACCCCTGCTCGATCAGCCAATGGGCGGCCGTCGAGGCTCTGAACGGGCCGCATGATTTCATTGCACTGCATAACGACGCGTTCCGGCGACGGCGCGATCTGGTGGTCGATCGGCTGAACGCCATACCCGGAATCACATGCCCGGTGCCGCAGGGCGCGTTTTACGTCTACCCCTCGATTGCCGGGGTGATTGGCAAACGCACACCGTCGGGTGTGGTTATCGACAGCGACCAGACCTTTGCCTCCGCACTTCTCGAAGACCATGATGTGGCGCTTGTTTTTGGCGCTGCCTTTGGCCTTTCGCCGCATTTTAGGATCAGTTACGCTACGTCGGATGAAATCCTGGAGGAGGCCTGTGCGCGCATTACCGCGTTCTGCGCAAGCCTGAGCTGAGCGGGACGGAATTGAGGATCAGGATGACCGCGGAGCTGCCAGAATACTATTTCCGGGTGCGCGAGAACGGCGCGTTTGTCTTCCGTGTTGACACCGAGAACCGCCAGCGCCGGATCGAGATGGATCAGATCGCAGTGGCCAACATCCGCAATGGAGAAATCAAACCGCATGGCGACCGCGTACTGAGCGACCGCGATCTCGCCGAAATCAAAGCGTGGATGGCTGATCGCAGCGCACTGCTGGCGGCACGTGACATCGACGATATTCATCGGGCGGTGGATTACCTGAACCTGACGACGCATTGGGCGCAGGCAAAGGCCAGCGATGAGCAACTGGATGACGTAACGGATGCGCTCTTGATGGCCATGCACGACCTGCGCAGCGTGCTGGTACGCAAGAAAGCGGATCGCTTGATCAAGAACGCGGGGTGAACTGGCCGGCGAACGCAGTCGCCCGTCTGGGCGTTACGCCCGCTTCAACCGCCGTGAAACAAAGGCATAGTAGCTCTCAGTCCCGCCAGCCCGGATGTAGTCCGCGTTCAGCGCTCGCTTGGCGTCGAAGACTTCCGCAGCCGATTGGGCGTGCGTCGCAGGCACACGTGAAGCGCCCGCACGGATTTGCGCCGCGTAATCCGCGTAAGCCCGCTCCAGACGGTCGGCAAAGCTCGGGTGGCGCGTGACGGTGTCGGAACCGAGACGAAGCTGGTAGACGGCATCACCCACTGGAGCAGATCCACCCGCAAGCGCTAGCACTTCGACCGCATGGAAGACATCCTGGGCGGGTGTTTCGCGGAAAGGACCCGCCCAGTCGCGACGCACCAAAGGATGGAAGCTCGCGCCCGTTGTCCCCATCGTCGCGAAGTCGAGGTTGCGTTCTGCGGGCACGTGGAGCACTTCGTTGTCCTCGGCCAGAACGCTGACCCGTGCAAAGGCTGCGCCGTGGGATCGGGCAAGCGGCAATAGCGCTGACAGATAGGAGACGCACCAGGTGTCGTCGGCGTCGAGAAACCCAACCCAATCGCCCCGTGCGAGGTCAAGTGCGCGGTTGCGCGTGGCACCAGGGCCTGTTGCGACCGGTCCGATCTCGGCAAAGGTCAGATCCGGAGCCTCACCGACCAACGGGGCATAATCCGTTCCGTCATCCGATGCGATGACGATTTCGGTACCGACTCTTGCCTGCGCGGCCGCCGCACGGATAGAGGTCACCGCACGGGCGATGGTCGGTCGGGCGCGAAAAGCCGGCAGTACAACAGACACATTGGTCAAAGGTTCAGGCCTCGGCCCGCGCCGTGGCAATCGGGACGGTCATGACCACGTTGGCCCAGAACCGCCAACTCAGCAGGATCGCCGCGACGAAAAGACCCGCGACGAGGCCGAGCCAAACGCCGAAACCTTCCCATCCCAGGACAAAGCCCAGCACGTAACTTGCCGGCATACCCACGGCCCAGTAAGACAGTGCCGCGATGACCATCGGCCGGCCCGTATCTTGTAACCCGCGCAACAGACCAAGTGCGATCACCTGCGCCCCGTCCATCAGTTGGAACAGCGCCGCGACCGCCAGAAGGCCAACACCGAGCGCAATGATCTGATCAAAGGCAGGATCTTCACGCTCAAGGAAAAGCGCGATCAGCGGCTCGGGCAGGGTCAGGAACAAGATGATCGTGAGGCAGGCCATCGCCAATGACATGCCGGTAACTGCAACCGCGCCGCGTTTCAGATGGTCACGATCACGGCGCCCAAACGCATTACCGGCCCGCACGGTTGCCGCGTTCGAAAGACCCAAATGCACCATGAACGTCGCGCTCGCGAGCTGCAATGCGATCCCGTGCGCCGCGAGTGGTATCGTGCCCAGCCAGCCCATCATGATGGCCGAAGCAGCAAAGAGCGAAACCTCGCTCAGCGTCGTCAGCCCGATCGGTACGCCGAGGCGGAAAACCCGCGCGAACATCTCCCAATCGGGCCGCCAGATGCGCTGGAACAGCGCATGTTCCGGAACCACAAACAGCACGTAGAGGATAACGCCCGCCAACGACACAAGCTGCGTCACCACTGATGCAACTGCCGCGCCGATCACGCCCAGCTCGGGGGCGCCCCAGTTGCCGAAGATCAGCGCGTAATTCGTGATCGCGTTCATGACCGCAGCCAGAACGGTGATCCACAACACGATTTGCGTGCGTTCCAACGCAGCCAAATAGGATTTGAGCACCATCACGATGAGAGCAGGAAAGATGCCCCACCCCGCCACGTTCAGATAGCGCGCAGCGTCTGCGGCCACCGTCGGTTCCTGCCCCATGGCGAGCAAGATGGGCTCGGACCAGATCAGGATTGGCATGGCAGCGAAGCCGTAGAGCAGGCTTAGCCACAACCCCATGCGGGCCGATCGCCGGACGCCGGTCTCGTCATCCTCGGCATGGAACCGCGCGACCATTGGCATGACCGCCCAGGCGAAACCGGAGCCCATCAGAAACAGCGTGAAGAAATACGATCCCGCTAGCGTGACTGCAGCCAGGGCTTCGACCCCGTACCAGCCCAGCATCACCGTGTCTGTCAGACCGATGGCAAACTGCGCCAGATGCCCGCCAATGAGAGGCAGGCCCAGCACAAGAATTGCCCTGCTATGTGCGGCGTAACTCATCATGATGACCTGCCTTAGGAGCATTGACCGAGCCCGGCAAGAGGAAAGAGACGGGTTTTCGATGCCGCAACCGGTCGGCGAAACCGTGCTGGCGCAAAGAGAGGTGACATTGGGTTAAGGATCGATCGGACCGGATCGCAACAAGTCTCTGATGGACGAAGCGGATCTGCCTGTTCGTATGGAACACTGAGGCGAGTAGTGCTATCAGAGCGTCCGCCCATTGATCACTGGACACGACGTTGTCGGGGGCCGCTCGGCCGACGCGACCGATGCAGGCCGCAGCCGAGGACAGGTTGCGCGCTGCGAGAGCCTTGCTTTACGCTCGGCCCATCCGCGACCTTCCGGTCCGTCCATTCCTTGCCCGAGCCGCCACATGTCCGACCCGTTTGCCACTCTCATCCCCGATGCCCGCGCTTTTTTGAGCGATCTCGCCGCCAACAATACGCGCGACTGGTTTGCCGCTCACAAAAGCCAATACGAAAGCGCGCTCAAGACACCCGCTGCGCATTTGCTGGATCAAATCGCGGCCGATTTCGCGCGCGATCATCGAGAGACGGTTAAGCCGAAACTCTTCCGTCCGCATCGCGATGTGCGGTTTTCCAAGGACAAGACGCCCTATCACACCCATCTGCACTTGCTGTGGCAAGTTGTCAGGGACGGTGCCGCACCCGGATACTTCTTTGGCATTGCTCCCGATTATGTACGGATTGGAGGCGGGATGATGGGGTTCGACAAACCGGCGCTCACGGCGTTTCGCACCGCCGTCGATGGGACTGCCGGAGATGCGCTCAAGTCCATCCTGGCAACTGCCAGCCAATCCGGTCTGGAGGCTGGTGATCCCGAGCTTAAACGGGTCCCGGCTCCGTTCGATGCGGACCATCCGCGCGCGGATCTTTTGCGCCGCAAGGGCCTCACTGTTTGGACGGA
>JBCCVT010000139.1:0-7941 GCA_039195015.1 Pseudomonadota bacterium
CGCCGTGGAACTCTTGCTTGGCGAAGCCTATGCGCGCCGCGACCATGTGGCGTTGATCGCCTTTCGCGGGGCTGGCGCAGATCTGCTGTTGCCACCGACGCGATCGCTCGTCCAGACGAAACGCCGCTTGGCCGCCTTGCCCGGTGGAGGCGGCACGCCGCTTGCTGCCGGCTTGCAAGAGGCCGGAACCCTCGCGACGCAGTCCCGCGACAAGGGCCTCACGCCAACCATCGTGGTGATGACCGACGGGCGCGCGAATGTGGCGTTGGATGGCGCACCCGACCGCGCACGCGCCGCCGAGGACTCGCGCCGTCTGGCCGGTCATTTGCGCGTCAAAGGCATTCCCGGTCTCATGATCGACATGTCAAACCGCCCGCAGCCATCCTTGCGCGAACTGGCCGGAGTTCTGGATGCGCCTTATGTCCCGCTTCCCCGGGCAGATGCTCGCCGCGTCAGCAACGCCGTCAACGCGGCGCTCGAGCCCGGATGACACGATGCGCTGGCCGCCACCCGACGATTGGCCGAACGTGGCGTGGTCGCGGCAGGTCCTGAGCCCGCCGCATCGCTGGCATGTGCAGGAGGCCGGATCGGGCGAAACCCTGATCCTGCTACATGGCACAGGCGGGTCCTGCCATTCGTTTCGCGATCTCCTGCCTGACCTCGCCCGTTCGTATCATGTGGTTGCGGTGGATCTGCCGGGACAGGGCTTTACTCGGTTGGGCGCACGGCATCGATCAGGATTGGCCCATGTCAGCCACGATCTCGCTACACTGGTCAGGGATCAAGGATGGAGCCCGCGGGCGCTCGTCGGCCATTCCGCGGGGGCCGCCGTGGCTTTGGCACTGTTGGAACACCTGCCTGGCGCGCCCATGATCATCGGGCTTAACCCCGCGCTGTCAAACTTTGACGGTCTCGCCGGGATCATGTTCCCTGCAATGGCAAAGCTGCTCGCGCTGTCGCCCTTTTCAGCCGCCATGTTCGCCACAAGCAGCGGGCGCTATGACACCGTTCGCCAGTTGATCCGTGGAACTGGTTCGGACCTGCCACGCGAGGGAATCGAGCTTTATCGTCGACTCGTTGCAAACCGCGAGCACGTGGATGGCACGCTCTTGATGATGGCGCAATGGTCGCTGGATGCTCTGCGGCGCGACCTGCCGAACGTCACCTCGGACTGCCTGTTCATTGCCGGACAGAATGACCGCGCGGTTCCATCATCGACGTCCGATGCTGCTGCAGCTCGGATGCAGAATGCCAGCGTGCACCACCTCGCAGATCTTGGCCATCTCGTGCACGAAGAAGATCCCGAACTGATCGCTTCCCTGATCCGCGACGCGGTGTCGGCTCCGTCAGCCCTTGCCCCAACCGAAAGGGCCGCAGACGATGCTGCGGCCCGTTAGCTTTCGATAAGACGCAACCTAGTTGGTCGCTGCCGGTCCCACGCTGGAAAGATAGGCGAACACGTCCTCGCCACCCTTGCGCAGCTTGTAGGTCATCTTGGACTTGGCTCCGGAGTCGTCGAGGTAGGTCTGCAGGAATTTGCGCGGATCAACGACGTAAAGCAGGAACTGCTCTTCATCCCAGACCAGGCCCGCATCGCCTGCAGCAACCAAATCATCGCCATAACGGAAATCCGGATAGGTGCCCGCCTGTCGCCCAACGATCCCAAAAAGGTTCGGTCCTGTGCGCCCGCCCTTTACGATTTCGGTCCCGTCATCTGCTACGATCATGTGGCAGGACTTGCATTTGTTGAACTCTTTCTCGCCTTTCGCGGCATCCCCT
Source organism: Pseudomonadota bacterium (assembly GCA_039195015.1). GTDB lineage: Bacteria > Pseudomonadota > Alphaproteobacteria > Rhodobacterales > Rhodobacteraceae > JBCCVT01. The sequence continues at coordinate 1,780 of JBCCVT010000139.1, forward strand.
TCAGCGAAGGCCGGGACAGCAAGCAGTCCTGCGATTACGGCAGTACCCAAACGATTCATGGCTAACCTCCAAGTTGGCTATCGTCGCACAGTAGCTAATTCCCTCAACACAAAGTCAACCTTTGCAAAGACCGCAGATTTACGCGACCTCATGCGCGATTGCGCATTGCTTCCACAGGGTTTTAAGCGCCATCACAAGATGTTCAATGTCCTCCGTGCTGTGCAAGGGGGACGGTGTGAACCGAAGCCGCTCGGTTCCCTTGGGCACAGTCGGATAATTGATCGGCTGCACGTAAATTCCGTAGTCCTGCATAAGGATATCTGACAGCATCCGGCACTTGACCGGATCCTTGATCATCACCGGGATGATGTGGCTGTCATTCTGCATATGCGGGATGCCTTCCTGATCGAGCCGTTTGCGAAGATAGGCCACGCGCTCGCGCTGCATCAAACGTTCGGCATTGGATCGCTTGAGATGCGCGATACTGGCCTGAGCGGCTGCAGCAACGGCGGGGGGCAGGGCGGTCGTGAAGATGAAACCGCTCGCAAAAGACCGGATGAAATCGCACAGCGCGTCCGATCCGGTAATGTAGCCTCCGACAACACCGTAGGCCTTGCCGAGCGTGCCTTCGATCAAGGTGATCCGGTCGGCCAGACCACGCTCTTCGGATACGCCTCCGCCACGCGGGCCGTAAAGACCAACGGCATGCACCTCATCAAGATAGGTCATCGCACCGTGCTTTTCGGCGACCTCAACGATCTCGTCCATGGGGCAGATATCGCCGTCCATCGAATAGACGGATTCAAATGCCACGATCTTGGGGGCGTTGGCCGGAAGCGTGGCCAGCTTTCGATCAAGGTCCTCTGGATCGTTGTGCTTCCAGATCACCTTTTGCGCCCTGGAATGCCGGATGCCTTCAATCATCGAGGCATGGTTCAGCGCGTCGCTTAGAATGACCGCATCCGGCAAGCGCGCGCCCAAAGTCGACAGCGCGGCCCAGTTCGATACGTAGCCGGATGTGAAAAGCAGCGCGGCTTCCTTGCCGTGCAGATCCGCCAGTTCCGCCTCGAGCAGCTTATGCGCGTGATTGGTGCCGCTAATATTGCGCGTGCCGCCGGCACCCGCCCCGCATTTGTCGATGGCCTCTTTCATCGCGCCGGTCACGCGCGGGTGCTGGCCCATGCCGAGATAATCGTTCGAGCACCAGACGGTCACGTGGTCAGGTGCCTCATCATTGTGGCAGACGGCCCTTGGAAACTGTCCCGACTTGCGTTCAAGCTCGGCAAATATCCGGTAATTGCCTTCTTCTTTGAGACGGGTCAGTTGCGACTGGAACATTGTATCAAAGTCCATGGGCGTCCTCGCGTGTTGTCTTGATGAGGGAAGTGTTGTTTGGCCGCCCGTTTTCGACGGGAAGCATCCAGCGCCACAGGCGCTCATCTGGCACAGGCAGAACCATCAGCCAGTGTTCGAGAAGCGCCAGCGTCGTAATCGCGCCAAGCAGCGAAAACCCGACCACGTCGCCTGCACTTGGCGCGACCCAGAGCCGCTCCAGCCAGCAGGCGACCGCAAAGGTCAGCGCGGTGATCGAAATCGGGAAGAGCCAGTTCAGCCGCCGAATACGGAAGTGGCTCGGCAGATGCTCAAGAACGCTTGGCAGGAACTCGGTATTGATCTTGGGAACGCCGAGAAACAGGTTCAGTTTGGCACTGATACGGGCGAAGAAGAGGATAAAGAACGTCCACATCCCGAACGTGTTTTCGGCCCCCCAACCGTAAAGCCCGATCGCGATGACCATGCCGACCAGCAGGATCTCGTGAAAGGCGATCGTGCCCCAGGCGCGGAGAAACCGCTCCCATTCCGGCGCATTCGGCGGGCAGGGCTTGCGGATCGGACCCGAAATGATACCGGCGAGAAAGGCCAGTTCGATCCATCCCCAAATCGCCAGAACCGCAAGAAAGGCAAGATAGGACGCGGCGACCGAGACGGTCGCCAACGTGGCCATGTATCCCCAGATCCCCAGAACCAAAAGCGGCAAGCCCATCAGGACCGCCTGTTTCCGGGCCCGCAGGCCAAGCTGGTCGGCACGTTTGACCACCAGCAGGATCGCGCCGGTGGAAAACCACCAGACAAAGACTGCAACCAGACCTGCGATCCAGGGGTTGGACATCAGTAGGCAGGCTCCAATCGCGTATTTGCCGGCACCTCGTTCGATTTCGACGGGATGGTCAGCAGGGACAGGAACGCCGATGCAGCGCGCAGCTGAGCGCCGATTTTCGCAAGGACACGGCCGTTCTTGTCCGCGTCGGCCAGATCGGCATTGGCCCTTTGCAGCTTTTCAAGCGTCGGCTGCCAGCGCGGATGGTCGATGTCGAGCGTGATCGGGAAGATCTGCTCGCTTAGCGCCGAGGTTTTGGTGAACACCTCATGCGCGTACCAATCCGGATCGACCCCAAGTGCCTTGTGGAATTCCGGACGCTGGTGATCGCGCACATACATGGTCGCGTAAACGGCGGTCAGGAAGAACTTGATCCAGTAGACATTCACGCCGCTTGTCAGTTTGGGATCGGTCTTCATCAGCAGAGCGAAAGCCTCGCCATGACGGAACTCGTCATTGCACCATTCCTCGAACCACTTGAAGATCGGATGGAACCGATGTTCGGGGTGCGCCTGCAGATGCCGGAAGATGGTGATGTAGCGCGCGTAACCGATCTTTTCGGACAGGTAGGTGGCGTAGTAGATGAACTTGGGCCGGAAGTAGGTGTATTTCTTCTTCTGCGTCAGAAAACCCAGATTCACGGCCACGCCTGCTTCGCGAAGGGCATCGTTGATGAAACCCGCATGGCGCGCTTCGTCCCGTGCCATCAGCTGGAAGAGCTGTGTGATGTCCTTGTTCGCGCCGCGCCGCTTCATTTCCTTGTAAAGTACGCAGCCCGAAAACTCGGCCGTGCAGCTCGAGATCAGGAAATCGATGAATTCCTTCTTGAGCTGCGGGTCCATGCCGTCCCAGTCGACATGATCCCAATCTTCGTTCTTACGGAAATGGCCTTTGTTAGGGTCTGCGACCATCTCTGAGATCAACGCGTCCCAGTCCTTGCGTACGCCCGACACATCGATGGCATCGAGCTCATCAAAGTCGGTCGTGTAGAACCGGGGCGTCAGCAGGGTGTTCTGCATGGCCACCGCTGTCGCGGCTTCGCTGTCGAACTTGGCCTGCTCTTCCTGGATGGCGAGGCCCTCTTCGACCGTCGTCGCATCAGCGGTGTGTTTGGCTTGCATGTTCATAGCGCAACCTCCTCGGAGAACGAGAATTCACACAGTTCCATCACCTCGAAGTCGCCGGTCAGCCGCGTCCAGAGCTGTTCCAGCTTCGACGCGCGAATGATCGTTGCTTCGCGGTCCTCGGTAACCACTTCGCCAAAGGGCGCCATGATCTCGGGGCCGTGAACCTGCACTTCGTCGCCGGGATAGACCACGGCGCCATTGTTGAAGCGCACATGCGCGTGCAGGCTTTCGAAGCAATGACTGACCTCGACCGTGCAAGGCGCCTTTTCAAAGTCTTTCGTCAATAATCCCATCGGAGGCTTCCTTTCCTTCAGGGGGTTACGGGGCATCCAGCAGCCTGGCGAAGGCGCGGGTGTTGGTGGCGCCGAACCCCATGAGTTCGGCCGACCACCCGGTGGACGGATCAAAAAGCGAAAGGCGGTTGCCTTCGCGCAGTCGCAAGACCACGGGCCCGTCCAAGGGCTGCCCGTGCTTGCCGCGTTCCCGGTCGAGAACGCGCGTGACGCCGGCGATGAACCCGCCGTTGGTTGGATCCAAATTGGCGATGATGGTTCCGTGCGCATCGAGAACCTGGGCCGCGCCCGAGGACTGACCGCTCAAAAACACCATCCTTTCAGAAATGACCGGCGATGCGACCGGCGCGCTTTCCAGCGGACGGTCTGTGAGCCGCGCCCAGGCGACAAGCGCGAGGCAAACCAGCAGAATGACGCCCACCACACGCACCATGATGAGTGGTACGAGGTCTTCCTTCTTGGCGCGAATTCTTGGCTGCTGAGGAAGCGAACTGTCGGTCATCACTCTCACTCCGCGGCCACAGCGACGCCGGGCACGCTGCCTTTGAGGGCCACGCGCGGGGTCGATACCCGGGCCTCGGCAGCATCCGCGATCAGGGCAGCGACGCGTTCCGCATCAGGAATGCAACGCAACGCGGGCTGTGTCGGCCGCATGTACCAGGGTCTGAGATGGGGCCAGAGCACGAGATAGCTCAGCTGTGTCCGCCCGAGTGTCTCGAACGCGATGGTCCCGGTTCCGGACTTGCGCAGATCAAGCATGGCATTCGCAATCTGCGCATAAGGCAGGTTGAGCGTCAGCGTCAGCGCCGCCCCGATCCGCATGACCACCCGGCGATTGGTCACCGTATACATGGTCGCCCGCGCCTGAACGACGGCAAAGAGCATCAGCAGCGCCGCCACGACGAGCGCAAGGAACAGAAAAGGCACCGTCGCGCCCAGAGCCTGCCCGAACGGCAACAGATCGGACACGGTCACGAACCGCCAGATCGCAAGCAGGCCGAAATAGCCCAGGATCCAGTACAGGCTCAGCGAGTCCCGGGTCAGGGCAAACCAATTCGGTCTGCCCTGCCACAGGATCTGTTCACCCTCTGGCGGGCGTTCCGGGAGGCCTTCGATGGGCTCCACCTGAAAATCGTCTTGAGACATGGCAAGTATCTCCGGGCTTCCTTATGGCTGGGAACTGTGGATCAGAGCTGCGATTCCTGTCGCGCACTGTCCGCATAAAGCTTGCCGCCACCGTAATAGGCGCTGACCTTCTCCTCCTCGAGCAGTGTGACCTGACGTGGCGAGGCGATGGTCGGCACGGTGGCGAAATGCTTGGCGTAGATCGACTTGATCGCGACCTGGTTCGATTTGATCCGGGCCAGGGTCAGCGGCACCAGACGCGTGCCGTCGCCCCATTTCGGATCAAGCTTGTATTCCAGGTAGCGGACAAGCTGTTCCGGTTCGTCGATCCACATATCGGTGATTTCGCCCACGATCTCACCGTCTCCGGACACCACGGGCAATCCGCGCGGATCGCGCCCCGCGGCTACGCCAAAGCTGTCATTGGCTGACATCGGCACGATCTTGGGATGCCCGTGCCCGTCCAGTTCCGGGACATCGCGGCGCGGAGCCCAGGATGCAGGCCCAACGCCATCCAGCATCGGATCACCGGTGGGCTCCAGCGGATAGCCGCCGCCGGGACCGACACGCTTGATTGGCAGATCGGCCCGTTCGGGGTTCTGGCCGCTCGGTACGGTCACTTCGCCACGGCCATGCGGCAGTTTGAAGGTCTTGTCTTCGGGCATCGACCACATGCCTTCGCTTGGGGCTTTCGTCCCATCGTCTTCTTCAAGCGGATAGCCCTCGCGCATGTTCTCGCGCTGGATGTAGTAGAGCAGCAGCGCAAAGAAGGCATAGAAGAGCCAGAGCACCGAGGCCGCCAGATCGAAATCTCCGATAAATGCATTTACCATGGGTCGCGTCCTCCTATTGGACCAGAATTCACGTGGGGAAATCCGCCAGGCCCAGCCCCGGCGTTTCCGTTGTCTGAGGGTTGGGTCGGCCCGAGCTGCGCACCAGCGGCCCAAGCACGACAAGGGTGAGGAAAAGTAAGCCGATTTCGGCGTGATAGACGAAGGAATAGCCGGTCGAGGGCACAGCCATGCCTTCGCCCAGAACACCGGTCATCGCGATGCTGCCGACCCAATCGCGCAGCGTGCCGCCAAGCGCGATGGCCGTACCAGCTGCTGTCGCCTGCGCCGCGCCCCAGGCCCCAAGGGCCAGTCCGCGACCTGCCACGCCTCTGGCCGGCATGGTCATCGCAGCCGTCAACGTCGACACAGCAAAGAGGCCGCCGCCATAGCCGATCAACAAAGCTCCTGCGAAAAAGAGCGGCGCCGAGTCCATGGGCGCGGCAAAGATCACCATCGAAAACGCCCAGATCCCTGCGAGGATCCCTGCTCCGGCCAGACGGTAGGCGTTCGACCCCCGGGTCATCTGCCGACCGGCCCAGGCGAAACCGGCAAGCGCCCCGGTTGCCCACATCGCAGTCAGCAGCGTAGTGGCCGAGACCGACAGACCGAGGATTTCACCGCCATAG
>JBCCVT010000140.1:0-7912 GCA_039195015.1 Pseudomonadota bacterium
CTCATCCAGTTGGGGTTGGAGCCGACCTCGGCGCATCTCTTTGTGCTCTATTTCGGGATGCTGTCGATGTTGACGCCGCCGGTGGCAATCGCGGCTTTTGTGGCCGCCAACATGGCCAAGGCACCGCCCATGGCGACAGGGATCGAAGCGGTCCGCATCGCGTGGCCTGCATTTGTGGTGCCCTTTCTGTTCGTGGCATCGCCCGAGCTTTTGATGGTTGGATCCACGTCGGAAGTGGCCCTGGCCGTCATCAAATCCGCGCTCGGCGTCTTTGTCATCACCACCGCGCTGACGGGCTTTTTTGCCGCCCCACTCCCTGTCACACTCCGGCTGGTGCTGGGGGCTGGTGGGATCGCGCTGCTGTGGCCGGATGCGGTGTCGTTTGTCATTCCCGCGGCAGGGTGCATGATCAGCCTTGTCACGCTATTCTGGTGGCGGCGCGGCGGCGCGCGCGCAGGCGCCGCGATTGATGATGCCGGATGAGGGACGCCCCGCGCACAATGTGGGTCATGCTGCAAATTTCACCGAAACCACCCGAAGAAGTGGGCAAGCGGTGCAACCCCGAACCAGACACCCGGCAGCTATTGTCAACGGCGTTGGAGTGTTCTTAATTCACGTCACAAAGACAGGGAGAAAAACAGATGAAATCCACACTGCTACCAATGGCAGCGGCTTTACTGTTGTCGACGGCGCTGGCCGTACCGGCGGAAACGCTGCGATGGGCGCGCGCGGGCGACTCGCTGACGCTGGATCCGCACGCGCAAAACGAAGGGCCCACCTCGGCACTGGCGCACCAGATCATGGAGCCGCTGGTGATGCGCGACATGACAGGTGCGATCGTTCCGGCCCTTGCCACCGATTGGGGTCCGTCCGATGATCCCAATGTCTGGGTGTTCGAATTGCGCCAGGGCGTGACCTTTCATGACGGGGCCGTGTTTGACAGCGAGGACGTCAAATTCTCGCTCGAACGGGCGATGACACCGGATTCGGATTACAAGGAATTGCTTGCCTCGGTGGTTGAGGTTCGCGCGCCCGAGAGCCATGTCATCGAGATCGTGACCGATGGTCCGAACCCGATCATGCCGAACAACCTCACCAACATGTTCATCATGGACAAGGACTGGGCGGAGGCGAACAATGCCGCCAAGGTCCAGGATTATGAAGGCGGAGAGGACACGTTCGCGGCGAAAAACGCAAATGGAACAGGGCCTTACAAGCTGGTCAGTCGCGAGCCGGACGTCAAGACCGTACTGTCGATGAACGAAAGCTACTGGGGCAAGGACGAATTCCCCATGGCGGTGACCGAGATCATTTATACCCCGATCCAGAACGCGGCCACGCGGGTGGCGGCGCTTTTATCGGGTGAGGTTGATTTCATTCAGGACGTGCCAGTGCAGGATCTTGACCGGGTGGCGTCGACGGACGGGCTCGACGTGCGCACGGCACCGCAGAACCGCGTGATCTTTTTCGGCATGAACGTGGGCGACGCCGATCTCGCCAATGACAGTGTCGACGGTACCAACCCGTTGGCGGATGTGCGGGTGCGTCAGGCGATGAGCATGGCCATCAACCGCGATGCGATCCAGCAGGTTGTAATGCGTGGCCAGTCGGCGCCGGCGGGCATGATCTCTCCGCCCTTCGTGAACGGCTGGAACGAGGCGATGGATGGTTCGTCCAGCACCGATGTCGAGAAAGCCAAGGCCCTGATGGCCGAGGCCGGTTATGGCGACGGTTTCACAATCCAGCTCGACTGTCCGAATGACCGCTACATCAACGACGAAGCGATCTGCCAGGCGGCGGTGGGCATGCTGGCTCAGATCGGTGTAACGGTGAACCTGGACGCCAAACCCAAGGCTCAGCACTTCCCGCTGATCAACAACCTCGAGACCGACTTCTACATGCTCGGCTGGGGTGTGCCGACTTACGATTCTGAATACATCTTCAATTTCCTAGTACACACCAAGGGCGAGAAGTACGGATCGTGGAACGGGACGCGCTACTCGAATGCCGATCTGGATGGGAAGATCGTGGCACTGGCTTCGGAAACCGACCTCGAAGCCCGCAATGGCATGATCAATGAGATCTGGCAGGTGGTGCAGGAGGAGCAGCTCTACATCCCGATCCACCACCAGGTGCTGAACTGGGGCATGGCGTCGAATATCGACACGATCGTGGCGCCGGACGATACCGCCAAGTTCAAATACTTCAGCTACAAGTAAGCGGAGATCGGGTTGGGCGGACCACATCCGCCCGGCCTGTCCTTCCAACAGATGATGTTGCGTAGTCTCGTTTTTCTTGCACTGCTTGTCGCACCGGTCGCCTGGGCGCGGGATGCAGCCGAAATGCGGTTTGCCCGACAGGTGCTGGAAAGCCTTCAGGCCAGATCCTTTGAGGCAAATCGCGAATACTGTGGCATTATCGGGATAACCGAGGACAATCGCCTCGTGGCGTCCAAGCCGCGGCGCGGCCGCCGGGACAGTTGCCGCCCGCGCGATCCGCGCAGCGCGGTCGAGATCTTCGCCAGCTTTCACACGCATGGCGGCTTCGATGAACGCGCCGATAGCGAGGTGCCGTCAAGTGTTGATGTGCAGGGCGACATGGAGGACGGGATCGACGGCTATGTCTCCACGCCCGGCGGACGGCTCTGGTTCGTCGACGGGCAGGCAGCCGTAGTCTGGCAGATCTGCGGCGTGGGTTGCCTGTCGCAAGATCCTGATTTTCGACCGGGACTGTATGGCCCGGTATACGAATTCTACACGCTGGACGAATTGCTGGAGCGTGAGAGCCAATGACGGTCGTCACAAAATTGCGAGCCTGTATCGTTCCGGCGCGCATCCGGTCAGTCTGGTCTGAGAGCGACCAAGAATATCGCTGAGTGATGGGGAGAACGACATGAAACCACTTGGGATGGCGGCAATCGCGGCTCTGATGTGCAGTGCGGCCTCGGCCGAGACTTTCACCTGGGCGGGCACCACGGACCCCCAGACAATGGACCCGCACGCGGTGAACTCGGCGCCGGTTCTGGGTTTTCTGAACAATGTCTATGAAGGTCTGGTCCGGCGCGGCAAGGACATGACCATCGAACCTGCGCTCGCCACATCCTGGGAGGTGATTGGCGACGGTGAAGGTTGGCGGTTCACCCTGCGCGAGGGCGTGACGTTTCACGACGGCGCCTTGTTCGACGCCGAAGACGTGGTCTTTTCCTACGAACGTGCGTCGAGCGAGCCGGCGGATGTGAAGGGGTGGTTCGCCCCGGTGGCAGAAGTGGTGAAGGTCGATGACTACACCGTTGACGTGATGACCGCATCGCCGAACCCGATCTTTCCCGACAGCATCGCCAACTGGATGATTATGGACAGCGGTTGGGCCGAGACCAACAACGCCACGCTGCCCGACAAGGACAACGGCAATTTCGCGACTCTGAATGCCAACGGAACCGGCGCGTTCATGGTGCAGGACCGCCAGCCGGGGCTTGAAACCACGCTGGTCCCGTATGAGGGTTGGTGGGGTGAGGTTGAACACAACATCACCCAAGCGACGTTCAAACCGATCCAGAATCCGGCCACCGCCGTGGCCGCGCTCTTGTCGGGTGACGTGGACATGATCAACCCGGTGCCGATCCAGGACGCGTCCCGGCTGTCGTCAAGCGACGGTGTGCAGGTGATCCAGGGGATCGAGGCGCGGGTGATCATGCTTGGCTTTGCCCATGACGCTGAGACGCTAAAATACGGCACTGGCGAGGGTGATCCCAACCCGTTCGCTGATGTCCGCGTGCGTCAGGCCGTGGCGCAGGCGGTCAACGTGCCGGCCATCCTGCAGACGATCATGCGCGGAAATGCCGAACCGGCAAGCCAGCTGGTGAGCCCCGCGATGCGCGGGTTTTCGGCCACGCAGGACGCGCGGCCCGACTATGACGTCGCAGCCGCCAAGGCGCTTCTGGCCGAGGCGGGCTATCCGGACGGGTTCGGCTTTGGCCTCAAATGCCCCAATGACCGCTACCTGAATGACGAGGCCGTCTGTCAGGCGGTGGTGTCGATGCTGGCGCAGGTCGGGATCACAGCCGAGCTTGATGCGATGCCGGTCCGCAACTACTGGCCGGAACTGCGGGAGGACAATTTCGACATGTATCTCCTCGGCTGGTCGCCGGGGACATTCGATCACGAACACCCGGTCCGATTTCTCGCCTCGACCCCGAACGAGGAAAAGAAGCTTGGATCGTGGAATTTCGGGGGCTATTCGAACGCACGGATTGATGAGCTCTTGCCGATGATCCAGTCCGAGATTGACGACGCCAAGCGGCAGGCGATGATCGACGAGGTCACCGCGCTTTATCAGGGCGATCATGCTTATGTGACGATGTATGTGCAGCCGCTGGTCTGGGGCACCGGTAGCAACATCAATCTCACACAACGGCCGGATAACTTCTTTATCCTGCGTTGGGTGACGGTGAACTGACCGCCGCCACTGCACCGATCGACCAACCTGTCCGACCGCGCCAAATGCGGTCGGACGACCACAGCGAGGACCGCAAGGGGGGCTCATGCTCGGCTACATCATCCGACGGGTTGTGCAATCGGTCCTTGTCCTGCTGGTCGTGGGCCTTGTCGCCTTTTCGATGTTCCGATTTGTGGGCGATCCGGTCGACAACATGTTGGGGCAGGAGCGCACGCAGGCCGACATCGACCGGCTGCGCGCGGATCTGGGCCTTGATCAGCCGTTTGTGGTTCAATACTGGCGCTTCTTGCAAGGCGCGGTCGAGGGCAATTTCGGCGTCTCGTACCGCCAGGGCCGTCCCGTGGCAGACATCATCGCCGAACGCGCGCCCGCAACGCTTGAACTTGCGGCGGTGAGCGGTCTCTTGGCCATATCGCTCGGGATCATCCTGGGCGTCTATACCGCGATCCGACGAGAAGGCTGGGCCTCGCATCTGATTATGACACTGTCGCTGGTGGGGGTCAGCCTGCCCACGTTCCTGATTGGCATATTGCTCATCTATGTGTTCTCGGTTGAACTGGACCTTTTACCGAGTTTCGGGCGCGGAGAGACGGTGATGGTCGGCAATTGGTCCACCGGCTTTCTGACTGCGAGCGGATGGCAGGCGCTGATCCTGCCGTCGATTACGCTCGGGCTTTATCAGATGACGCTGATCATGCGGTTGGTGCGGGCCGAGATGCTTGAGGTTCTGCGGCAGGACTACGTGAAGTTCGCCCGCGCCCGGGGCTTGAGCGAACGGGTGGTGAATTTCCGGCACGCACTCAAGAACACGTTGGTGCCGGTGATCACTGTAACCGGCCTGCAACTGGGCAGCATTATCGCGTTTGCGATCATCACCGAGACGGTTTTCCAATGGCCGGGCGTCGGGCTTTTGTTCATCAACGCGATCCAGTTTGTCGATATCCCGGTTATGGCCGCGTACCTCATGCTGATCTCGGTGATGTTCGTGGCGATCAATCTGATCGTGGACCTATTGTACGTTGCGGTGGATCCGCGCCTGCGCACGGATGAGGGGCGGACATGACCGATCAGACCGATACCCCGCTGGCAGCGGCGCCGACGTCGCGGCTGGGCCGCGGGCTCGACAGCGATCTGGCCTGGCGGTTCCGCCGGTCGCCCGTCGCGGTCGTGTCCTTCATTGTCGTGCTGGTCCTCGTGCTGGGCGCGGTTTTTGCACCGCTCATTGCGCCTTATGACCCGTTCGATCCCGCGACGCTGAACCTGATGAACGGCTTCACCGCGCCGATGGCGCCGAACGCGTTCACGGGCGAGACCTTCTGGCTCGGCACCGATGATCAGGGGCGCGACGTGTTTTCGACCATCCTCTACGGGATGCGTATATCGCTATTTGTCGGCTTTGCTGCGGTGGCCTTTGCGATGGTGCTCGGGATCACGCTGGGCCTGGTCGCGGGCTACGTGGGCGGCTGGACCGAAACCGTGATCATGCGCGTGGCCGATATTCAGCTCACCTTTCCGGCGATCCTGGTGGCGATGCTCATCTTTGGCATCGCGAAAGGGTTCACACCCGTCGAATACCGCGACCAGATGGCGATCTGGGTGCTGATCCTGGCGATTGGCCTGTCGGACTGGGTGCAGTTCGCGCGCGTTGTGCGTGGTGCGACGCTCGTCGAGAAGGGCAAGGAATATGTGCAGGCCGCACAGCTAATCGGTCGGTCGGGCCCTGCGATCATGGTGCGCCATATCCTGCCCAACGTGTTGTCACCGGTGCTGGTGATTGCCACGATCTCGCTGGCCCTGGCGATCATCGCCGAGGCCACGCTGAGCTTTCTCGGTGTTGGTGCACCGCCCACGCAACCCTCGCTCGGCACGCTGATCCGGATCGGGCAGGGGTTCCTGTTCTCGGGTGAATGGTGGATCCTGTTCTTTCCCGCCTGCACGCTGCTGGCGCTGGCCTTGTCGGTCAATCTGCTGGGCGACTGGCTGCGCGATGCCCTGAACCCCAAACTGCGATGAGCCGCTGACTGAAAGAGACACGGATGTCCAAACTGCTCGACATAAACGATCTGACGGTTGCGTTTCCGACACGGCGAGAGACCTTCATGGCGGTCGACGGCGCGAGCCTGACGGTCGAACCGGGCGAGATCCACGGGCTGGTGGGGGAATCCGGGGCGGGCAAGTCCACCATTGGGGCGGCGGTGATGGGCCTGCTCGAGCCGCCCGGACACATTACCGACGGCACCATCCGGCTCAAGGGCGACGCGATCTCGGGCCTCGACAAACAGGCGATGCAGGGTCTGCGCGGCAGTCAGATCAGCATGATCTTTCAGGACCCGCTGACCTCGCTGAACCCGCTTTTCACAGTGCGCGAACAGCTGGTCGAGACCATTCAGGCCCATCTGGGCGGCACCGATGCCGAGGCGGGCGACAAGGCGCTGGCCCTGCTGGAACGGGTCGGCATCCCCGAGCCGAAGATCCGCATCAACCAGTACCCGCACCAGTTTTCGGGCGGCATGCGCCAGCGGGTGGTGATTGCACTGGCGCTCTGTAGCGACCCGGACGTGATCATCGCGGACGAGCCGACCACGGCGCTCGATGTGTCGATCCAGGCGCAGATCCTGGAGCTGATCAAGGAACTGGCCCGCGAACGCCAGGTCGGGGTGATCCTCATCACGCATGACATGGGCGTAATCGCGGACACCACCGACCGGGTGACGGTGATGTATCGCGGGCAGGTGGTTGAGACCGGCCCGACCGAACAGGTGCTTGGCCGGCCCGAACACCCCTATACGCGGTCGCTGATTGCCGCTGTACCTCGACCCACGGTCAAGCTGGATCGCTTTCCGCTCATCGGGTTTGGTGGCCGGCTGACCGAGTTTCACATCGACGATCTGTCGCGCACCTGGAAAACGTCCAAGATTGACCGGTCCAAACCCTTGTTCGAAATCTCGGGACTCACCAAGCAATTCCTCAAGAAACCGGCCCTTTTGCCGTCGCGGCGGACATACCTGACTGCGGTCGACAACGTGTCCTTCGACATCATGCAGGGCGAGGTCTTTGGCATTGTCGGCGAAAGCGGCTCTGGCAAATCGACGATCGCGCGGATGATCGCGGGGCTTTATCGAACCGATGCGGGCCGGATCCTGTTCGACGGTACCGATGTGGCTGCCGCGCAGGACCTGAGCAACTATCGACGGCAGATCCAGATGATCTTTCAGGACCCGTATTCCAGCCTGAACCCTCGGATGCGGGTCGACGCGATCATTGCCGAACCCGCCCGTCACCACGGGCTCTTGTCGGGCAAAGAGCTCAAGCACCGCGTCGACGAGTTGCTGGATCACGTGGGCCTCGGCGCCGCAGCGGGCCGGAAGTTCCCGCACGAGTTTTCCGGTGGGCAGCGACAGCGGATCTCGATCGCGCGCGCCCTTGCGACACAGCCGCGGTTTCTGATTTGTGATGA
>JBCCVT010000141.1:0-7860 GCA_039195015.1 Pseudomonadota bacterium
CCCTTCGAGGTAACCCTCGGGATGACCGGGCGGGATGCGCGACATGCGTTCCGCCTGCGGACCCGCACCAGCCCCGCCGCGCGTGATCAACCGCTTGGGTTCTCCAAAAGGCGTGTACCACAGGTAGTTTGGATCCTCCTGCGCCCATTCCAACCCGCCCTTGTCGCCATAAACCCGCAGACGCAGCGCGTTTTCATTGCCGGGCGCCACCTGACTGGACCAGAGCATTCCCCGCACGCCATCGCCAAAGCGTAGCAGTACATGGGCGTTGTCGTCCACTTGCCGACCCGGCACAAAGGCCTGCAAGTCGGCGGCGAGGCTTTCGGCCGTCAGACCGGTCACGAAACACGCGAGGTTGTAGGCATGGGTCCCGATATCGCCCGTTGACCCTCCGGCACCGGAGCGGGACGGGTCGGTGCGCCATTCAGCCTGTTTGAAATCCTGTTCGACCGTCAGCCAGTCCTGCGGATATTCGACCTGCACAACACGGATCATGCCAATCGCGCCGCTGGCGACCATCTCGCGCGCTTGCCGCACCATCGGGTATCCCGTGTAATTGTGCGTCAGGATGAAGAGGGCATCCGAACTCTCGGCGGCTTTCACGAGCTTTTTGGCATCCGCCAGTGTTGAGGTCAGCGGCTTGTCGCAAATCACGTGGATGCCGCGTTTCAGGAATTCGCGTGCAGCGGCATAATGCACGTGGTTCGGGGTCACGATCGACACCGCCTCGATCCCGGTTTTCAGCCGCGCCTCGCGGATGGCCATCGATTTGAAGTCATCATAGATCCGCGGGAGGCCCAGAGCCTCGCCCGAGGCGCGGGATTTCTCGGGCGTCGAAGACAGGGCGCCCGCGACCAGCTCATAGCGGTCATCGATCCGGGCAGCGATCCGGTGCACGCCACCGATGAAGGCATCATTGCCGCCGCCGACCATGCCCAGTCGGATGCGGCCGGTCGTCTGTTCGTCGCGTCCCGATACCATCAGTCGATCCCCAGCATTTTGCGATTGGCGGCCTCGTCGGTTCCGCCATCGGCGAAATCGTCAAAGGCCTTTTCGGTCACGCGGATGATTTGGTCGCGCACAAAGGCAGCGCCTTCGCGCGCGCCGTCTTCGGGATGTTTCAGGCAGCATTCCCATTCGACGACGGCCCAGCCGTCAAAGTCATTGGCCGCCATTTTGGAAAACACCGCACCGAAATCGACCTGTCCGTCGCCAAGTGACCGGAAGCGACCCGCGCGGTCGGTCCAGCCCTGGTAGCCAGAATAGACACCCTGGCGCCCGGTTGGATTGAATTCCGCATCCTTGACGTGGAACATCCGGATCCGGTCCTTGTAAATGTCGATGTTGTCCAAATAGTCGAGGCATTGCAGCACGTAATGCGACGGGTCGTAGAGCATGCAGGCGCGCGCGTGATTGGCGGTGCGCTCGAGAAACATCTCGTACGTGACGCCGTCGTGCAGGTCTTCGCCCGGATGGATTTCGTAGCAGACATCGACGCCGCAATCCTCAGCGTGGTCGAGGATCGGCTTCCAACGCGCGGCCAGTTCATCGAACGCGGTCTCGATCAGGCCTGCGGGGCGCTGCGGCCAGGGATAGACGTAAGGCCAAGCAAGTGCGCCCGAGAAGGTTGCGTGGGTTGGCAGGCCGAGGTGTTGGGACGCGGTCAGCGCAAGCTTGACCTGCTCGACCGCCCAGGCCTGACGGGCGGATGGGTTGCCTCGAACCTCAGGCGCCGCAAACCCGTCGAACGCCACGTCGTAGGCCGGGTGAACGGCCACCAACTGACCCTGAAGATGGGTTGAGAGATCTGTGATCGCCACTCCGTTTTGGGCTGCGACGCCAGCGATCTCGTCACAGTAATCCTTGCTGGACGCGGCCTGAGCGAGGTTGAACAACCGATCATCCCAGCTTGGGATCTGCACGCCGACATAGCCGCAGTCAGCCGCCCATTTGGTGATCGCATCCCATGAGTTGAACGGTGCCTCGTCGCCCGCGAACTGCGCGAGAAACAGCGCCGGGCCCTTGATCGTTTTCATCTCTTCCCTCCCTTTTAGTCTGCCATCTCAGGGGGTGTGTTTTCCCGAAGATAGATATCGATGCGGATGCGCTCTTGCGCCGCGTTAAAAGGCACACTGTCGGCGGTGGCGCGTAACAGGCGGACGGCGGATCGCACGAGATGCCCGCAATCCTGACTGATCACAGCATCGAATACGCCACTGCGCAACGCCTGGCGTGACATCGGCGTCAGCTCATGCGCGATCACGACAATGTCGCGCCCCATCCCGTGTTCGTCGAGGCATTGCACAAGGCCCGCATTGCCCGCCGCAGAGCTGTAGATACCGCAAATGTCAGGATAATTTTGGAATACCTCGGGGATCATGGCATAGATGAGCTCGGGATCGTCGCGACCTTCGACGGATGCGACAACGTCGAGATGCGGGAAACCTTCGCGCATCACCACGTCGAAGCCCTGTCGCCGTTCCAGATGATCGCGCGCAAGGCGCGAACCGGTGATCACCAAGATCTTGCCGGTTTGCCTCACGAGCCTGCCCATCAGCTGCGCCGCTGTCCGGCCCGCCGCGATGTTATCGATGCCGACAAAGTGGTCACGCTCTGAACTGGGCAAGTCGGACACCAGCGCGACAACGGCAATACCCTTGTCCCGCGCACGCTTCACGGCGTCACGCACCGATGGCGTTTCCGGGCTGAAAACGGCGACCCCATCGACCTCTCCCGGATCGAGCGCATCGAGTATCGTGACCATTTCCTGCGGGTCAAAAGGCGCGACACTGGCGGTGCTGAGCCAGGTGCGTTCATTGACCAGACGGGCCGACTGAGCGCTGATCTGCTTGCGCAGCGCTTGCACGAATTCGTTCTGCGTTTCGGGGAGCACGAAGAGCAAGTTGTAGATCCGTTTGCGCGCTAGGTTTGCAGCTGCCGTATCGCGGACATACCCAAGTGCGGCGATGGCCTTCTGCACCTTGCGGATCGTGACCGACCGCACACCGGGACGTTCATTGAGTACCCGGTCGACCGTCGCCAGGCTGACACCGGCAACGCGCGCGATGTCGTTGACGGTGGGCTTGTCTACCACGGCCTGGCGCGATTTGAGCACGATGCGTTCAGCCTTCCATTTCGCGAGCGAGACCCTCGAACAAAAGTGCGACGGCTTCGGCGCCCGGATCGTTGTGACCCTTGAGGTTTTCGGCCGGCACGTAAGCTGCGCGTCCTGCCTTGGCACGGTGGATACTGGCGGTGCTGTCTGCGCCCGATCGGGCCGCGGCGGCAGCGGCGGCAATGCCGTCTGGCAAGGCATTCAGCGCGGGGGCGAGCGCATCAATCATCGTGCGGTCGCCAATCGTTGCTCCACCCACCTGGCTGACGCGGTCGAGCCCGGCCACCAGCGCCTTTGGTACCGGCGCGCCATTGGCGCAGGCGTCGCCGGCGGCGTTGAAGTAGATCGCAAGAATTACACCCGAGGACCCGCCCATGGTCTGCCCCAGTTCGTTGCCGAGTGCAGGGAAGAGCTGCGTCAGATCGGCAAGCGGCATGTGATCCAACCGTGACTGAAGGGCGCGCGCGGCGGTCGCCAGCGTGCTTCCGGTGTCGCCGTCGCCGGATTTCGCGTCGAGTTCGTTCAACGCTTTTTCCGCCCCGATGAGCAAATCCGCTACCCGCGAAACTGTACGATGGGTCTTGTCGTTCTTGGACGGGATCGGCTCGATCGGTGTCAACCCGTCGGGCAGCGGTGTGATCGGAACCGCAACGACATCCTTTAGTCCGGGCCAGGGGGCAAGGTCGACCGGCGCGCGTAGCGCGGCCAGCTCGGTATCCGTCGCGTTCATCATCGAGACCGAAAAGCCGTGCATGTCGAGCGACGTCATCAGCGGAGCCGGGCCAATGATGTGATCGACGATCCCTGCTGTCGTCAACGCATGTGTCAAAACCGACATCTCTAGTGGTGTTGTTGAGCCGAGATTGTTGACCAAAGCCACGCGAGTTCCCGTCTCTGCATGCGGGCGCAGCTTTTCGACGACCGTGTCCATCGCGTGCATCGCAGTAGAGAAATCGACTTGTTCGACCCCTGGTTCGCCGTGGATTCCAAGGCCCAGTTCCGCCTTGCCCATGGCGATCCGATCCTCCTTGGGCGATCCGGGCACGGTGCAGGTATCAAGGCTCATCCCGATCGAGGCGACTTTGCCGATCACCGCCTTTGCCGCCGCCGTCACAGTATCCAGATCCTCGCCTGCCTCGGCCATGGCTCCGGTGATCTTATGGACGAACAGGGTGCCCGCGACGCCGCGCGGTTGCGGTAGATCGGGCAGAGCGATGTCATCGTCGACGACCACCATCTGCACCTTGCGCCCCAAGGCACGCGCGCGTTCTGCGGCCAACCCGAAATTCAGGCGGTCACCGGTATAGTTCTTGACGATCAACAAGCATCCAGGCTCACCCGTGACGGCAAGGATCGCGGCCAGCACGGCCTCGACCGAGGGCGAGGCGAACACCTCCCCGCACACCGCTGCCGTCAGCATGCCAGGACCGACAAACCCCGCATGCGCCGGTTCATGCCCTGACCCGCCGCCCGACACCAGCGCGACACGCGATTTCGTCCAGTCGGACCGGTAGACGACTTTGATATGCGGGTATCCGTCGAGGCGCGACAGCGCACCACCGGAGGCGGCCAGAAGACCATCAATGGCTTCAGTGACGAGGTTTTCCTTGGCGTTGAGAAACTGTGCCATTGTGCTCTCCCTTAATTCACGCGCGCGCCCGTGGCGTCGAAATAGAGTGGGTTATGCGGGCTGATCTTGATCGCAGTCCCGGGGACATAGTCGTCATGCGCATCCACAAGCGTCGTTACCGCATGGCCCTTGAGATCAAGATGTAGGCGCGTCTGGTCGCCCAAGTGCTCCGCCCGAACAACCGAGGCATCGACCCCATCGCCCTCTCGGATGTTTTCCGGGCGCAGCCCGATTTGCGAGCCCTTATGGTCACCGCCGAACAGTTCGGATGGAAGGATGTTGATGCGCGGCAACCCGAGCCGGCCGGCGACATAGACACTGCGGGGATCTTCGTAAATCTCGCGTGGCGTGCCGAATTGCACAAGGCGCCCATCTTGCAGGACGCCCACATGGGTCGCCATTGTCATCGCCTCAATCTGATCATGCGTGACATAGAGCAGCGTGGCGCCCAGATCGGCATGGATGCGTTTCAGCTCGACCCGCAGATCAGCGCGTAGCTTGGCGTCCAGTGAACTGAGTGGTTCGTCCATCAGATAGATCGACGGGTTGCGCACCAGGGCCCGGCCGATCGAGACGCGCTGCATCTCGCCACCCGAAAGCTCGGTTGCCTTGTTGTCAAGCTTGTGGGGGATCTGAAGAACCTCGGCAATCTCGCGAACCCGGCGGTCGATCTCATCCTCGGGCGTGCGCAGGATCGGCGAGCGCAAGGGAAAGGCAAGGTTGTCGCGCACCGTCATGTGCGGGTAGAGCGAGTATTGTTGGAACACCATCGCCACATCACGTTGCGCGGGCGTTTCGCGGTTCGTATCACGACCACCTATCAAAATGCGGCCGCTATCCAACGTCTCGAGCCCTGAAATCAGCCTCAGCGTTGTCGTCTTGCCCGCGCCAGTGGGTCCGAGCAGCACGACAAAGGATCCGTCCGGTACGGTCATCGTGATGTCCTGTACCGCCTGCGTTACCCCAAAGGCTTTCGAAATACCGTCGAGAACGACCTCAGCCATCGGACAACACTCCTTCGTTTAAAGCCGAGCGGACAGCCCGACCGGAGACCTGGTCAAAAATCGTGACTGTTTCGGATCGGAAATCGAGTCCTACCGTATCGTCAGGGTGGACGGTCTGGCCTGCGCCGATACGCGCCTTGAGCTCGCCATTGGGGCTTTGCATCGTGACAATCTGTGTTGTCCCGAGATACTCCGTTGCGATCACCCTCGCGCGGTAGTCGCTGTTATCGGTCAGCAAAATGTGCTCTGGCCTTACGCCAAAGGCCAGCTTGCCCCCGGCCCCTTCACGCAACTCGGGCACACGCGCCTGGTGGCCGTTGAGCCGCACCGATGACCCACCCGGCGCGATCTTGTCCTCAAAAGGCAGAAAATTCATCGACGGGGACCCGATGAAATCGGCCACAAACATCGTCGCGGGCTTGTCGTAGATCTCCTGAGGCGTTCCGAACTGTTCGACCACCGAGCTGTTCATCACCACGATCTTGTCGCCCATCTGCATGGCCTCAAGCTGATCGTGGGTGACATATACCGTGGTTGCGCCCATGCGGTCGTGCAACGCGCGCAGCTCTTCCGCCATGTGCTCGCGGAATTCGGCGTCAAGCGCGCCAAGGGGTTCATCCATCATGAACGCCTTGGGTTCGCGCACGATTGCGCGACCCAAAGCAACCCGCTGACGGTCACCGCCCGACAGGCCTCCGACCGGACGATCCAGAATGTCTTCGATACCAAGGATCCGTGCTACCTCGGCAACCTTGGCCTTGACCTGCGCGCGCGGCATACCCTGGCTGATCAGCGGGTAAGAAATGTTCCGCCGCACATTCATGTGCGGATAAAGTGCAAACATCTGAAACACAAAAGCGATATCGCGCTCCGATGCGGGTTTCTGGCTGATCTCCTCGCCGTCCAGATAAATCTCGCCGCTTGTGGGTAGCTCCAGCCCCGCAATCATCCGTAGCGTCGTGGTCTTTCCGCATCCCGAAGGACCCAGCAGCATGAAGAATTCGCCATCCTCGATGGTGAAGGAGCTTTCCTTCACCGCGACGAAATCGCCGAATTCCTTACGAACGTTTTTGATGACAATCTCGGCCATGTCAGAGGAACTGTCCTATGCGCAAAAGGGTTCTGTTGGGATCGACAATCGCCATCTCGCGCATCCCCCAGCTTTTGTCCTCGGCAGGGCGAAAGCGCGGGATCTCCGAAGTCGCGAGCGGAAGGGCCGCAACCTTGGCACTTAGTGCATCCACATCCGAGCTGCGGATGTAGGCCGCGGCGTGATTTGTCGACGGGTCGACCTCGTCATGGCGGAAAAAGTGCAGCTCTACCTGATCCATTACCATGATCAGATACGCATTTTCCGCCCAACGACCGGTTTCGCGAAATCCGATGCTTTCGTAAAAACCGACGGTTTCGTCGAAATTCCGAGACGGCAAAACGGGCGCGGTAGTTTCCAGCATCGCTCTACTCCGGAAAATGGCTGACGATGATGAACATGACGGTACCGACCAGCGTGACGATAAAGGAATAGGTGAAGGCCCAGAGCACAAAGGGTTGCATCAGCATGAAAACCCCAAGTGCTATGATAACGGTTGCTACCATCTCCCACGGTCCACGGCGCAACGTCCAAAGCCCTGTCAGAAACCCGCGCATGGCCGGCTCCCTTCTTCTCTTTCCAAATACTCCCGCCGGAGGCGGTTCCACCCGTCTGTCATTTCCTTACCGCCCCGAACGTGATCCCCCGCAGCAGATGCTTGCGTAGAAGGATCGTGAAGACCATCACCGGCAACAGAAAGATCGTGGCGCCGGCAGCGACGGCAGGCCAATCCAACCCGCCGATCCCGATGATCGTCGGAATGAAGGGGGGTGCTGTCTGGGCCGTGGCTGATGTCAACAGCACCGCAAAGGCGTATTCGTTCCAGGCAAAGATCAAGCAGAAGATCGCAGTCGATGCGATACCCGTTGCGGCCTGCGGGAGTACCACTTTGTAGAACGCCTGGAACCGCGTATAGCCGTCGATTAGTGCGGCCTCTTCGTATTCGCGGGGGATCTCGTCGATGAAGCCTTTCAAGAGCCACACCGCCAGCGAGATGTTCACTGCCGTATACAGCAGGATC
>JBCCVT010000142.1:0-7844 GCA_039195015.1 Pseudomonadota bacterium
CACCATTACGGGGCTTCGATCCGATTGTGGAAAAAGCTTGCCGACGTACCACATGCCCAT
Organism: Pseudomonadota bacterium; assembly: GCA_039195015.1. Taxonomy (GTDB): domain Bacteria; phylum Pseudomonadota; class Alphaproteobacteria; order Rhodobacterales; family Rhodobacteraceae; genus JBCCVT01. The sequence goes on from JBCCVT010000142.1 coordinate 61, forward strand.
CAGCATTGGTGTCCGGGGCGCAACCGTGAACACGATGGTGTCCGAGACGCGCGACCCGAGCTGATGCAGCGCGCTGCCGATGTCTTCGGCGCTGTAGTAGATGAGGCTGTCCATCGCGACGGCGTGGTCAAACCGGCCAAGCCGCTTGTCGAGCATATCCCCACAGGAAAACCGAACCTTGCGGCGCAGATGGTCCGGCAACCGTGCTTCGGCGATCTGCACAAGGCTGGGCGAGATATCCACCGCCTCGACCTCAGCGCCACGAGCGGCCAGTTCCGCCGTCATCTGACCGGCACCGCAACCCGCATCCAGAACCCGGGCGCCTGACAGATCGGCGGGCAGCCGAGACAGGATCAAAGCCCGCATCCGGTCGCGCCCCTGCCGCACGGTCTCGCGCACCTTCGACACTGGCGCGTCGCTGGTCAGACGCTCCCAGGTCTTGGTGGCGGTCTTGTCGAAATAGGTCTCGACGCGCGCCAGGGTCTGATCATATGGCGCCATCAATCGAATCCCAGAAGTTCAAAGATATCGCGATCCGCCATCGGCGCGGGCGCAAGCGCCTCGGTCCCACCCCAAAGCGTCTCTGCCAGCCGGACATACTCCGCGCGACAACGGACGATGTCGTCGTCATCCTCCATCTCAAACAGGGTCTTCTTCTTCAACCGAGAGCGGCGGATCGCATCCACATCCGGCATGTGTGCGATCCGCTTGAATCCAACGGTGTTGCAAAACCGATCCACCTCATCGGTGTCCTTCGACCGGTTGGCCACGCAACCCGCAAGGCGCACCTTGTAGTTGCTGGACTTGGCCTGCACCGCAGCGATGATCCGGTTCATCGCATATATACTGTCGAAATCATTGGCCGTGACGATCAGCGCGCGGTCCGCATGCTGCAAGGGCGCGGCGAACCCGCCACAGACCACGTCGCCCAAAACGTCAAAAATCACCACATCCGTGTCTTCAAGCATGTGGTGCTGCTTCAAAAGCTTGACGGTCTGCCCGACCACATATCCGCCGCAACCGGTGCCCGCGGGAGGCCCCCCTGCTTCAACACATTGCACGCCACCCCAACCCACGGTCACGAAATCCTCGGGCCGCAACTCTTCGGGGTGAAAATCGACCTCCTTCAGAATGTCGATCACGGTGGGCTGCAGGCGCCCGGTCAGAGTAAAGGTGCTGTCATGCTTCGGATCGCACCCGATCTGCAAGACCCGCTTGCCAAGCATCGCGAAAGCGGCCGACAGGTTTGACGAGGTCGTCGACTTGCCAATCCCGCCCTTGCCATAGACGCTGAACACTTTCGCGCCCTCGATCTTCATCGAGGCGTCCTGATGCACCTGCACCGATCCTTCGCCATCCTGTCCGCGCAGCGCGGGGGGTGTTCTGTCCAAGGGGCTCATCGGGCCCTCCTTCCGCTTAGGGCCATCCGCCCTTCTTCTCTTGAAAAATACTCTGGGGGAGTCCGCAGGACGGGGGCAGCGCCCCCAACCCGGCCCGGATTTTTCACACGCCGCTCGGTCATTCCGCCGCTACTCCCTCAAGCCGATCTTCCAGCGCATCCGCCGCATCCTGGAGCGCCGCGAGCGTGTCCGCATCGGGCGCCCAGTAGTTGCGATCCGAGGCTTCAAGCAGACGGTTCGCCATCCGCGACGATGCGGTCGGGTTCAATTCGGCAAGCCGCCGCCGCATGGTGTCGTCCAGTACGAATGTCTCGGAAATCCTTTGATAGACCCAATCGTCCACCTGTCCGGTGGTCGCGGACCAACCCATCGTGTTGGTCACATGCGCCTCGATCTGGCGTACGCCCTCGGCGCCGTGCTTCAGCAGACCTTCAAAGAATTTCGGGTTCAAAGACCGTGACCGGGTCTCAAGCGCCACCTGATCGCGCAAGGTGCGGATCTTGCCTGCGCCGCGTGTCTGGTCGCTGATGTAAACAGCTGCCTCTTGGCCGCGTGCCCGCTTCACCGCCCGCGAGATCCCCCCGAGCGTATCAAAATAATGGTCAACTGTGGTGACCCCCAGCTCGACGGATTCGAGATTCTGATAGGCCAGCTCCACATCCGCCAGAGCCTGCTGAAGCAATCCCGGATTGGCCTGCGCCTTGCCATCGACGCCATAGGCAAAGCTCTTCCGCGCCTGATAGGCATCAGCCAGTTCGTCCTCATCCCCGAAGGCCGAACTGTCGACCAGTGCATTCACATTTGACCCATAGGCCCCTTCCGCATTCGAAAAGACCCGCAGCGCCGCCTCGCGCATGTCGCAACCAATTTTCTCGGCATAGGCCATCGCATGGGCACGGATGAAATTCATCTCAAGTGGTTCGTCCGCCTCGGCACAGGCCAGCGCGGCCTCGGCCAGCATCCGTGTCTGCAGCGGCAGAAGATCCCGGAATATTCCAGAGAGCGTCATCACCACGTCGATCCGCGGACGGCCAAGTTCTTCGAGCGGGATCAGATCGGCACCGGCCAGCCGCCCGAAACTGTCAAAGCGCGGCGAGCAGCCCATCAGCGCAAGCGCTTGCGCGATCGGTCCGCCATCCGATTTGATGTTGTCCGACCCCCAAAGTACCAGCGCGATCGATCGCGGCAGCGTTGGGTGCGTCTCCAACAGCATCTGTGCCTGGCGCGCCCCGTCACGGCAGGCATATTCGGTCGGCATCCGGAACGGATCGAACGCGTGGATGTTGCGGCCAGTGGGCAGGATCTCGGTATTGCGGATCAGATCCCCGCCTGGAACCGGCCGGATGTAGCGTCCATCAAGCGCGCGCATCAGCGCGGTCAGTTCGGTTTCCTGCGCGAGCAGATGCGCAACACGCTCCCGTGCCTCGTCATCGGCATGATCCATCAGCGACAGGTACTCTGACCGCGCCGCATCACCGAGCGGTTTGCCCACGACATGCAGACCATCCGGGATCAACGCATCTTCGGTTTCAAGCAGGCTCAGCCAAAGATCTTCGGGCGCCGTGCCGCCCATGTCCACCGCATCCGCCTGTTCGGCGATCAGCACCTCAAGGTCTTCGCGTTCGGTGTCACGGGGGTCAAGTCCCCTCCAGCGCGTCAGACTGTCCTTTAGATCGGCAAGCCCACGGTAAAGCCCCGACTGCGCCAGCGGCGGGGTCAGGTGGCTGATCGTGATCGCGCCTGACCGGCGTTTCGCAAGCGACGCCTCGGACGGGTTGTTCGCGGCGTAAAGGTAAATGTTCGGCAACTCACCGATCAGTCGGTCCGGCCAATCGCGCGCACCCATACCCGCCTGTTTTCCCGGCATGAATTCAAGCGCGCCGTGCATCCCGAAATGCAAAACCGCATCGGCCTGATAGGTGTTCTTCAGCCACAGGTAGAAGGTCACAAATGCGTGGGTCGGGGCGAAGCCTTTTTCGAAGAGCAACCGCATCGGGTCGCCTTCGTAGCCAAATGTGGGTTGCACGCCGACGAACACATTGCCGAATTCGGCACCCAGCACGAACACACCGCGGCCATCCGATTGGATGCGACCTGGCGCCGGTCCCCAGACCGCCTCGATCGCGTGAAGCGGCGGCGTCTGGCGCACGATCGTGTCCGCATCGACATGCGCCGCGACATTCGCCTCTTGACCATATTGCCGGGCGTTGCCTTCGAGAACCGCCGCGCGCAGGTCATCGACGCTCTCAGGCACATCGACAGAATAGCCTTGCTCCCGCATCGACAGGAGGGTGTTGTGGAGGCTTTCGAAGACCGACAGATAGGCCGCCGTCCCAACCGCACCGGCATTCGGCGGAAAGCCAAAAAGAACCACCGCGACCTTCTTGTCCGCATTACGCTTGCGCCGCAAACGGCCCAGGCGCAGGGTCTTTTCGGCAAGGCTTTCGATGCGTTCCAGGCACGGCACCATTGCCTTGGGTTCGCCGCCCTGGCCACAGGAATAGCTGCATCCGGAACAACCCTCGGCGCCCATGCGACCGCCAAAAACGGTTGGACAGGTTGCACCGTCAAGCTCGGGCAGCGCCACCAGCATCGTGGTCTCGATCGGCCCCAGCCCGCCGTCGCTCGCCGACCATTGGCCGAGCGTCTGGAACTCAAGCGAATGGGCCGCAAGATAGGGCACGTCCAGATCGCTGAGCACATCAATGGCCGCGTTGCTGTCATTGTAGGCGGGGCCGCCCACAAGGCTGAACCCGGTGAGCGACACCAGCGCATCGACCCTGCCTTTGAAATAGGTCTCGATCGCCGGGCGCCCGTCGAGCCCGCCCGCAAATGCCGGCAGAACGCGCATGCCCTGCGCTTCGAAGGTGCGAATCACGCCGTCGTAATGGGCGGTATCGGAGCTCAGCACATAGGACCGCAACATCAGCAAGCCGACGGTCAGTTCGGGAGTCTTTGGCCCCGGTATGACATCGGGATCGGTGACGATGCGTTGCGGAAGATCGGGGTGGTAAAGGCCGACATCGGGGTAGTCGACCGGTGCCAAGGCGTCAGGTTGGGCGCGCCAGCCGGTGTCTTGAGCGTAACGGTTCAGCAGGAACCGGATCATGCGTTCGACATTGTCGTCCGAACCGCCCAGCCAGTATTGCATGGTCAGGAACCAGGCCCTGAGATCCTGCGCCTTGCCGGGGATGTATTTCAGAATTTTCGGCAACCGCCGCAGCAGCGCCATGCTGCGCTGTCCGGAATTCGAAGAGGGTTTGGTCGATCCGCGCAAGCGTTTGAGGATCTTCATTGCCCCCGACGCTGGTGCCAACATGTCCAGCGCGCCCATCTTGGTGAGCCGCACGATCGAAGCATCGGCCACAACGCCGATCATCGCATCACAACTGTCGCGCCGCTGTTCCAGAGCGGGGAGGATTCGCGCGACGTGTTCCTCGAGGAAAAGGAGGTTGGCGATGATGATGTCGCCCTGCAGCACAGCCTCCTCGGCGGCTTCGAAAGCGCCGGGCGTTTCGCCCCATTCGGCGGCCGCGTGAATGCTGAGTGTCAGTCCCGGATAATCCAGTGCCAGCTTGTCCATCGCGCGGCGTGCAGGACCGGCCGCGTGACTGTCCAGCGTGACGATCACGACGCGGTAGCCGGGCATGCGGCCGCCTATGGCTCCGTCATCGCGCATAGTGGGCCTTTGCCTCGTACAGCGTGTCGATGCTGATTTCGCTCACGCCGCGTTCGGTTGCGAATACCTCGGTGTTCCGCCGAGCCTTGCCGCGCACAAAAAACGGGATCTTCTTGAGTTCCCGCTCGGCGTCGGCAAGCCAGATGACGGTGCCGGTTGTCTCTTCTTCGACCGGTTCCGCTGTTGCGGGCGTCTCATCCGAGCGGGGCTGCGCCTTGTGGCCGTGGTGGCTGGGGCCAGCGGCGTCGTGAAACTCGAAATCCTCGCGGAACATGGTCAGCAGGTGTTCTTCCAGCCCCATGACCAAGGGATGCACCCAGGTGTCGAATATGACGTTTGCGCCCTCGATCCCCATCTGAGGCGAATAGCGGGCCGGGAAATCCTGCACATGAACCGGCGCTGAAATCACTGCGCAAGGAATGCCGAGGCGCTTGCCGATATGCCGCTCCATCTGCGTTCCAAGGATCATCTCGGGCGCGAGGCTTTCGATGACGCGCTCGACTTCAAGGTAGTCGTCCGTGATGGTCGCCTCGACACCGATTTCCCTGGCCAACTGCCTGATATCACGCGCCATTTCGCGGTTGTAACAGCCAAGCCCTGCAACCTCGAACCCCATCTCTTCCCGTGCGATGCGGGCAGCGGCACGGACGTGGGTTCCGTCGCCAAAGAGGAAGACGCGTTTGCCGGTCAGATAGGTGCTGTCCACGGATTTCGAATACCAGGGCAGGCGCAGTCGGCTGTCATCCAGATAAGGATCAACCCCGGTCAATTCGGCAATCTCGGCCACGAAATCGCGGGTGGCACCAACGCCGATCGGAACCGTCTTGGTAAAGGGCAGATCGAGCGCGCGCTCCATCCAGCGCGCAGCGGTTTCAGCGGTTTCAGGATACATCAGCACGTTGACATGCGCAGCCCCAAGCTGCGCGATGTCGGCGGGCGAGGCGGTCATCGGTGCCACGACGTTTACGCTGATGCCCATATCCGACAAAAGCGCGGTCATCTCCGTGATGTCGTCGCGATGCCGAAACCCAAGGGCGGTCGGTCCGATCAGGTTCGCGGTCACGTGGCGGGTGCGTTCCATCGGTTTCGCCAGTGTCTTGACGATCTGATAGAACGTTTCATCCGCACCAAAGTTTTCCTTGCGCTGATAGCTCGGGAGTTCGAGGGGGATTGTCGGCACCGGCAGACCCATGGTCTCGGCCATTCCGCCGGGGTCATCCTGGATGAGTTCGGCAGTGCAGGAGGCTCCGACAATGATCGCGTCGGGCAAAAACCGATCATAGGCTTCCTGGCAGGCGGTCTTGAAGAGGTTGGCTGTATCGCTGCCAAGATCGCGCGCCTGAAAGGTCGTAAAACTGACCGGAGGGCGATGGTCGCGCCGTTCGATCATGGTGAAAAGAAGGTCGGCATAGGTATCGCCCTGCGGCGCGTGCAGGACGTAATGCAGACCTTTCATGCCTGTTGCGACGCGCATGGCGCCGACATGGGGCGGGCCCTCATATGTCCAGACCGTCAGCTTCATGGCTGGCCTTGCGGATGAGTATTTTGAAAGAGAAGAAGCATCATGCCGCGCCCTCCACTTTCAAGAGGTCGCGCCGACGGAGCGGGCGCGAAAAGAGCCCGGCCAGGTCGCCTGCCTGCTCGTAGAAATGAACCGGCGTGAAAACAAGCTCGATGGCCCATTTGGTGGCGAGACCTTCCGCCTCGAGCGGGTTGGCAAGCCCCAGTCCGCAGACGGTCAGATCGGGCCGCGCATCGCGGCAGCGGTCGAGTTGCAGATCGACATCCTGACCTTCAGCCAGTGTCGGTCCTTCGGCGAGGAGGTCCAGATCGGGGCCCACAAGGCCCTTGTGGATGAAGGGCGCGCCGACCTCGATCGCCTCCATTCCGCATTCGCGGGTCAGGAAGCGGGCAAGCGGGATTTCCAACTGGCTGTCGGGAAAGAAGAAAACCGATTTTCCCTGCAAAGCGGCTGCCGCCTGGGCGATGGCTTTGCGCGCGCGGGCACGCGGGGCCTGCGTGACCTGGTCGAAGGTGTCTTCGTCGATGCCGAACTCGGTGGCGATCGCCCGCAGCCAGGCGGTCGTGCCTTCTTCACCGAATGGGAACGGGGCGGCGATGTGGCGGGCGCTCCGACGTTCGAGCGCCGCGCAGGTGTCACCGAGAAAAGGCTGTGTCAGCGCAAAGACCGTGTTTGGACCAATCGCCAGATCGGCATCCGCGCGCGGTGCGGGTAGAACGCGGATCGGCCCGATGCCCATCTGGGACAACAGCGACACGGCTTGTTCTTCAACCACGTCCGGCAGAGCACCGACGAGGAGGAGTTCGCGCGCCTGGGTTTCGGGGAGCACCGGCACCATTGATGCCAGACAGGCGTCTTCGCCTTGCGTGAACGTCGTCTCGATCCCAGAGCCGGAAAAGTTCAGCACGCGCACGGACGGTGCATGTTTTTCTCTGAGCCGTTCCGCCGCACGCTGGAGGTCAAGCTTGATCACTTCGGAGGGACAGGACCCGACCAGAAAGAGCTGGCGGATGTCCTGGCGCCGCGCCAGAAATTCATCGACAACGCGGTCGAGTTCGGTTTGGGCGTCGGCCAGCCCGGCAAGATCGGTTTCGTCGAGGATCGCTGTACCAAAGCGCGGTTCGGCAAAGATCATCACACCCGCTGCCGATTGCAGCAGGTGTGCGCAGGTCCGACTGCCGAC
>JBCCVT010000143.1:0-7840 GCA_039195015.1 Pseudomonadota bacterium
CCCGTGGACAGGATATGGGCTTCAAGCGCTTGCGCGGTCTCTGCGTCAAATGGATCGCCTGCTTCCTCGAAGGCCTCGAAGGCGTCGGCATCCATGACCTCGGACCACATGTAGCTGTAATAGCCCGAGGAATATCCGTCCCCGGCAAACACATGCGCGAAATGCGGTGTTGCGTGTCGCATCCCGATCGCGCGTGGCATGCCCAGTTCCGCAAGGACTTCCGACTGGCGCACCATCGGATCGACCGGTGGTTCGCCCTCGTGGAAAGCCAGATCCACCAGGGCCGAGGCGACATATTCCACCGTCTGAAAGCCCATGTCGAACTTGGCGGCTTTCAGGAGCTTCTCCAGCATCTCTGCCGGCATCGGCTCGCCCGTCTCGGCATGAGTGGCAAAGGCACGCAGGACCTCAGGAACCTCCAGCCAATGTTCATAAAGCTGGCTTGGCAGCTCCACGAAATCGCGCGCCACTGACGTGCCCGAAATGCTCTCATAGGTCACATTGGACAGCATCTGATGCAGCGCGTGGCCAAACTCGTGAAAGAGCGTTCTGGCGTCGTCGTAAGACAAAAGCGCGGGATCGCCTTTGGCGAAATTGCACACGTTGATGACAATCGGCGCTTGCGTCGCCGGAAACCGGGCCTGCGCGCGCATTGCGCTGCACCATGCGCCCGATCGCTTGGATCCGCGCGCGAAATAATCACCGATGAACACCGCCACATGCGCACCATTTCGCGTGACTTCCCAGGCGCGGCAATCAGGATGATAGAGCGGTACGTCGAGAGGCGCGAATTCCAGCCCAAAGAGCCGATTGGCGCAGTCAAAGGAAGCCTCGATCATTCGTTCAAGCTGCAGGTAAGGCTTGATCGCAGCCTCATCCAGATCGTGTTCGGCCTTGCGCCGCTTTTCCGCATAGAAACGCCAATCCCAGGGCTCGAGCGGTCCGTTGACCCCATCGGCCTGCATCATCACGGTCAGCACTTGCGCATCGGCGTCGGCCTGAGCCTTGGCTGGCGCCCACACCGCCATCAGCAGATCACGTACAGCGGCCGGGGTCTTGGCCATCTCAGGTTCGAGCTTGTAGTCCGCGAAGGACTCATAGCCCAGGAGCGCCGCGCGCTCCTTGCGGAGAGCCAGGATCTCGGCTGCAATGGCCCGGTTGTCCGTGTCGCCGCCATTGGCCCCGCGCGCCGTCCACGCCTTGTAGGCAATCTCGCGCAGGTCGCGGCGCGGCGAGAATTGCAGGAAAGGCACGATCAGCGAACGCGACGTGGTGACAACCGGCCCGTCGGCCTCCATCTCGGCTCCTGCGGCGCGCGCCGCATCAATGACAAAGTCAGGAAGACCCTCCATGTCTTTCTCGGTAAGAGGCATCGACCAGTCGCGTTCGTCCTTGAGCAGGTTCTGCGTGAACGCGGTTCCCAACGTGGCCAAGCGCGATTTGATTTCCTTCATCCGCGCTTCTTCCTCGCCATCAAGCGCGGCACCGGACCGGACGAGACCGCGATGCGTCAGCATGAGAACCCGCTCCTGCTCGGGGGTAAGGTCCATCGCCTTGCGCGCTTCCCAAACGGTGTTCAGCCGCGAAAACAACGCTTTGTTAGCTGCGATTTCAGAAAAATGCGCGGCCAGTCGCGGCGAGAACGCGCGCTGAAGCTCTTCGCGCTTGGGGTTGCTGTCAGCACCCGCGACCGAGAAAAAGACCGACAGAACCTTGTCAAGCGCCTGTCCTGCCGCCTCCATTGCCTCGACCGTGTTCGCAAAACTCGGCGCGTCCGTATCGGCTGCGATCGCATCGATTTCGCACCGGTGAAGAGATAAGGCCTCATCAAGGGCGGGAGCGAAATCGTCATCGGAAATGGCGTCGAACGGAGCGATCTGGAACGGAGTGTCCCATTCGCGCAGGATGGGGTTTGTCATGCGTGTCTCCTTTGCCGGGAACCTAGGATGTGGCTATGGAATGGTCCAGTTGCGGGCAGCAGGAAATCGCCGGAGTGGGTGTCGACACTACGCCGCTTGGCCTTGGGTTCGCCAACCATCCACCACGAAAAGTCGTGAGAGGGCACACACCGACATTACGACCGAGAATTCGGTCGGTTCTTCTCGTTCAGGTATCGCTCAAGCCGTCGCAGCGCCAATGACAGTCCAATCGTCATTGAAAGGTAAATCAGCGCTACGACATTGTAGGTCTCGAAGTACCGAAAGTTACTAGCGGCCGTGACTTTGCCAAGCTGCGTGACGTCCAGAACACCAAGTACGGATACAAGCGAGCTGTCCTTTACCAACGCCACAAAGTCATTGCCAAGCGGGGGCAGGATCGTGCGGATCGCCTGCGGGAAAATCACCAGACGGAACCTCTGCCAACGGTTCAGGCCAAGCGCCGAGGCGGCCTCGATTTGTCCCGGATCAACCGATTGCAAGCCGGCGCGAAACACCTCGGCGATAAAGGCCGAATAGGCAATCATCAAAGCGATGATCGCGCGCCACAGCAGCGGGAAGGCGCGCGCGCGGATCGGCTCCAACCCCAGATAACCGCCGAGCAGATTGCGCAGCTCGACGAGGCCCGGCACGATCACAAATGCGACGTAGAGCAAGAGCACGATGATCGGAACGCCGCGCACAATCTCGACATAGAACCGGGTGATTTGCCGGACCGCGGTGTATTTCGACCCCGACCCGAGCGCGAGGATCAAACCGAGTGCCGAAGCCAATGCGAAACTGACCAACGTCACGAAAACCGTGATCCGAACACCTTTGAATAGCGTTTGAAGAATCTGCGATTGCAGGTCATCGGTCAGGATTCGAAACAGAAAAAAACCGCCCAACGCGGCGGCCGCGGCAAGCCAGTAGGGAAATTCGTCCTTGGGCGGTTGGACCGGCGTCATAGTGAATTAGGACGGGCCGCGCAGATCAGGCCCGTCCAAACAGCGTCCATTATTGACCAAGCTTGTACTCAAGGAACCACTTTGTGTTCAGTGCCTCAAGCGTACCATCCGCTTCGAGCGATGCGATTGCGGCATTGATGGGCTCGACCAGGTCCGAACCTTTCGGGAAGATAAACCCGAAGTCCTCAGTGCCCAGTGGCTCTCCGATGATCTTGAGACCGCCGTCGCTTGCCGCGACATAGCCGTTGGCCGCAGTGCCGTCAGACAAGGCAAGATCGACATCACCGGTGCGCAGAGCCTGAATGGCCGCGCCGAAGGTTTCAAACAGTTTGATCCGTGGGTTTGCCTCATCTCCGTCCAGAATATCGTAAACGGTCACGTAAAATGGGGTCGTTCCGGGCTGTGCGCCAGCCAGCAGTTCGGGATCGGCAGCAAAGCCTTTCGCATCGTCGAAACGGCTTTCATCTCCCGCGACGATCATCCGCATCTGCGAGGTCATGTATTTGTCGGAAAAGTCCACTTTCTCTTTCCGATCATCGCGGATGGTGATGCCGGTCATGCCCAGATCGTACTGGCCTTCGCTCACCGCAGGGATCATCGCATCCCAGCTGATGTTTTCATAGACAACGGTGATGTTAATGCGCTCGGCAATCTCGGCCATGGCGTCGTATTCCCACCCAATCGCCTCGCCGCTATTGGGGTCCACGAATTGCAGCGGGGGATATGCGTTTTCCGTCACCACGACCACTTCACGCCCCTCCAGATCCGGCAGATCTGCGGCCGTCGCGGCCGTTGCCACCAATCCGGCGGCCATCGCGCATAAAAGTAAGGTTTTCATCTCACACACTCCCTGTCTTTCACACCACTGTATCCTGCATCTTCGCGGGCTTTGAGATCGTATCCTGACCGCAGACCGGACAATCCGCACGCAGTTTCAACGCAATCAAGCGTGTTTCGGCATAAAGCGCGTCATAGATCAGCATCTGCCCTCGCAGAACCGTGCCCGCACCGGTGATCAATTTGACCGCTTCAACCGCCATCATTGCACCGACGACACCAGGCAGCGGGCCCAGAACACCGACTTCGGCACAGGAGGGCGCGAGTTCCGGCGCGGGCGCTTCGGGAAATATGCATTGGTAGCAGGGGCCACCGTTGGCGGGATCGAAGACGCTTAGCTGTCCCTCCCATTGCGACAATGCGCCCGAAATCAACGGTTTTCCGGCCGCGGCGGCGACCCGGTTGACGAGGTACCGGGTCTCGAAATTGTCGGTGCCGTCGAGGATCACATCGTAGTCGGCAAAAAGCTCCTCTGCGATCTCCTCTGTCAGGCGGCGGTGGTAGGGGAGGACAATGATATGCGGGTTTTGCGCCAGCATGGCTGCTTGCGCGGAAAACACTTTGGGCATGCCAATGCGGTCGTCGGTATGGATCACCTGCCGCTGAAGGTTGGCATTCTCAACAATGTCATCGTCGATCAATCCGAGGGTCCCGACACCTGCGGCTGACAGGTATTGCAGGGCCGGAGCCCCCAACCCGCCAGCACCGATCACCAGTACGCGGGCCTCTTTCAACCGTTTCTGTCCCGGCCCGCCCAGTTCGCGCAGCACAATGTGGCGGGCATAGCGGTTGAGTTCGCTTTCGCTGAATGTGCCAGCGGGCTTGTCGGGAAGATTGGCCTCATCGCGTCGCCGAGCCTGAACCCGCAGCCGGTCCAGCAGCCAGCGATACGCGTAGAACAGCCCGACGAATCCGCCAAGGATGAGCCACAACGCAGGTGACCCACCCGTCGCCTCGCGCAGCGGGTGTCCGATGGGAAGCGCCACTTGCAGGAAAAGGACGGCCACAAAGAGCAGCGCAATCATCAACAGACGCGCCTGCCGCGGCAAACGGAGCAGCGTCGCCAGCCCCCAAAGCGTCGCCGCGAACAGGATGACCAATAGCATCAGCTCGTCCCGGTCGACCCGAAGCCGCCCGCGCCCCGCGCAGTTTCGGCGAGCGTTTCGGCAAGTTCGAACCGCGCCTGCAGGACCGGCGCCACGATCATCTGGGCGATCCGGTCGCCATGGGCGATGACAAAAGGGGCGTCTCCGGCGTTCATCACGATAACGCCCAACGGGCCCCGGTAATCAGCATCGATGGTGCCGGGCGTATTGGGCAGGGTGATCCCGTGCTTCAAGGCAAGACCAGAGCGCGGCCGGATCTGCACCTCGTATCCGTCCGGAATTTCAATCCGCAGACCCGTCGGGATGAGGGCGCGACCGCCCGGTTCTAGCGTCACAGCCTTACGGTCCGGAAGATTGGCGCGGACATCCGCACCGGCAGCCCCGGACGTCTCGTACGCAGGCAAGGGCACTGCCGGGTCAGAGTCGGGATCACGTGTGACACGAATGACGACCATATGGGCTCCTTTCTCCAACGGTGCCATGGGATGTGCGACGCAGGGTCATGAACTGCCCGTCAAGACGGTTGCGATCCGATCGGCCAGTTGCCGGGCAACCGCGTCCTTGGTCATGCGCGGCCAGGTTTCGGCACCAGCCTCGGTGATCAGGGTCACGGCGTTTTCGGATCCGCCCATGATCCCGGTTGCAGGGCTGACATCGTTTGCCACGATCCAGTCGCAGCCCTTGCGCTGCCGTTTCGACTTTGCATTGTCGACAACATCATCGGTTTCGGCGGCGAATCCGATGACAAGCGACGGGCGCTGATCGGTCAGGTGCGACACCTCTCTCAGAATGTCTGGGTTTTCGGCAAACTCCAGCACCGGCAGGCCGCCCTGGCTTTTCTTGAGCTTGCGGTCCGAGGCCGAGGCCACACGCCAATCCGCAACCGCCGCCGCAAAGACAGCCGCATCAACCGGTAGCGCGTCAATGACCACCAATTGCATCTCGCGCGCGCGGTTTCGACAGGGACGACGCGAACGCCCTCCGGCGCCGGTGCCTCGGCGGGCCCGGTGACGAAGATAACCTCGGCGCCCAATCCGGCAAGCGCGCGCGCGATCGCACTTCCTTGTGCCCCGGATGACCGGTTCGCGATGTAGCGAACCGGATCGATCGGCTCGTGGGTTGGACCTGAGGTCACGACAATCCGTTTGCCCGACAACGAGCCCTGCCCCAATGCGCGTTCTATCGAAGCGACGATCTCCAAGGGCTCGGACATGCGTCCAGGCCCAAATTCCCCGCAAGCCATGCCGCCTTCGTTGGGACCAACAAACAGGATCCCGTCCTGCTCCAACTGAACCCGGTTGCGCTGCGTTGCGGGATGCTCCCACATCCGCACATTCATCGCTGGTGCGATCAGCACACGCTTGTCCGTAGCCATCAGCAGGGTCGAGGCCAGATCATCCGCGTGACCGCCCGCCATCTTGGCCATGAGGTCCGCAGTGGCCGGCGCGACAACCACAAGATCCGCCGCGCGCGAGAGTTCGATATGGCCCATTTCAGCCTCATCGGTGAGATCGAACAGGTCCCGATAGACCTTTTCGCCCGCCAGAGCCGAGGCCGACAGGGGTGTCACGAACTCCTCGGCCGCGCGGGTCAGAACCGGTGTCACTGTCGCGCCACGTTCGGACAGCCGCCGGATCAACTCCAGAGACTTGTAGGCCGCGATGCCGCCCCCGATGATCAGCAATATGCGTTTGGATGCGAGCATTTAGCGCCCCTCATTGCCATCGGTCAGACCATAGGCCGGGGGGGCTGTCAGGGCCAGAGCCAATCAGCCGCGGTTTTCAAACGCCGCACAGGGGTCCGGACGATCGACGCTCGGGGCATTCACGACCATGTCAAACGTGCCAGAGATCACGCCCTCTTCGGCCTGCCCGATCGCATGCACGACAAGCGCGGGACGCACCCGGTTCAAGTACCATGGTACACCCCAATCTGTGCGGGCATGACCATTGCCGGTGATCACAACGACGGGGCCGCCTGTTTCATCCAGGGCTTCAAGAGTGGCTTGTGCCAGACGCGCATCGCGCAGACGCTGGAAACCGACCATCACCGGCAAGGCGTCTTCGGGCATCGCATTGCAATGAGCCTCCATCTGCAGAGCCTCGCGCCGGGTCTGTTCCGCCTCTGGCAAGGCCGACAGCAAGCCGAAATGCCCGGCGTCTTCACCCATGATTGCGGTGGGACCGCCTTGCATGAAACTCTGGAACGCGTCGCCCGGCACAGCGGCTCCGAAATAGTCTGCATCTGCCGCCGCCGCGAAAATCGGATGATACATGGCGAAGTCGGGCCAGCCGGAGGCCTCCCACTGCAAGGCCGCCTCCATCACTGCGGAATCAGCGATCATAGATGGAGAAACCATCGACGCCTGACGTTCGCTCAGCATCTCGAAGACCAAAGCAGCGGGCTGCAAGCGCGCGACGGTCTCGGCTTGAAACGCGTGATGCTTCGGGTTGTCGTGGATCTCGCCAATCAAAACAACATCGGCGTCCACAAGTGACGCCGCCTGTTTGTCGGTCAACTCCGCTGAACACCCTGGAAAGGGCCACAGCACGAGGGCAAGTGCATACCACCTCATAGGAGGAAGTGTTGCACCTCGCGTGACTGAGCTTCAAGGTTCTTGCGCATTTTTTGGAATGCTGCCGCCTCAAGCTGGCGGACCCGCTCTTTCGAAAGACCAAGCTCGGTGCCAAGGCTTTCGAGTGTGCGCGGCTCATCGCGCAGCTTGCGCTCCCGAACGATAAAGCGCTCGCGCTCATTCAGAGCATTCATTGCGTTCAGCAACCACTCGCGCAATTGTTCGTTGTCATGCCGCTCTTCAACGACTGCGGCGGCCTGCGCGCTCTCATCTTCCAGCGCATCAATCCACTCGCGGCCCTCATCATCGACCGACTGAGTTGCATTAAGCGAATAATCTGACCCCGAAAGCCGACCTTCCATCATCTCTACATCGTGCAGTGGCACCCCGATTTCTGTAGATATCAACTGGTGCATCTGGTGCCGATCAAGCGTCACA
>JBCCVT010000144.1:0-7755 GCA_039195015.1 Pseudomonadota bacterium
GACGCCGCACGCGCAGCGACATCTGTCGCTGCAGTTCGAAAAGCGGCAGGCGCGCAAAAGCTATGTGGCGGATGTCTCAGGGCAACTGGCGCCCAGGTCGGGCACGGTCGATCTGCCGCTGATCGTCGACTGGCCGAACCGCCCCCGGCAGAAAGTCTGCCACGAGACCGGCAAACCCGCGGTCACCGACTGGCGGGTCCTGCGCAATGGACCGGACTGGACCCGCGTCCGGTTGATGCCGCGGACCGGACGCAGCCATCAGCTCCGCGTGCACATGCTCTCGCTCGGCCATCCGATCCTCGGCGATCCGCTTTATGCCAGCGGCGCGGCGGCGGCGCATGACCGCATGCACCTGCATTCCGAAGAGCTCCGGATCAAGAACCCCGAAGGCGGTCATTCGATGAAGTTCCGCGCGCCGGTGCCCTTCTAGAACGGGCGCTCATCGGTCCCTCCGGTCCCTTTTCGCTGGAGCGATGAGAGACCAACGGGATCGAAGAGCGCCCCCTGGCTCATGCCAAGGACATCAATCCCCGGTCCAGCCCGACACCGCCTTGACCTCCAGGAAATCCTCGATCCCCCAGGTGCCGCCCTCGCGGCCATTGCCGGATTGCTTCATGCCGCCAAAGGGCGACCCCGCCCCGCGCGACGTCCCGTTCATCTCGACCATTCCCGACCGCAACGCCCGCGCCATCCGGTTGGCGCGCGCGCCGTCCTGTGTCTGCACATAATTCGTCAGCCCATAGGGCGTGTCATTTGCGATCGATACCGCCTCGTCTTCGGTGTCGAACTTCAGGATCGACAGCACCGGCCCAAAGATCTCCTGCTGCGCGATCGTCATGTCGTTGGTGACGTCCGCAAAGACCGTCGGCTTCACGAAATAGCCCTTGTTGAGCCCGTCCGGCCGCCCGGTGCCGCCCGCCACCAGCCGCGCGCCTTCATCGATCCCGGTCTGGATCAGATCCTGGATCTTGTCCCATTGCGTCGCATTCACCACCGGTCCGATATGGCGCCCTTCCTCATGCGCGCTCCCGACCGAGACCTTGCCCGCGACCTCCGCAGCCGCCTCGACCGCCTGATCATAGATCTCGGACTGCACCAGCATCCGGCTCGGCGCGTTGCAGGACTGACCGGTGTTGTTCATCATGTGCAAAACGCCGCGCTTCACCGCCTTCTCGTCGGCATCGGCAAAGAGCACATTGGCGCCTTTTCCGCCCAGCTCCAGATGCACGCGCTTCAGCGTCCCGGCGGCATTCTTCGAAATCGCCGTGCCCGCCCGGGTCGATCCGGTAAAGCTCACCATGTCCACATCCGCGTGACCCGACAGCTGCGTGCCCACGCCCGCCCCGTCGCCATTCACCAGATTGAACACACCGGCCGGAAATCCGGCCGCATCCATGCACTCGGCAAAGATCATCGCGTTCAGCGGGCTCTGTTCGGACGGTTTCAGAACCATCGTACAGCCCGCAATCGCCGCCGCGCCAACCTTCAGCGTGATCTGGTTCTGCGGCCAGTTCCAGGGCGTGATCAGCGCGACCACGCCAATCGCCTCGTGAATGATCCGGTCACCGGGTGCATGATCACCCAACGGGTGTTCGAACTGGAACGCCTTGGCGGCGCGGACGAAATTCTTCAGATGCCAGGCGCCGGCACCAATCTGCTGACTGCGCGACATGTCGATCGGCGCGCCCATCTCCATGCTGTTTGCCTGGGCCATCTCCTCGGCGCGGGCCTGATAGATCTCGATCAGCTTCTCCACCAGCGCAATGCGCTCGGCCACCGGCGTCGCCATCCACGCCGGAAGCGCTGCCTTCGCCGCCGCCACTGCGGCATCCGTGTCCGCCTGACCACCCAGCGATATCACGCCGCAGGGCTCTTCGGTCGACGGATCGATCACCTGAAAATCGTTCGGCACCTGCGGTTGAACCCAAGCCCCGTTAATGTAGAAATCGCGCTTTTTGATCATGATGACGGTCTCCCACTCCGGAGATGGCGCGCGCCCGTCGCGCGGGCCATCGGCGCCACTCTGTCACCGTGCCGCACCGTCGGCAAGAACCTCTCATCCGGGGCTGTCACAACCTGCAAACCCGTCTACGGTTGATGCGACGTGAGTCGTCGAAAATACGTGAAGGAGAGCGACATGGGTTTGCGCATTAACGATACGGTTCCGAATTTCACGGCCGAAACGGACCAGGGTACAATTCAATTTCATGACTGGATCGGCGACAGCTGGGCGATCCTCTTTTCGCACCCAAAGGATTTCACCCCCGTCTGCACGACCGAGTTCGGCGCCGTGGCGCAACTGGCCGCGGAATGGGAGAAGCGCGGCACCAAGGTGATCGGCGTCAGCGTCGACAGCGCCGAGGATCACAAGAAATGGAAAGGTGATATCGAAACCGCCGGCGGCGCGCATCCGGGCTTTCCGATCATCGCCGATGACGCGCTCGAGGTGTCCAAGGCCTTCGACATGCTCCCGGCCGAGGCCTACCTGCCGGATGGTCGCACCCCCGCCGACAGCGCCACCGTGCGCTCGGTCTTCATCATCGGGCCGGACAAGCAACTGAAACTGACAATGACCTACCCGATGACGGTGGGGCGCAACTTTGCCGAGGTGCTGCGCGCGCTTGACGGGCTGCAAACCTCGATCGGGCAGGGCGTCGCGACCCCGGCGAACTGGAACCCGGGCGAAGACGTGATCATCCCCGCAACGGTCAGCGACGAAGACGCCAAGGCCAAGTTCGGCGATTTCGAAAAAGTCCTGCCTTACCTGCGCTACACCAAGCTCTGACGGGTTCGGCCGCCAGGGGCCGATACGCTGCTCATGTCGAGACCAGCGCGTTGGTGTCATGCGCTTCAGTCGCCGGTCACGCTTTCGTAAAGCCGCGACCGGCGGCCCAGCAGCGCATCAAAGCGACCCGCCACCCAGCCGCTGCTGCGCACGATGTCCAAAAGGGTGCGCCCGCCGGTAAAGGGCAGCGTGATCACCAGGATGCCGATGGTCAGCACCTTGACCGGCACACTCACCAGCACGTTGAACCGGGCCGAGGGCCGCTTGTCCAGTTTGCGCCGGTAGTTGGTCGATGATTGATCGCGTCCGCGTTTGAACTGATAGCCGATCGTCAGCCGTTCGCGCGGGATTTCCTCGTAAACGGCGGCATTGGCGGCCCAGGCCGTGGGCAGTCCCGCGGCCTTGACCTCGGCGCAGAGCTTGGAATCCGTGCCGCCGGTAAAGCGCATGGCCTCGTCGAACCAGATCCCGTGATCGTGGAAGATGCGCAGCTCGCCGAGCCAGTTATTGGTAACGATCGTGACGCCGGGCGTTCCATCCAGACCGGCCCGTCGCGCGGCGCGGGTTTCCTTTTGCAGGTATCGGCGCTTGATGCACCTGTCCATCAAGGCCTCGAGGCTCGGCAACGATCTGGGCGTATCCTTGACCCGCAGCGGCCCGCCGATCAGAACCGCCTGCGAGCTCCGATACGCCGAGACAATCTCGACCAGCCAATCTCGGGCGACCACTTCGTCGTCGTCCACAAAGGCCAACAGATCCGACTTGTGGTCAATGGCCTCCTTGGCTGCGCGGTTGCGGCCAAAGGGAATGCCCAGCTCGGGTTCATGGGCATAGGTCACATCCACGCCGTTGGGCAGTTTGCCAAAGGACTGAACCACACCGGCGCTGTTGGGCACATCGTCATTCTCGACGATCAGGCATGTGACGCGTGTGTCCGGCGGCAGATCCATCTCGCCCAGGGACCCGATCAGGGCGCGCAGCATTTCAGGTCGTCTGCGCGTCAGCGCCGACACGGTGATCGAAAGAGGTCTGGTCTGGTCTTGCGTCATCGCTGTTCCTCGGACGCGGGTCGGGGTCACAAGCCCTGCCTAGTCGTTCTTCGCGGTCTCATAAAGCTTGGAGCGTCGGCCAAACGCGGCGCCAACACGACCCGCGACCCATCCGGTGGTCTTGGCCAGCTTGAAAAGCGTGCGGCCGCGCGTCAGAGGCACGCTGATCGCCAGCACCAGGATCTCGATCGCCTTCACGGGCAATCGAATGACCATCTTGTACTGCGCGGACGGATCCTTGCTCATTCTTTGATGGAAAAGGTTGTTGATCTGATCGCGGGACCGTTCGTGCTGGTAGGCAAAGCTGAGCCGGTCCCGAGTGACGGTCTCGTAAACGAACGCGTCCTTGACCCACCCGACCGGCAGGTTCTTGGCTTTGACCGCTGCGCAAAACTTGGAATCGGTGCCACCGGTAAAGCGCATCGTCTCGTCAAACCAGATGTCATGGCCGGAAAAGAGCGTGGTCTCCCCAAGCCAGTTATTGGTGAAAACAGTGACCTTGGGCGTGTCGTTCACTGTCGACGTGCGCGCCGCGCGCTCTTCGATATCCGCGAAATTGGCTGTGAGGTTGGCGTGCATCACACGCTCAAGCGTTGTCAGTTCGCCATCGGCATAAGGCGCGATCCGCCGCGGCCCTCCAAGCAGCACCGCGCGGCCTTGGCGATACCCATACACCATCCGGGCCAGCCAGTCCGGCGCCACGATTTCATCGTCATCGACAAAGGCCAGAAGGTTGGCACCGGTCTCAAGCGCCTCTCGTGCAGCCCGGTTGCGCGCAAAGGGGATACCCGGTTCCGGCTCCAGCACATAGGCGAGTTCCATGCCGTTCGGCAGCGGATTCCGCGCCGTGACCAGCTCACATGTGTCGGGTGATGTATCGTTTTCGACGATCAGACACTGGACCGTGCACTTCTCCGGAACGGTCATCTCTCCGAACGACCTGATCAGTCGGTCTACCATCTCCGGGCGCCTGCGCGTCAGCGCAGCCACGGTGATCATCAGGTGAGCGGTGGCGCGGGGCTGTCTCATACCAGGCAGAACGCTCCGATGGATTGGTCCCACCCGTCTCCGGATGGGACCGCGATGTCTTGTCAGAAGACGCCGATCAGCTTTCGGCTTCTTCTGTTTTCTTGATCTCTTCGCCGGTCTCCTGATCGACAACCTTCATCGACAGGCGCACCTTGCCGCGATCGTCAAAGCCCAAAAGCTTGACCTTCACTTCCTGACCTTCCTTCAGAACGTCCGAGGGATGGTTCAGGCGACGGTTCTCGATCTGGCTCACATGGACCAGACCGTCGCGCTTGCCGAAAAAGTTCACAAAGGCGCCGAAATCGACGATCTTCACGACCTTGCCGGTATAGATCTGACCCTCTTCGGGCTCGGCAACGATCGAATAGATCATGTCATAGGCCTTCTTGATCGATTCCCCATCGGGCGAAGCAATCTTGATCACGCCGTCATCATTGATGTCGACCTTGGCGCCACTGGTTTCCACGATCTCACGGATGACCTTGCCGCCCGACCCGATCACTTCGCGGATCTTGTCGGTGGGGATGTTCATCGTCTCGATGCGCGGGGCATGGACGCTGAATTCATTGGTCTCCGACAGCGCCTTGGCCATCTCGCCCAGAATATGCAGCCGGCCGTCCTTGGCCTGCGCGAGCGCCTTCTCCATGATCTCCGGCGTGATGCCTGCGACCTTGATATCCATCTGCAGCGACGTGATGCCGTTCTCGGTCCCCGCCACCTTGAAATCCATGTCGCCCAGGTGGTCTTCGTCACCCAGAATATCGGTGAGAATCGCGTAGGAGCCATCGTCCTCAAGGATCAGACCCATCGCGACACCGGCCACCGGTGCCTTGAGCGGCACGCCCGCATCCATCATGCTGAGCGATCCGCCACAGACCGACGCCATCGACGACGACCCGTTGGATTCGGTGATCTCGGACACGACCCGCACGGTATAGGGGAAATCCGTGGCCGCCGGCAAAACTGCCTGCAAGGCACGCCAGGCCAGCTTGCCATGGCCGATCTCGCGCCGACCCGGAGGGCCCACACGACCCGCTTCACCGACCGAATAGGGCGGGAAGTTGTAATGCAGCAGGAAGTTCGATTTGAAATTGCCATGCAGCGCGTCGATGAACTGTTCATCGTCGCCGGTGCCCAGCGTGGTCACCACCAGACCCTGCGTCTCGCCCCGCGTGAACAAAGCCGAGCCATGGGTCCGCGGCAGCATCGAGGTCTCGCAGACGATCGGACGCACATCCGTGGTCGACCGGCCGTCGATCCGGGTGCCGCCCTTGACGACGTCACCGCGCAGAATGCCGGCCTCAAGCTTTTTCATCGCCGAGCCGAGGTTCCCGTCTTCCTGCTGCTCTTCGGTCAGAGCCTCCAGGATCGCGGTCCGCGCCGCGGACACGGCCGCCGTGCGCTCCTGTTTGTCGGTGATTGCAAACGCCGCGCGCATCTGCTCTTCGCCTGCCGCCGCAACGGCTGCGTAAAGCTCCGAATAGTCCGGCGGCGAGAAGTCAAACGGCTCCTTCGCGGCATCCTCGGCCAGGGCGATGATCAGGTCGATCACCGGCTGGATCTGCGCGTGCGCAAAGGTCACCGCGCCCAGCATCTCGGCCTCGGTCAGCTCATAGGCTTCCGATTCCACCATCATCACCGCGTCCTTGGTCCCGGCGACAACCAGATCCAGACGCTGTTCAGGGTTCAGGCGCAGGTCCTGCATGTCATCCACGGTGGGGTTCAGGACATAGTCACCATCCACAAAGCCCACGCGCGCGCCCGCGATCGGACCCATGAACGGCGCGCCCGAGATGGTCAGCGCGGCCGAGGCGGCAATCATCGCGACGATGTCGGGGTCATTGACCAGATCGTGGCTCAGCACGGTGCACATCACCAGCACTTCGTTCTTGAACCCGCCCACAAAAAGCGGGCGGATCGGACGGTCGATCAGGCGGGCGGTCAGCGTCTCCTTTTCGGTGGGACGCGCCTCGCGCTTGAAAAAGCCGCCAGGCACCTTGCCCGCGGCATAGTATTTTTCCTGGTAGTGAACGGTCAGCGGAAAGAAATCCTGACCGGCTTTTTGTTGCTTGGCAAAGGTCACGTTGGCCATGACGCTGGTTTCCCCCAGCGTCGCGATGACCGAGCCATCTGCCTGACGGGCCACCTTGCCCGTTTCCAGCGTGAGCGTCTCTTCGCCCCACTGCATCGATTTCGTCGTTACGTTGAACATGTATCGTATCCTGTGTGAGAGCACTCCCAGGCGTATCCCGGGTCTCCCGTTGCAATGGCGGCCCCATTGCCGCCGACCCGTCCTATCCTGTCCTCGCGTGCCCGGGTCACGGCACACCATCTCAGATTTCGCGGCCATACATGAGAACGACGCCAAAGAAAAGAGCAGCGTTCCCAACCGGCAAGCTTCGCCTGTCTGTCAGCCCCGTCTGTCAGCCCCGTCTGTCATCCCCGTCTGTCAGCGTCGTGTTCGACGAGGTCTAGGCCGGGATCGA
The DNA here is from genome assembly GCA_039195015.1 of Pseudomonadota bacterium. Classification (GTDB taxonomy): domain Bacteria; phylum Pseudomonadota; class Alphaproteobacteria; order Rhodobacterales; family Rhodobacteraceae; genus JBCCVT01. The sequence continues at coordinate 7,350 of JBCCVT010000144.1, forward strand.
AAACCGGACGTGGATATCAGCGGTGTTCTGCAACGGCGATGGCGTGACCTCGGGTGCGCAGCCCGACAGCGCATCCTGCGGGGCCACCAGGCACTTGCCTTTCGGTCACGCAGCCAACCTTGTGGCAACCTGTCCTCCGGCGGGCGTCGGAATGGTCGACAGGCATTGCTCGTACCGCGAGCTTGACGAATTTGATCGGGGTCCGTGCTTTCGACCCCGTTGGTGGCCAAGGCGCTTTGGCGATGGCGACGCCATCCTGGCCTCTGCGATCGAAAGCCCGGCGCCGCTTGAACGCGACAAGGGCGTGACGTAATTCGGTTCCAAGGCACGCTCATCAATGATGATCCAAGCGCGCGCTCAACACCCGGTCGATACCTTGATCGTCGACGGGCCCGTTTGGGCCAAA
>JBCCVT010000145.1:0-7667 GCA_039195015.1 Pseudomonadota bacterium
CCCCAACAGGCCGTCGTGATCTCGGGCACTTCGGCGTCAAGGTCCATTTCGGGAAAGAGCACGGTCTCCGCCGGGTTTTTCGGGTCAATATCGAACCGGTGCCGGGCGTAGAACGCCGCATAGCCAGAGCGGCTTTCCTCATCGCTTTCGTTCCACATTGTCCGTCCCGCCACAGTCATGCGAAAGCCGTTGTCACGTAGCCAGATCATGCCATCGAGCGTTTTCTGAAAACTTCCCGCGCCGCGTTCCGCATCATGATTGTTCGCACTGTGATGATCGACCGACACCCGAAGGGTAAGGCGGTGTCCAAACTCTTTCTGCAAGTCCAGCAGGCCCGTACGCATGCGGTCTCGCATCATTGGCCGCATTGCGTTGGTCAGGATCAGCACGTCATAGCCGCGTTCAAGGCTCAGACGTGCCATCGCGATCATGTCAGGGTTCATGAATGGCTCACCACCGGTAAAGCCGATTTCGCGCACGGGCCAGGCGCGATCACCGAGCTGATCCAGATAATCGCGCACCTCATCCTTGGTCAAATAGACCAGCGCGTCATTGGTCGGGCTGCTTTCGATATAGCAGTTGAGACAGGCGATATTGCACAGCGTTCCAGTGTTGAACCACAAGGTTTCGGGCGCGCTGAGCGTGACTGTCGCGCGCGGCTGGCCATCCGCGGTCACCTTCGGATCGCGGAATTTTCCGGCATTGGCTGCCGGGACGCCCAGATGTTTCATTCTTTTGGCCCCATCGATCGTGTTACACGACAGTAATCCGGGCCTGCTGCCGAGGAAAAGGCAGGTAAGCGACACTGACACAGTTGTGATATTGGGATGTCATGCTAAACCGATAGCGCTAACGCGGAAGAGAGGCGACAGAGCGAATCATGGTATCGCGAACAATTCCGGTGAAACCCTTCGATCTGGTCATTTTTGGCGGAACCGGAGATCTGGCACGGCGCAAGATCCTCCCGGCCTTGTTTCGGCGCTATTGTGCAGGGCAAATGCCAAATGATTCCCGGGTGATAGGGGCCGCACGGTCGGACATGGACGGCGCGGCATATCAGTCGCTTGCGGCCGAGGCGATTCGCGAATTCGCAGGGTCGCGGGCCTGCGAAGATGGCACGCTCGACGATTTCCTGACCCGGCTGGACTATGTGCAGGTCGATGCGCGCGGCGATGGCGGCTGGTCCGAACTCGCCGAAAAGCTGCATCCCGACCATGTGCGCGCCTTTTACTTCTCGGTGGGTCCGGGTCTGTTTGGAGATCTTGCGGAGCGTATCCGGTCGCACAACCTGTCGAATGACCGCACGCGGATCGTGGTTGAAAAACCCTTTGGCCATGATCTGGCCTCGGCGAAAGAGCTCAACGGCAATCTGGCGCGTTACTTCGACGAAGGGCAGATCTACCGCATTGATCACTACCTGGGCAAGGAAACTGTCCAGAACCTCATGGCCATCCGGTTTGGCAACATGCTGTTCGAGCCGCTCTGGAACAGCCAGTACATCGATCACATTCAGATCACGGTGGCTGAAACCGTCGGCGTAGGCGGGCGGGGTGAATACTACGATCGCGCTGGCGCCATGCGGGACATGCTGCAGAACCACCTGATGCAACTGGTCTGTTTGATTGCAATGGAACCGCCCGCCCGGTTCGAACCGGACGCGGTTCGGGACGAAAAGCTCAAGGTGATCCGCGCGCTTGACCCGGTTCCGGCGCATCACATCGTGCGTGGCCAGTATGCCGCCGGTCCCGACCACCCGAGCTATCGTGACGCTGTAGGCGACCCGCGGTCCTCGACCGAAAGCTATGTGGCGATCAAGGCTCATGTCAGCAATTGGCGCTGGTCGGGCACGCCGTTCTACCTGCGCACGGGCAAGCGGCTCAAGGCGCGATCTTCGGTGATCAACGTGGCGTTTAAATCCGCGCCGCATTCGATTTTCGGCGACGAGACCGAGTCGCATTCCAACATGCTTTCGATTCGCCTTCAGCCAAACGAAGGGATCACGCTGCAGGTGACGATCAAGGAGCCAGGGCCGGGCGGTATGCGACTGGTCGATGTGCCGCTAGATATGACATTTGCCGACGCGCTTGGGCCTGACGGCGGCGACCCGCCGGATGCGTATGAACGTCTTATCATGGACGTCATCCGCGGCAACCAGACGCTGTTCATGCGCGGCGATGAGGTCGAGGCCGCCTGGGCCTGGACTGATCCGATCATCGCCGGGTGGGAATCGCGCGGCGATGTTCCAAAGCCTTACGACAGCGGCAGCGCCGGGCCTGTTGATGCCGACCAGCTGATCGCGCGAGACCGCCGGACCTGGCAAGGGATCAACACATGAACATTGTCGAATATGCTGACCGAGACATGCTGGCCATCGATCTGGCCAATGTGCTCGCGGGTGAGCTCGAGAACTGTTTGCTGACCCATGATCACGCTTCGTTCGCGGTGCCAGGCGGCTCGACGCCTGGGCCGATTTTTGACGTGTTGTGCGCGGCTGATCTGGCGTGGGACCGGGTCCATGTAATGGCGACCGATGAACGCTGGGTGCCTGAAGGGGATGTGCGATCCAATGCGCGGCTCATCCACGAGAGGCTTTTGGTGAACCGTGCGTCTGCGGCCGATTTCATGTCCTTTCACGGCACAGGCGAGACGCTGGATGCAACCGTGACCGAGCTGAATGAGCGCATGGTCAATGAGTTGCCTCTCTCTGTTCTGCTGCTCGGGATGGGGCCGGACATGCACTGCGCATCGCTCTTTCCCGGCGCACCCGAACTTGAGGCGGCGCTCGCCTCGGATGCGCCGCCGCTCATGGCGCAGACCCCGCCGACGCAAGCCGAACAACGGGTGTCGCTGACGGGGCGGATCCTTGACGGTGCGCTGAGCAAGCACGTGGTGATCACCGGAGATGACAAGCGGGACGCGCTAAATCGCGCGCTCGGCATGCCACCCGAGGACGCACCGATCAATGCCGTGCTGGACGGCACAACCATCCATTGGGCTGCCTGAGGAGGGTGATATGTGGACCGAGCTGAAATCCCTGCGCGCGGCACAGGGGGATCGTCATATCCTGGATCTGTTTGATGTGAATCCAGCCCGGGCACAGTCCTTCTCCGTGACGGCGGGCGATATGCTGTTCGACTACTCGAAGACGCAGATCGATGCAGAGGCCCGCGACGCGCTTGTTGCTCTTTGTGATCAGGCGGGGTTGGCCGACCGCCGTTCGGCGATGTTCTCGGGCGCGCCGATCAACGACACCGAAGGCCGGGCGGTGTTACATACGGCGCTGCGAAATCTCGATGGCGGGCCGGTGACGGTCGACGGCATCGATGTGATGCTGGCGGTTCACGAGACGCTCGACCGCATGCAGGCTTTTGCCGAAGCGATCCGCAGTGGCGATTTGCAGGGGGTCGGCGGCGATATCAAGGATGTCGTGAATATCGGTATTGGTGGCTCGGATCTGGGACCGGCCATGGGCGTTTTGGCGCTGGCGCCGTACCATGACGGACCGCGCTGCCATTTCGTGTCGAATGTGGATGGTGCGCATATTGCCGATACGCTGCGCGGGCTGGATGCCAAAACGACGCTGGTGATCGTGGCCTCAAAGACGTTCACAACCATCGAAACCATGACCAATGCCCGGACCGCCAAGGCCTGGATGGAGGATGGCGGCGGAGATCCCGCGCTGCAATTCGCCGCCCTGTCGACTGCAGGCGACAAGACAGCGGCCTTTGGCATCCCCGAAGCCCATGTCTTTGGCTTTGCCGACTGGGTCGGTGGACGGTATTCGATGTGGGGTCCGATCGGGCTAAGCCTGATGCTCGCCGTCGGCAAGGATGCCTTTCTCGCGTTCCTGCGCGGCGGGCAGGAGATGGACCGGCATTTTCAAGCTGCCGACTGGCATGAGAACCTGCCGGTGATGCTGGCTCTGACCGGGATCTGGCACCATCAGGTCTGTGGCTATGGCACGCGCGCGGTTCTTCCATATGATCAGCGTCTTTCGCGCCTGCCAGCCTACTTTCAGCAGCTCGAGATGGAATCGAACGGCAAGGGCGTCACGATGGATGGATCGCCCGTTGATGGGCCTTCGGGCCCCGTAGTCTGGGGTGAGCCGGGCACAAATGGACAGCATGCATTCTACCAGTTGATTCATCAGGGCACGGCCGTGGTTCCGTGCGAATTCATGGTGGCGGCGACGGGTCACGAGGACGAGCTGGTGCACCACCACAGGCTGCTCGTCGCGAATTGTCTGGCGCAGTCGGAGGCTCTATTGCGCGGGCGGTCACTGGACCGGGCGCGTGAAAAGGCGTCCAAGGCAGGCTTTGAGGGGGAGGAGTTGGAACGTCAGGCGCACCATCGCGTGTTCCCGGGCAACCGGCCGTCAACAACGCTGATCTATTCCCAACTGACACCCTTCGTTCTGGGTCAGATCATAGCGCTTTATGAACACAGGGTTTTCGTCGAAGGCACGATCCTCGGCATCAACTCCTACGATCAGTGGGGGGTCGAGCTTGGCAAGGAACTTGCAACCGCGCTTGGGCCCGTGATGGATGGCAGCAGCGATGTCGGGGACCGCGACGGCTCGACCGTGCAACTTGTGGAATTTGCCAAGCGGCATGGAGGCTGACGAAGAGCGGCTGGCCACGATTGTGTTGCGCGAAATCCAACCACTGCGCGGGCGCATTGCATCGCGACAGCCGAGCCCTTCTGCGATCGGAGCGTGTCGTCAATGCTGAACCCGGTCAGTCGGATGCGACCGTCCATCCCCGGGCGATTGCATGCGCGGCCCATGATTCATTTTGCATGATCTCCGTCTCTCGCCACAGTTGCAAAGCCCGAAACGGATTGGCAGGGTGCTCGACAGGGAGGAGCGGACCTGAGCAAAACACTCGCACGCAAGAAAGGCGATGCGGGTCCGGGTCAACTTCATGATGTAGAACAGGTAACCGGGGCGCCAGTCCCGGCGTTGCCAGATCAGGAGGGCATCCATGCTGGGCCAGATGCAAACCGCGCCGTTGCTGATATCATCACTCGTAGACCATGCCGCGCGATACCACGGAAAAACCGAGATCTTTTCCGTCAACACCACGGGTGGTGTTGAAGAAACCAACTGGTCCACAGTGGCGGCGAACGCCCGTCGCCTTGGCAGCGCACTGACAAAACTCGGGCTCGACAGCCAGGCCCGATGCGCGACGATTGCCTGGAACAACCGCCGACATCTTGAGATCTATTTCGCGGTCTCCGGCGCCGGTTTTGTCTGCCATACAATCAATCCGCGCCTCTTCCCCGAGCAGCTGATCTACATCATCAACCACGCCGAGGATAAGGTTCTGTTCCTCGACAAAACATTCCTGCCGATCGCGGTTAAGCTCAAAGAACACCTGCCCAAACTGGACCATGTCGTGCTGATGTCCGACCGCGACGACGAGGCTGCCGCCGCCTTGCCCGGGCTCAAGTTCTATGACGAGTTTCTCGAAACCGGAGATCCGGATTATGAGTGGCCGGTCTTTGATGAAAACACAGCTTCCAGTTTGTGCTACACATCAGGAACGACCGGTAACCCCAAGGGAGTGCTTTATTCTCACCGGTCGACGATGCTGCATTCTTTTGCGTCGAACACGCTCGATTGCGTCGGTTACTCCGCAATGGATGTCGTGATGCCGGTCGTGCCGATGTTCCACGTGAACGCCTGGGGTTCGCCCTATGCCTGCGCGATGTCGGGGGCGCGTATGGTACTGCCGGGCCCCGACCTGCAAGGCGAAGCTCTGGTCAGCCTTATCGACACCTATGGCGTGACGCTTGCGATGGGCGTGCCGACGATCTGGCTGGGGCTTCTGGGCCACGCCAAGAGAACAGGAACCAAGTTGGCCAGCCTGAAACGCACGGTCGTTGGAGGTAGCGCGTGCCCGCCTTCGATGATCACACAGTTCCGCGAGGAATATGGTGTGGACACCATCCACGCCTGGGGTATGTCCGAGATGAGCCCGCTCGGCTCGGTCAACATGCCGCTTGCCAAGCACCGCGACTTGCCGCTCGAAGATCAGTACCGGGTGCGGGAAAACCAGGGACGCCCGCCTTTTGGTGTCGACCTCAAGATCGTGGACGACGACGGCAAGGACCTGCCGCAGGACGGCTCGGCGCAAGGTGAGCTGATGGTCAAGGGGCACTGGGTGCTCGACAGCTACTTCCAGATGGGAGATCAGGATCTGCTGGAAGATGGCTGGTTCGGGACAGGAGATGTTGCGACACTTGATCCCGACGGGTTCCTGACGATCAAGGATCGCAGCAAGGACATCATCAAATCGGGCGGGGAATGGATCAGCTCGGTCGAATTGGAAAACATCGCCATCGGCCATCCGCACCTTGCCGATGCTGCCGTGGTGGGCGTGGCGCATCCGAAATGGGACGAGCGACCGCTGCTGGTGGCGGTGAAGGCCGAAGGGCAGGATCCGTCCGAGGAAGACTTGCTGTCATTCTTCAATGGCAAAATCGCCAAGTGGCAGGTGCCGGACAAGGTGGTCTTTGTCGATGCACTGCCTCGGAATGCGACGGGCAAAGTGCTCAAGCGCAACCTGCGGGACAGTTTCAACGACGTGCTGAATGCGTGACATTCTGCGCGCGAACACGCGCTGAAGCCTGATCGAAACGCTCAATCTTTGATTGCGCTGCGGGGCGTCCTCGTGACAGTCTGACCGGTAAGGCGTGCGCAATGCGCGCATGCAGGACGGATGGCCCACACCCGTTTCGAGGCGCAGAATGCATAGAGGCAAGGTTCAATTCCTATTCCCGTTCGGGCGGGGTTTTCTTACGGCTCTGGTCGCTTTGGTGATCGCAGGCTGCGGCGGCCCGACCACGCAGACGTCGAACCGATCGGAGTCGCCATCACCCACTGTCACTTCGCAAGGTTATCTGCGCTTTGCGGATGCCGACCCACACCCATGGGACCGCAAACCACCCTGGAGCTATCCAATTCACGGCCTGGATGTCTCGCGCTTTCAGGGTGAGATCGACTGGCGGAAAGTTCGCGCATCAGGCATCGAATTCGCGTTTCTCAAGGCGACCGAGGGCGGCGACTTGCTGGATCCCAGTTTTGAGACCAACTGGCGTCAGGCCCGGCGGGCAGGGGTCCGGCGCGGGGCATATCATTTCTATTATTTCTGCCGCCCGGCCGAGGATCAGGCGCGATGGTTTATTCGCAACGTGCCGCGCGATGGGTCGGCGCTGCCGCCGGTGCTCGACCTGGAATGGAACCCGTTCTCGCCAACTTGCACGTTCCGGCCCGAACCGGCGGTTGTGCGATCCGAGGCGCGCCGGTTCCTTGATATTCTCGAACGCCACTACGGCAAACGCCCGATCATCTACACGACACCGGAATTCTATGAACAGACCGGTATCGGGCGCTTGAGGGGCACGCAATTCTGGCTGCGATCGGTCGCCGCGCATCCCAGCACGATCTATCCGGGTCAGGCCTGGTCCTTTTGGCAATACACCGGAACAGGTCTGGTGCCTGGGGTGGCAGGTGAGGTCGACATCAATGTCTTTGGGGGCTCACAGGCCGCCTGGTCGAGCTGGCCTTGACGGTGGTCTGACGTGAGGGATTGGAGCGGGTAACGGGAATCGAACCCGTAACTTAAGCTTGGGAAGCTCGCGTGATACCTTTTCACCATACCCGC
>JBCCVT010000146.1:0-7638 GCA_039195015.1 Pseudomonadota bacterium
GCGGCCTGCGGGATTGCGCAGGCGATCCAGACGATTGTGAGCCGCAACCACTATGCGCTCGACGATCTTGTCGTGTCGGTGACGCAGATCCATACCGGCACGGTCGACAACGTGATCCCGGAGACGGCGTATCTGAACGGAACCGTGCGCACATTCGATCCAAAGGTTCAGGACATGGTCGAACGCCGGATGGATGAAATTGTGGCTGGTCAGGCGGCAAGCTACGGGGTCGAGGCCGACCTGCGCTACGAACGGCACTACCCTGCGACAATCAACACCGCCGACCGCACGGCGTTTGCGGCAAACGTTGCGCGCGAGGTGGCGGGAGAGGGCCGTGTTATCGACGAGGCTGGACGCGAGATGGGGGCAGAGGATTTTGCCTACATGCTGCAAGCACGCCCGGGGTCCTATCTGTTCATCGGGCAAGGCGACAGCGCCGGCCTTCACCAACCGCAATATAATTTCAACGACGAGATCTCGCCGGTTGGGGCGTCGTTCTTTGCGCGGCTGGTCGAACGGGCGCAACCCGCGGCATGACGCCCTTTTCGAGCGCCGCCCGCCCACCCACCCCGTCACTCAAAAAGGGCGTCATCCATGGCACTTGAGGACGCAAAACATCAGGTCGACATGGCCTTTACGCGTGAGGATCCGTGCGGGCCTGCTTTCGAGAACACCTTTGGCGGGGCCACGTCGTTCCTGCGCCGGCGGTACACAAAGAATCTGACCGGCGTCGATATCGCGATTACGGGCGTGCCCTTTGACCAGGCGGTGACGAACCGGCCCGGCACCCGGCTGGGTCCGCGAGCAATCCGCGAGGCTAGCGCCTTGCAGGCGCCTGATGCGCCGTATGGCTGGCCTTTCGACGTGGTGAGTGATTGCGTGATGGTGGATTACGGCGATCTGGCGTTCGATTATGCCGACATCCCGTCTTTTCCGGACCGGCTGACCGATCACATCCGGGGCATCTTGCGAGAGGGCGCGGCGCCGGTGACCTTGGGCGGAGACCACTATATCAGTTTCCCGATCCTCAAGGCGTTTGCCGAAATCCACGGGCCCATGTCTCTGGTGCAGTTCGATGCACATACCGATACCTGGGCGGATGACGACATGAGCCGCGTAGACCACGGCACGATGTTCTACAAGGCCGTCAAATCCGGGATTGTCGATCCCGCGCGGTCGGTGCAGGTCGGCATCCGCACCTCGAACCCGGACACGCTCGGCGTCAATATCATCGATGCGCGTGAAGTTCATGAAGCAGGGGCGGCGGCAGTGGCCGTGCGTATTCGCGAGATTGTCGGTGCGCATCCTGTTTACCTAACCTTTGACATCGATGCGCTCGACCCGGCCTTTGCGCCAGGCACCGGTACGCCGGTCTGGGGCGGGCTCAGTTCGGCGCAGGCTGCTCATATCCTGCGCGACATCGCCGGCATCAACGTGGTGGGCGGGGATGTGGTCGAGGTGTCACCCCCCTTCGACACCACGGGTGCGACGGCCATTGCGGGCGCCCATGCGGCGGTCGAGATCTGCAGCCTCATCGGATGGACGCGTCAGGCATGAGCGATTTCAACCAGCCCATCAGCGGAAACGATCTGGCACGGTTCTCGGGCCCCAATACGTTCATGCGCCTGCCGCAGGCAGACGATCTCGCCGGTCTGGATGTCGCGATCCTCGGCGTGCCGATGGATATCGGAACATCGTGGCGGTCAGGTACGCGCTTTGGTCCAAAGCAGATCCGCGCCGAAAGTGCGATGCTGAGACCTTACAATCTCGGGACCGGTGCGGCACCTTTCGACAGCCTGCAGATCGCCGACATTGGAGATCTGGCGATCAACACATTTTCGCTGTCTGACAGTATTCGTATCATTGCACAGAGTTACGATGCGATCCTCGCGCAGAACGTGATACCAGTTGCGCTCGGGGGGGATCATTCGATCACGTTGCCGATCCTGCGCGCGGTGGCGCGAAAACACGGGCCCGTGGCGCTGATCCATGTCGATGCCCATGCTGACGTTAACGACGAGATGTTTGGTGAGCGCGAAACACATGGCACCGTTTTTCGCCGGGCATTCGAAGAGGGGCTGATTGACCCGAACAAGACCTATCAGATCGGGCTGCGCGGAACCGGCTACGCCGCCACCGATTTTACCGAAGCGCAAGGCTGGGGGTTCCAGCATTTTCCGGCCGAGGAGCTATGGGGGCGGTCCACGCAGGCACTGGCTGCCGAAATCCGGCGGGATATCGGTGACCGGCCGGTCTATGTTTCCTATGACATCGACAGCTTGGATCCGGCCTACGCGCCCGGAACCGGAACGCCGGAGATCGCCGGGCTGACGACGCCGCAAGCGCTGGAGCTTATCCGGTCCTTGCGCGGAATGCGCGTGGTGGGTGCTGATCTCGTCGAGGTCTCACCGCCCTACGACCCCTCGGGGAACACCGCGCTGACAGCGGCGAACCTGGTGTTCGAGCTGCTCTGCATCTTGCCGGGCGTAGCCTATCGCTGATGGCTGGTACCAATAGCAGGCGGGTGCTTTTGCAAAAGGAGAGACGGAACATGTTGGTCTGGATTCTTCTAATCCTCGCGATCCTGATCTCTGCTTACATCCGTCTTGCGCCGTCGGATCCAGCGCAATGGCACAGACCGCTCGATCTGCCTGCCAACGCCGATTTGCCGGGTGCGGTGGTGCGGATCGTCGAGGACGCTGACGATCAGAAATTGCAGCGGCTGCATGATCGCATCTTCGCGACGGCTCGAACCGAGCTTCTGGCCGGATCGCCTGAGGACGGGCACGCAACCTATCTCACGCGATCCTTTTTGTTGGGATTTCCCGACTACACAACGGTCCATCTGGTCGAAGGTCGTCTGATGATCCACGGAAGACTGAGGTTTGGACGGTCAGATTTTGGCGTGAACAAGCGGCGCGTGGACCGGTGGCTCGCTGATCTGTAGGTCAGAGGACAGGCACCCCTTGGCGACCTCGCGCCACATCGGCACGTTCAGCGACATTTGGCATTGCGCCATGAACATGCGTCCGTCGACCTGCATGCAAATGGTCTGCCCGAGCTCGATCCGCAATCCTTTGCGATCGGTGCAATAACAATCGATTGTCTTGCCGTTGGGCCCGGTGACATCAGCCTGGGCGGCAAAGGGACACAGAAGCAGGAGAAAGGTGATATTCCGCAGCATGGCCGGAAGCTTAGCACAGGGTGCCTCTTGACCAAAACCCCGTGATGGAGGACTTAGCTTGGATGGTGCCCGAAGACAGACTTGAGCAGATTGATGCCCGGTTTCAATACCTCGAAGCCGCGATGGCCGATGGCGCGTCCGAGGATATCTCGGCCCTGGCACGGGAATACGCGCAGCTCAAGCCGGTGGTGGATCAGATCACCGCGTGGCGCGTGTTGACAAGGGACATCGCCGATGCCGAAGCGCTGCTGGATGATCCCGACATGAAAGCGCTGGCCGAAGAGGAATTGCCTGTTCTCCGCGCGCGTCTGCCCGAGGTCGAAAAAGCGTTGCAGCTGGCGCTTTTGCCACGCGATGCGGCCGATATCCGCCCCGCGATTGTCGAAATCCGGCCGGGTACGGGAGGTGACGAAGCCGCGCTTTTTGCCGGGGACCTTCTGCGGATGTATCAGAGATACGCTGAAACGAAGGGCTGGAGTTTCGAGATCATCGAAGAACAGGTGACCGAACTCGGCGGGGTTAAGGAAGTCGTCGCCCATATCAAGGGCACCGGTGTCTTCGCACGGCTCAAATACGAAAGCGGTGTTCACCGGGTCCAGCGTGTACCGACCACCGAAAGCGGAGGTCGGATCCATACCTCGGCCGCGACGGTTGCGGTGCTGCCCGAGGCCGAGGATGTGGATGTCCAGATAGATGCCGGTGATCTCAGGATAGATACGATGCGTTCGTCGGGCGCTGGCGGTCAGCATGTGAATACGACGGATTCTGCTGTGCGCATCACGCATGTGCCAACGGGCATCGTCGTCACCAGTTCGGAAAAGTCGCAGCATCGGAACCGTGAAATCGCGATGCAGGTTCTCAAGACCCGTCTCTATGATCTTGAACGCCAACGGATCGACGCCGAACGCAGCGCGGATCGCGCCGCGCAGGTGGGAAGCGGCGACCGGTCCGAACGGATCCGGACCTATAATTTCCCTCAGGGACGGATGACGGATCATCGGATCAACCTGACGCTCTACAAGCTGGATGCGGTGATGAGCGGTGATCTGGATGAGATTGTTGATGCGCTGACCGCCGATGACCAGGCGCAGCAGCTGGCCGAGATGGGCGCATGACCACGGCGGCCGAAGCGATGGCCTCGGCCACTGCGCGTCTGCGTGCGGCGGGTGTGGCCGATCCGGCGCGAGATGCCCGTGTATTGCTGGCCCATGCCGCGCGGATCGAAGCGGCCCGCGTGACGCTGATCGCGCCCGAGGATCTGTCGCCCGATATCGCAGAACGTTACGATCAGCTCATTGCGTTGCGGGCCGTGCGTGTACCGGTGTCGCAGCTTCTGGGCGAACGGGAATTCTACGGTCGCCGATTCAAGGTGAGCCGCGAGGTGCTGGATCCTCGGCCCGAAACCGAAACGTTGATCGAGGCCGCGCTGTCCCGCCCGTTCGATCGCGTACTGGATCTGGGCACGGGATCGGGCTGCATCCTGGTGACTCTGCTTGCCGAAACCCGTGCCGCACTTGGCGTGGGTGTCGATCTGAGCGAAGCCGCCTGCCTGCAAGCCAGCGCCAATGCTGTGCTGCACCGGGTCGAAGATCGTGCAACCGTGTTGGCGTCAGATTGGTTTGCCACAGTTGACGGCGTTTTTGATCTGATCGTGTCGAACCCGCCCTACATTTCGCGCGCCGAGATGGGGCAACTTGATCCAGAGGTGCGCGATCACGAACCGGAAATGGCGCTGACCGATGGTGCCGACGGGCTAGGGGCCTATCGCATCATCGCAGACGAAGCGCCGCGCTTTCTGACAAAAGACGGGCGCGTCATGGTCGAGATCGGCTGGAGACAAGCGTCAGAGGTCTCCACAATCTTTGCAGATGCCGGGTTCGGGTCTCGCCATGTGTTGCAGGATCTCGGCGGACAGGACCGGGTGATTGTCGCGTCTCTGGAGTGAAGAATCGGTGCATGACGCAACACATCGACGCTATTTTGCCACGAAAATCCCCGCCGAATGTCAGGATGACATCGGCAAACAGAACAAATTTCTGTAAAAAATGCGCTCAGCCTCTTGTTTGATCCGACAGGACGTGTTTACTGCTTGGTGTTGCCGCGATGGATGCTTGGCGCTCCCCGGCAACACCAAGCCCAACACGTTGTCGGTCCGGACGAAAGGCGCAGGGTGCGCAAACTGGATGACACGATGGTAACAACAAGGCTAACAGCACGTCTATGAGATCGTCTAAATCACGTTCGCGGTCGAAATCAAACCGCAACCGCCCATCCGGCGGCAACGTTGTCAACCGCGTGTTTGACAGCTCGGGTCCGGAAGGCAAGGTGCGGGGTACTCCGCAGCAAATAATTGATAAATACAATCAGTTGGCGCGCGATGCTCAACTTGGCAATGACCGGGTGGCTGCCGAAAACTTTCAGCAGCATGCCGAGCATTACCTGCGGCTTCTGAGCGAAGCGCAGCGCGAACAGGAAGCGCGCCGCGAAGAGCAGGAGCGCCAGAATCGCGAGCGTCAGGCTGAACGTGACCGCGAGCGCGCGGAACGTCAGGAGCGGGAAGCGAACGCCAAGCCCGAGGATCCGGGTTCCGCTCCGCAACCGGATGTTCTGGAAGTCGCGCCCGAGCCCGAAGCGGAAGAAGAGCCTATTCTGGTGGAAACACCCGAAAGTGCGCCGAAGAAACCCGCACGCCGCTCGTCCACGCGCAGTCGCAAAACAGCAAAGGCTGAGCCGAAACCGGCGGAGGCCGATGAGGCAGCAGATCCCAAGCCGGCTGCTGACGCTGATGCGTCTGACGACAGCGCGCCCGAAGCTGCCGAGTAGCATTCGGCACTGAATGACGAGCGTTCGGATCGGATCGCAACCGGGCTGATCAGCTAAGCGTGTCGGGCAAGACCGCGGTCGAACCGTTCGCTCCGGTCCGGATCAGTCGGCGTCCACTGCGCGAGCCAGCGCACAGAATTGCTCCAGAGAAACCTGTTCGGCACGTTCGGTGGGGGCGATCCCTGCGTTCTGCAAACGATCCTCGATATCCGGTGCGACGCCCTTTAAAGCCGCGCGCAACATCTTTCGGCGCTGGTTGAAGGCCGCGGCCACAACGCGCTCCAGCGTTTTTGCAGCTGCGGGAAAGCGTGGATCGGGCAGGGCGGTCAGATGCACGACTGCGCTTGATACCTTCGGCGGAGGCGTGAAGGCCGCAGGCGGGAGAGACAGTACGATGCGCGCCTCGCTGCGCCATTGCGACAGGATCGCAAGCCGACCATAGGCTTTCGAGCCGGGCGTTGCAACGATCCGCTCGGCCACTTCGCGCTGGAACATCAAGGTCAGACTGTTCCAGACCGGGGGCCAGTCAGCCGGTGTCAACCAGCGTACAAGCAATTCTGTCCCGATATTGTACGGCAGGTTCGCTGCGATCCGGATCGGCGGGTTAAGATGTGCAAGAGGATCAAGCGTCAATGCGTCCGCATTGACCACCTCGAGCCGATCGGGATAGGCCGCTTGAATCTCTGCGAGCGCCGCCAGGCAACGCGCGTCCTTTTCCACCGCGAGCACCCGTCGCGCGCCTTCCGCCAATAGCCCACGGGTCAAACCGCCAGGACCCGGTCCGATCTCGAGCACGTCGGATTCGGTCAGATCACCGGCCAAACGCGCGATCTTGGCCGTCAGGTTCAGATCAAGCAGGAAGTTCTGCCCGAGCGACTTGCGCGCAGACAGCCCGTGTTGCGCGATCACCTCCCGCAAGGGCGGCAAGCCATCAATTGCGCTCATGCCGCTTCTTTCGCGCGCTTTGCCATGGTTTGTGCGCACCGCAGCGCCTCGATCAGGCTGGTTGGGTTTGCGATGCCCTTGCCCGCAATGTCAAACGCTGTGCCGTGATCAGGAGAGGTGCGAATGATCGGAAGGCCAAGTGTGACGTTCACGCCCCGGTCGAAATCCAGCGTCTTGATCGGGATCAGCGCCTGATCGTGATACATAGCGATCGCCGCGTCATAGCGCGCACGGGCATCGGCGTGAAACATCGTGTCAGCAGGGTGCGGGCCAGTGAGGTCAACCCCCGCGCCTTGCATCTCGGCTATGAGATCAGTGATCCAGTCAAGCTCTTCGTGCCCCATCGCGCCGCCTTCGCCCGCATGGGGGTTGAGGCCCGCCACTGCGATGCGGGGCCGGACGATCCCGAACTGCTGTTGTAAACCCGCCACCGTGATGCGGATGGTGTCGCGCAACAATGCGGGCGATAGAGTGCCGGGCACGTTCCGAAGCGCGATATGAATGGTGGCGGGCACAACGCGCAAGTGGGGGCTCGCCAGCATCATAACAACCGTTTTGACGCCGGTCAGAGCGGCGAGAAACTCGGTGTGCCCTGGGAACGCAAAGCCGGCCCCATCAATCAAAGCTTTCTTGTGAATGGGCGCGGTGCAAAGCGCGGAAGCCGCGCCTGATCGGGTCAATTCGAC
>JBCCVT010000147.1:0-7636 GCA_039195015.1 Pseudomonadota bacterium
GGCTTCAACGAGACCCAAGGCCTTCCGCTGCGTGGCTTGTCGGAAGAGGCCGTGGCGCTGATGCAAACCATGGTCTGGCCCGGCAACGTGCGGCAGCTCAAGAACCTGGTCGAGCGTGTGCTGATCCTCGGCGACGGAACCGGTCCGATCGAAGCACGCGAACTGCCAAACGACGATGGTGCAAGTGAAGATGATGGCCGTGTGGTTTTGTCGGGCGCTCTGGCGACCTTGCCCTTGCGCGAGGCGCGTGAGGCGTTCGAGCGGGAGTACCTGCTGACCCAGATCAACCGCTTTGGGGGAAATATCAGCCGCACCGCGTCTTTTGTCGGGATGGAACGCAGCGCCTTGCATCGGAAGCTGAAATCCCTCGGCGTCGTCACCTCGTCAAAAGCCGGGGCACGGGTCGCACATATCGACGAACCCGTTGAAGCGACAGGCTGATCGGGGCCGAGCTTGTAAGGGTCCAGCTTACGGCGGCGTCAGGGCGTGCCAGCTGGGATTGCCTGAACAAGCTGATAGGTGCCGTCCGAGTTCCGGACCACGCAACTGCCGGGTGAGAGATTTGGCATTACGGTTGTTGTTCGTTCGGGCACCTGGGCGGCCACGATATCCGAGCAGCGCGGGATCGATACCCGCGAATAGCCTTTTTCGGCCATGCACTGGTTGGTCACGCGCGTGCGCAGATCCTTGTTGACGTCCACCGTGTAAATCTCGCCACCGGACCAGCCGCCGTGACAGTAGTAGCGGGATGTGCAGTAAAAATTCCCCGGCACGTAGAATGACGGCGTTTGACGGACCTCATTGGCGACCGGCGCGTCGGCCAGAGCTTGGACCTCGCAGTTCAACATATCTGTTTCCAGTCGCGACACGGTGCCGCCGGGACGATAAAACGTGTCGAGAGATGTGCTGCATGCGCCGACCAAAAGGCAGATGCCGATCAGGGGAAGCATTGGTTTTGTCATATGCGACTCCTTTTCTTCCCACCATGACTAAGTGTTTGACCGGATGAAACCCTTCTGTCATGCAAGTTTCCGGGATCGAGCCACGAGAAGCAGGCATGAAAGTCATCATTTGCGGCGCCGGGCAGGTCGGTTGGCAGATAGCACGGCATCTGTCAGGTGAACTGAACGACGTGACCGTGGTCGACAACAATCCCGATCTCGTTCGGCGCGCGACCGATACGCTGGATGTGCAGGGCATCGCGGGTTTTGCAAGCTATCCGGATGTGCTGGATCGGGCCGGGGCGCGCGATGCGGATATGATCATCGCTGCGACCCATTCGGATGAGGTGAACATGGTCACCTGCCAGGTTGCGCATTCGGTGTTTTCGATCAACCGCAAGATCGCGCGGTTGCGCGCGCAGTCTTACCTGACGGCGATCTATTCGGATCTCTATCGGCGTGATCATCTGCCGATTGACGTGGTAATCAGCCCCGAACGCGAGGTGGCTGAGGCCGCGATGAAGCGTCTTTCGGCTCCGGCCGCCTTCGACACCGAGACCTTCATGGGCGGCAAGGCGCAGCTTTTGGGGATCTCGGTGGGCGACGATTGTCCCGTGGTCAACACGCCATTGCGACAACTCACCGACCTCTTTTCCACCCTGCGCACCATCGTCGTCGGCATTCGGCGTGAACGCACGCTCTTTGCGCCGGAATCCAATGACCAGCTGTTTCCGGGTGACGCCTGTTACGTGATGACCCACGCCGATGACGTGGCGCGTACGATGGAAGTCTTCGGCAAATCACAAGACCTGCAAGAGCGCGTCGTGATCGTGGGCGGCGGCAATGTGGGGTTGGCAGTCGCCAAGGCGCTTGAGGGGCGCAAGAACCGCATCCGGACCAAGGTGATTGAACGCAACCGGACTTGCGCGGAACGCGCGGCGAGCGCGCTGGAACGCACAATCGTGCTCCATGGCGACGGGCTGGACGCGACGCTTTTGAACGAGGCCGGCATCGGTCGGGCCGATGCGATGCTGGCGGTGACCGATGACGACAAGGTCAACCTGCTCGCGGCCGTTCGCGCCAAGGCCGAAGGTTGCCAGATGGCGGTGGCGCTTGTGAATGATCCGACGCTCGTGCCGCTGATGGAACCCCTTGGCATCGACGCCTACATCAACCCGCGCTCGACCACGGTGAGCTCAATCCTGCGCCACATCCGGCACGGGCGCGTCCGCGAAGTTTACTCCATTGGTGACGCCGAGGCCGAGGTCATCGAGGCCGAAGTTCTGTCGACCTCTCCTCTGGCCGGCCAGCGATTGCGCGACATCGATTTTCCCGAAGGTGTGCTCGTCGGTGCCGTGATGAAAGGCGACGAGGTTGTGCGCCCGGTCGGCTCGCTGCGGATCGACGAAGGCGACGTGGTGGCCATTTTTGCGATGACCGATGACATCCCCGAGGTCGAGCGGCTGATGCAGGTCTCGATCGACTTTTTCTGAGGCGGTCGGATGAGCGCACGAGCTCAAGGCGGTTGGTTGTTGCGCTTGCCGCTGATCCTGACCCTCTGGGCCATCTCATCCCTGTCGATGCTGCTGCCTGCGGCCGTAGCATTGATCATGGATGACGAGGCTCAGGCGCGTGTCTTCTTCTATTCGGCGTTGCTGGGCATGATCTTTGCCACGATCGTGGCGCTTGCAATCGCAAACCGACCGGCACGGTTCGGCGCGGCGGGGCAGCTCATTTCCCTGATGGCGACCTTTCTGCTTTTGCCCGTTTACCTCGCCTTGCCAGTGTCGGACAGCCTCACAACGACAACCTATCTCAACGCCTATCTCGACATGGTGAGCGCGCTCACGACCACTGGGTTGAACCTCTTCAAGGATCCGTCGCGCCTGTCGGATGCGCTGCATCTCTGGCGCGCGATGGTGGGCTGGATGGGCGGTCTGCTTATGTGGGTCGCGGCCTCTGCGATCCTTGCGCCGATGAGCCTTGGCGGGTTCGAAGTCACGGCGCGCGGCGCGCCCGGCACCGAGGTCCAGGCCGGAGGACCGGGGCAGGCACGGGCGATCGACGTTCAGATGCGGCTCTGGTCCGTGACACTGACGCTGACACCCATCTACGCGACCCTGACGGGCGTAATGTGGATCCTGCTGATGATCGCGGGAGATACAACGCTGGTGGCGCTCTGCCATGCGATGTCGGTGATGGCAACCTCGGGCATATCCCCGGTAAACGGCATCGAGAATTCGGTTTCGGGCCTGACGGGTGAGGCGATCCTTTTCCTTTTCATGTTTTTCGCCCTGTCGCGCCTGACTTTCTCCAAGGATACCGTCAGCCATGGATACGGTCGGCTTGATAAAGATCCGGAGTTCCGCATTGCGCTGTTGATCGTGATTGGCGTTCCGATCCTGCTGTTCCTGCGGCACTGGATCTCGATTTACGACGTCGAAACGGCCAGCGGGTTCGAAGTTGCCGGTCGGGCGTTCTGGGGCGCGATGTTCACGGTGATGTCGCACCTGACGACAACCGGCTTCGTCAGCTCAGAGTGGGAGACCGCGCAAATGTGGTCTGGACTGGGCACGACCGGGCTGATCCTTCTGGGGCTCGCGCTTATCGGTGGGGGCGTGGCTACAACGGCGGGCGGCGTGAAGCTCTTGCGCGTCTATGCGCTTTATCTCAACGGGCTGCGCGAGATGGAGCGTCTGGTCCATCCCTCGTCGGTCAGCGGCGCGGGGATGACCAGCCGTCGAATCCAGCGCGATGGTGCATTCATCGCCTGGGTGTTTTTCATGCTGTTTGGCCTCTCGCTGGCGCTGATCACGGTGGTGCTTGCCGCTTTTGAGGTCAGTTTCGAACAGGCCCTTGTTCTTGCAGTGGCCAGCCTGTCGACCACCGGCCCGCTTGTTGACACTGCGCTTGACGAACCGATCCGTGTGCTCGAACTTGGAACGGGTCCAAAACTGATCATTTGCGTCGCTATGGTGCTCGGCCGGCTGGAAACGCTTGCTATCGTCGCGCTTCTGACGCCTAATTTGTGGCGGACCTGAAGGTGGGACCAGCGGGTATTGGTAACGGACTGTTTTTTTGGGTGGAATCTCCCGAACCATCTCTACATATTGGAGCGCGAGGGACGCGTTGGTCCGCAATGCGTAGAAAGAACAAAGGCGAGATTAGTCCATAATGGCTTCGGACAGACAGAATCTTCAGGACGCGTTCCTGAACCACGTAAGAAAAATCAAAGTCCCGGTCACGATATTCCTGATCAACGGGGTCAAACTGCAAGGCGTCATCACTTGGTTTGATAACTTTTGCGTCCTGCTGCGTCGCGATGGGCAATCGCAGCTGGTCTATAAGCATGCGATTTCGACGATCATGCCAGCTCAGGCGATCAGTCTATACGAGGGCGAAGACGCCTCTTGATGGAGCATGAAAGGATCCGCACCCGCACCTGGGTGCTGCATCCGGACATAAAGACAGATGCCGAGCGCCGCGATGCGGCGCTGGCGTTGGATGAGGCCGTGTCACTGGCCCACGCGCTGCCAGATCTCGAGCTTGTTGGATCCGAGATTGTTCCTTTGCCCCGGGCCCAGCCCGGGCTGCTTTTCGGGTCTGGCAAGATCGCCGAATTGAACGATCGGCTGAAATCCGCGCATATCGAACTGGTGCTCGTCGACGGGCCCGTTTCACCGGTGCAGCAGCGCAATCTTGAACGCGAATGGAAGGTCAAGATACTCGACCGGACCAGTCTTATCCTTGAGATTTTCAGCGATCGGGCGGCCACCCGCGAAGGTGTGCTTCAGGTCGAAATGGCCGCTTTGAGCTATCAACGCACGCGCCTGGTGCGGGCCTGGACCCACCTGGAGCGGCAGCGAGGCGGCTTGGGTTTCGTTGGTGGTCCGGGCGAGACGCAGATCGAGGCCGACCGCCGCGCGATCGACGATCAGTTGGTGCGCTTGCGTCGCCAGCTCGAAAAGGTCGTGAAGACGCGCAGCCTGCACCGCGCCGCACGCGCCAAGGTACCCTATCCAATTGTCGCGCTGGTCGGTTACACAAACGCGGGGAAATCGACGCTTTTCAACCGTTTGACCGGGGCCGAGGTGATGGCAAAGGACATGCTTTTTGCCACGCTGGACCCGACGATGCGGCGTCTTGAACTGCCCGACGGTCCCGAGGTGATCCTGTCCGATACCGTGGGATTCATCAGTGACCTGCCCACCGAATTGGTGGCCGCGTTCCGCGCGACGCTCGAAGAAGTATTGGCCGCCGATCTGATCCTTCATGTGCGAGACATATCGCATGACGAAACCGAAGAGCAGGCGGCTGATGTCAGTTCGATCTTGTCCTCGCTCGGCATGCCCGAGAACCGGCCGACATTCGAAGTTTGGAACAAGACCGATATGCTGGATGCATCGACGCGCGAGGCTTGCGCGGCACGTGCCGCACGGGATGCATCGGTCTTCTGCATCTCTGCGCTGGACGGAACTGGCCTTGATCCCCTGCTCGCCGCCGTGGCCGGGACACTGGTTGGCAAACGCCAGGAATGCCATCTTCATCTGGGGTTTGC
Source organism: Pseudomonadota bacterium (assembly GCA_039195015.1). Classification (GTDB taxonomy): domain Bacteria; phylum Pseudomonadota; class Alphaproteobacteria; order Rhodobacterales; family Rhodobacteraceae; genus JBCCVT01. Next base: position 5,500 of record JBCCVT010000147.1, read on the forward strand.
CGAAGGCAAACGGCGCGCATGGCTCTTTGCACAGGACGTGGTGCAACACGAGAAACAGACCGATGATGGGTTCGATATCACAGTATTCTGGACCGCGCGGCAAGCGGCGCAATACGACGCGCTTTAAGGTGCGCTCTTCGATCCCTTCGGTCTCTTGTCGCACAGTGCGCGCGAAGACGACCCGAAGGGCGGATGAGCGCCATTTTGTCGCCCACTGATCATTGTGAAGGGATCAGACGGGTGACCCCAACCGCCGCCGCGCGTGCAAGATCCTGATCGAGCGACATCGGGATGTATTCTCCGCGGCGCCAAAGTTGCGCCATATCGTCATAATGGCGCGACAGGAAATGCCCCGATTGCCCGGTCGACGTCACAAAAACCGAACTGTCGGGATCCGCGAAATCGTAGACCCCCCGATATCCGGCCCCATGGACGTTCAGGAACGGGTTCGACCCGCGGCCGCTGGTCCGTCCCCGCAAGAGCGTGTTATCCCCACCGCTTGTCGATTGCCTGATGTTCACGAAAAAGCGCAAGACCGGAACCGAGCCCAGCACCTGATGATCATGCGTGGCCTGATGCGCATCGCCCCAGCGGAGGCTTTCCAGCGCCGGGCCGTAGGTTTCCGCAATCCAGATCAGCGCATCATCAAGCGCCAACCGCGCCATCTCGGGACAGCTTTCACGTGGCGCGCTCTGCACCACATCACACCAGATCGACGCGCCATCGACATCGCGGAAGACGCGTTCGACAAATAGCGGCTCGACATGGGTGAATTCATCTGCGAGCGGGCCCAACTCGTCCCGCACCAACCGGTCCTGCAGCGCGCGCAGCCAGGCGGCATAGATCAGCGGCTCGGGCAAATGTTCGTTCATCTCACCATTCCAATCGGCGAGCAGTGTAAGTGCGCGCTGCCTTTGCCTTTCCGTTGTGCCGTCCGGGGCGGCCTCACCGGTAAACCAGAGATCCGCGCCGATCAGCGGCAGCAGCGCGCGCGCGGTGTAGCTTACCGGATCCAGCTGCGCCTCGATGAAACTGTCGCGCGTGTGCACTTCGCGCGATTGCATCAGGCGTTCCCAGCGATTGATCCGCTGCGAGTCGCCCCAGGTGAAGGACACGTGATTGGGAAACGGTCGGTCGACCATCTTGTTGTTTGTGTTGCCGAGGATGCCGCCGCGCGGCGCGATGAATTGCGGGTTGAGCGCGTAGTCGGCACGGCCTTGCCATCGGTTTTCGGTACGCCAACCCTGGTTGGGATAGCGGCCCTTGCTCTGGTTCGCGCGCAGCCGTTTTGGCATCGCACCGATCATTTTCATTGCGATCGTGTCCTGATCGACGAGCGACAGGTTTTGAGCGGGTGCGATAAAACCTTCGGCAAATGCGATCGCGTCTTCGACCGATTGCGCCCCCATGATCTGCAATGCCGCCGACAGGGTCGTGTCTCGCGCGCTGAGCACTGTCCAGCTGAGCGCGGCGACATGGCCCGGCGGCGTCACCGTCGCCAGATCGTAATGCGAGCCCGGCAGGACCGGGCCGTTTTCGGTCCATCGGAGGGTCAGCGTGACCGGATCGGCGTCCTTGATCTCGACAATCGACGGCCGCGTTTCAAAGCGTTTGAAGCCGTTCGGGGTCTCGTACTCTTCGGGATCTTCGGGGTTCAGCCTTTCGATAAAGACGTCCTGATCGTCGAGATAGGCGGATGTGAGGCCCCATCCAAGCCTCGTGCTCCGGCCCGTCAGCACGACAGGCAAGCCCGGGATTGTGCCACCGATCACGCCGCCCGTCGCCAGTTCGAGACGGGCGAGGTACCAGATCGCAGGCGCGGAAAAGCCAAGATGCGGGTCATTGGCCAGAAGCGTCCCCCCCGAAGCCGATCGGCTCGGGGCAGCACTCCAGGCGTTTGACGCGCCCGCCAGACCGCGGCGGGGAAAGGGCGACAGGGGATGCGCGGGCATCTCGGCGCCTTCTGCAAAGCGCGGCAGGCCGGGGAAGATGGAAGCGTATTCTGGCAGCGCGGCAATCCCGGAGCCTGGCACGTCCGGAAGGATATCGGCCAGGCGCGCCGCATCCTCCAGCATCAATGAGGTGCGTGCATAGAGCACCTCCTCTTCGAGATGCCCCGACAGTTGCAGCCCCATCA
>JBCCVT010000148.1:0-7524 GCA_039195015.1 Pseudomonadota bacterium
TCGGCTGGGTAACGTGTCGCTGATGGTGTACCTGATGTTCAACGAAGGGTGGTCAACATCGGGCGGGGAAACGCAGATCCGTTTGACGCTTTGCGAGGAGGCAATCCGTCTCTCGCGCCTTCTGGTCAGCCTTTTCCCCGGGATGGGCGAGCAGGTGTCGCTGTTGTCGCTGCTCCTTTTCCAACATGCCCGGCGCGATGCGCGGACGGATGCACGTGGCCACCTCGTGCCGCTCGAAAACCAGGATCGCGCGACATGGGACCGATCCAACATTGCCGAGGCGCAAGCGCTGTTGCAAAAAGCGCAGCGGACGAACCATCGCGGGGCCTATATCATTCAGGCAGCAATCGCGGCAGAACACGCGCGCGCCTCCTCGTCCGCCAAGACCCGCTGGCCGGTGATCGAGGCGCATTACGCCGCCCTTTACGCGCTACAGCCCACACCGGTTGTAAGGCTCAACCAAATTGCGGCTCAGGCAAAGACACGCGGGGCGCATTATGCGTTGCGCGCCATGCAGTCGCTTGAAGGCGATCTTGCGCAGTATCGATGGTTTCACGCCATGCGTGGCGGTCTCTTGCAGGATGTCGGCAATCACGGCGATGCTGTTGACGCGTTTGAAACCGCCTTGATGCTGAATCCGACCGGTCCGGAACGCGTGTCAATCCTTGAAAAAATCGACCGTAGCAAAAAAGAGTTGGCCAACCTGTAGGGAATACGCGTCTTTACGCGTCCTTGGTTCAGATCCGCAGATGGCGGATGCACTCAACCAAGGGAGACGAAGATGAGCATTCTCGAAATGACGGCTGTTGGAAATGCAGGCTGGGTCGGGCATTCCGGTCCGAACCAGAACGCCGCCAAGGGCTTCTACCAGGACGTCCTTGGCTGGACGATCAGCGACATGCCGATGCATGACGGGTCCAGCTATGCCGCGGCTGTCGTGGGCGAAACCGCAATCGGAGGTTTTTCGCCGCAACCCGAAGAGAATGGCAGTTGGACGATCTTCTTCACGGTAGCGGATGTCGATGCCTGCGTTGCCAAGGCCGAAGCGCATGGCGCCAGGGTGATCGCACCCGCCATGGACATGCCAGGGGTCGGCCGGTCCGCCACCTTGACCGACCCGCAAGGCGCGCGTTTTGCCCTGATCACCTATGAAAGCATGACCGGCTGATGCGCGGTTGCGAAAGGATCTCTGATGGAAAACACTCCAATCGTGGCCCTGTGGGTGACTGCGCTTTTCGCTTTGATGAGCGTGCCCATGTCCATCTCGGTCGGGCTGAGGCGCGTTGAAACCGGCATCCTGCTGTTGCACGGCGATGATGACGTATTGCTGCGGCGCATGCGGGCGCACGGTAACTTCGTGGAATACGTACCGCTGGCGCTTTTGGCGCTTGCGGGGGCCGAGATCGCCGGCGCGGCCAAATGGTTGCTGCTGAGCTGTGGCGCCGTGCTGATCCTCGCGCGACTGATCCACTATTTTGGACTGCGCGCGGCTGCCGACAGCAAAGGGCGTCTGATCGGCGCGGCGCTGACCTCGGTCACGACCTTGGCTCTCGGTTGCACGATCCTGTGGCTCATCGTCAAACTGTCCTGATGCCTCATGACGCGGATCTCAACCACCGCATGCGCCGCGCCCTCGCGGGGCATGCGGGGATCTCCGAAAAACGGATGATGGGCGGTCTATGCTTCTTTTTGAACGGCAACATGCTGTGCGGTGCGCGGCGTCACGTCGATGGCATTGGTCGCTTCATGTTCCGGGTCGGAAAAGCGCGGGAAGCGGATGCGCTGCAAGATCCCATGGCACGGGCGGTTATGCACGGAAGTCGCAAGCTGGGTGGGTTCATTCACGTCGCTGAAACCGATTGTGACGAAGCTGCCATGCGGCGATGGCTAGACATCTGTCTTGATCACGCTGCTGCCCTGCCGCCGAAATACTGATCTGAGTATCGCTAGATGGCGGTCCCCTTGACGAGTTTCTGCAGCGGAGGCTCATCCGGTTCCTCGATGGCTTGTATCGCCGCCCGGGCGAGGAACTCGCCGGCCATACGAACATCCTCGCGCACCGTGCGGATTTCGGACCGGAAGTAACTCATGAACGGGATGGCCTCCTTGGCAAAGACGTCAAGGTCACGACCGATCACCCGCCCCACACGCTCGCCCCCGACCACGGCTGCAATGGCGGCCGTGGTTGATGGACAGATCAACCCATCCGTTTCGGGATGTCTCGTGAGATCGTCCGCGATGATCTGCTGGATCACCTTGCCAGGGTCGTCGCCGGTGATCCCGTCGACGATCCGAAAACTTGCATCCGAAGATGCAATCAGCTCCGAGGCACCGCGGATCATGTCCTGCGCATAATTCTGCTCCTGCGGCGGCGACAGCAACGCGATGTTGCGGCGGCCCGAGGCCAGCAACGAATTGACCGCCTGATGGCCGAACGACCCGTTGTCAAAGTCGAAATACGGGTGGGTGTCCTTCCACTTGGTGCGACCGTAACAGGCGAAGGGAAATCCGCGCTCCATAAGGTAGGCCACGCGGGGGTCTGCGACCTCGATCCGGTTCAGGATGATGGCATCAGCCGAGCCAGTCTCGACGATGTAACGCACCGGGATCATCGGGTCTTCATCCGGGAAATAGGGCGTGACGATCATGTGGTACCGGGTGTCGCGCAACTCGCGCGCGATCGATGACACAAGCTGACCGGTGTGGTCGGTAACCTCGTTATCGGTGCCCAGCACCAGTGAGATCACGTTTGTTTTCCCGGTTCGCAGCCGCACACCGGCACGATTCGGCACATAGCCGATCTCGCGCGCGATCTGGCGCACGCGATCCTTTGTCTTTTTGCCGATATCGGGCGCGTCGTTCAGGGCACGCGATACCGTAGGCACCGCCAAACCGCTCAGGTCCGAGATCGTGCGAAGCGTGGGTTTCTTTGGTGTTTGCGTCGCCATGTGCGGTGTTTGCCCCTCAAACGTCATGCGGATTTGGCCATGGGTCAGAACCGCCAGGCGCGGCTTTTTGATGGATACGCCGGTGCCGTCCGATGAGCAATAATCCGTCTTGCCAGAAAAATCTATAACGTTATAGTTTTGCCTATAACGATTTAGAAACCGGGAGGAAAAAATGAAAGCACTCACCAAGTTGCTGGCAACCGCGGCTGTGATCGGAGCCAGCGGAGCGATGGCGGCGGATCTGGAGGTCACCCATTGGTGGACCTCGGGAGGCGAGGCAGCAGCTGTGGCGGAATTCGCCAAGGCATTCAACGAAACCACAGAACACAACTGGGTCGACGGTGCGATTGCCGGGTCGGGCGGAACCGCGCGTCCGATCATCGTCAGCCGCATTCTGGGCGGAGATCCGATGCACGCGACCCAGCTGAACCATGGACGCCAAGCGGAAGAGCTTATCGAGGCTGGTCTGCTTCTCGACATTACAGATGTCGCCGAAGCCGAGGGTTGGCGCGATATTGTGAACCCGGTCTCGCTGCTTGATGGTTGCACGGTTGACGGCAAGATTTACTGCGTGCCGGTCAACATCCATTCCTGGCAGTGGATCTGGCTGAGCCACAAGGCATATGAGGATGCGGGTGTACCGGTGCCGAACAACTGGGATGAGTTTGTGGCCGCCGGACCGGCGCTGGAAGAGGCGGGTAAGATCCCGCTTGCGATGGGGCAACAGCCCTGGCAGGCCAATGGCGCGTTCGGCGTCATGACCATCGCCATTGCCGGGATCGACGCCTGGGAAGACGTCAACATCAATCGCAATGCAGACACTGTGATGGGGCCGGACTATACCCGCGTCTTCGAAGCCGCTGCCATCGCGCGTGAAATGTCTGCCAAGTCGAAGGTGCAGGATTGGAACCAGGCCACCAATCTGGTCATCACCGGACAGGCCGGTGGTCAGATCATGGGCGACTGGGCGCAGGGCGAATTTCAGATGGCGGGCTTGACCGCGGGCGAGGACTACACGTGCTTGCCAGGTCTTGGCGTGAACGAGATCATTTCGACCGGCGGTGACGCCTTCTATTTCCCCAAGCAGGACGACCCCGAGATCGAAGCAGCGCAGAAGCAGCTTGCCTCAGTCATGCTGTCGAAAGAGGTACAGGTGGCCTTCAACCTCAAGAAAGGCTCGCTTCCCGTGCGCGGTGACGTGGACCTCGAAGCCGCAAATGATTGCATGAAGAAGGGACTTGAGATCCTGGCAACCGGCGCGATCCTCCCCGAAGGCGACCAGGTGTTCAGCCAGGACACGCAGGGCGAATTCCAGGACTTGATGGTCGAGTTCTGGAATGACCTCTCCTACCCGGTCGAAGAGGCGCAAGCGGCCTTTGCCGATATTGTGCGCGACGCCGATTGACCGATGGCCCCGCGCGGCAAGTGACACGCGCGGGGCCTGCCTCGAGCCAAGGGGAGAGGTCCGATGGCGACAACTTCTGAACATTCCGACACCGCCGAGCCGCCCGTCAGCCGACGTCCGACGCGGTTACTTCGAAATCTGACCGCCAAGCTGGCGTCGATCCCGATGGTGCTGACGGCATTGGTAATCTTTGTGGGCTGCACGCTGTGGACGATCTTCTATTCGTTCACCAATTCGCGACTGCTGCCGCGGCTCGATTTCGTCGGTTGGGACCAGTATGATCGGCTCTGGTCGACGCGGCGCTGGCTGGTATCGATCGAGAACCTCGCGCTTTACGGGATCTGTTCGCTGATCCTGAGCCTGCTTATCGGCTTCACCCTGGCGGCCTTGCTGGACCGCAAGATCCGGGGTGAAAACGTGTTCCGGACGATATTCCTCTATCCGTTTGCGCTCAGTTTCATTGTCACCGGTCTGGTGTGGCAATGGATCCTGAATCCTGATTTCGGGATACAAAAAATCGTGCGGGATCTGGGTTGGACTCAGTTCGAATTCGACCCGCTATACAGCGCTGACATCGTCATTTATGGCATCCTGATCGCCGGTCTCTGGCAAGGTACGGGGCTGATCATGGTGATCATGCTCGCCGGCTTGCGCGGGATCGACGAAGATATCTGGAAGGCCGCGCGGGTCGATGGGATTCCGGTCTGGAAGACCTATGTGGTCGTGATCATCCCGATGATGCGCCCGGTATTCGTAACCGCCCTGGTGCTGATCACCAGCGGCATCGTCAAGGTCTATGACCTTGTGGTCGCGCAAACATCGGGTGGTCCCGGGATCGCGTCGGAAGTACCGGCCAAATACGTTTATGACAAGATGTTCGCGAGCCAGAACCTCGCGCAGGGTTTTGCGGCCTCCACCATGATGCTGATCAGCGTGATGATCGTGCTCATCCCCTGGGCGTATCTTGAATTTGGAGGCAGGAAACGTGGGTAAGCCAAAAACCCTCCCGGCGTTTTACTATGCGCCCGACAACGTGTCCGTCGCCGCGATGGAGGGCCCGCGCGGGCCAAAACCACGCCGTCGCCTGAGCCGGGGCAACATCATGCTCTATGGCACGCTTTTCGTGGTTGCGGTCTACTACGCTCTGCCGCTTTACGTGATGATCGTGACCTCTTTGAAAGGTATGCCCGAGATCCGCATGGGCAATGTCTTTGCCCCACCGGTAGAGATCACTTTTCAGCCCTGGGTCAAAGCCTGGGCCGAGGCCTGCACCGGCATCAATTGCGACGGGTTGAGCCGGGGTTTCTGGAACTCGGTCCGGATCCTTGTGCCCTCGGTGGTCCTGTCAATCGCGGTGGCGAGCGTCAATGGTTATGCACTTGCGAACTGGCGCTTTCGCGGGTCCGAGGTGTTTTTCACGATCCTGATACTCGGTGCGTTCATTCCCTATCAGGTGATGCTCTATCCGCTGGTGATCATCCTGCGCGAGATCGGGCTTTACGGCTCTCTCTGGGGGCTGGTGCTCGTACACACGGTTTTCGGGATGCCAATCCTGACCTTGCTTTTTCGCAACTACTTTGCGTCCGTGCCCGAGGAACTTTTCAAGGCCGCCCGCGTCGACGGTGCGGGGTTTTGGGGGATCTATTTCCGCATCATGCTGCCGATGTCGTTGCCGATTTTCGTGGTCGCGATCATTCTGCAGGTGACGGGCATCTGGAACGACTTTCTTTTTGGCGTGATCTACACCAAGCCCGAGTTTTATCCGATGACGGTCCAACTGAATAACATCGTCAATTCGGTGCAGGGGGTTAAGGAATACAACGTCAACATGGCCGCGACCCTTCTGACCGGTCTGGTCCCGCTGATCATCTATTTTGTTTCCGGAAAACTGTTCGTGCGCGGCATCGCGGCGGGCGCAGTGAAAGGATGAGCCCATGCACAGTGTGGAAATCCGAAATCTCGATCTGAACTTTGGCGCCGTAAATGTCCTGAAAGGTCTGAACCTCGACATCGACAACGGAGAGTTTCTGGTTCTGCTTGGTGCTTCGGGCTGCGGAAAATCAACGCTTCTCAACTGCATAGCGGGTCTACTCGAAGTGTCTGACGGACAGATCTTCATCAAACAGCAAAACGTGACCTGGAAGGAACCCTCGGATCGCGGCATCGGCATGGTGTTCCAGTCTTATGCGCTTTACCCGCAGATGACCGTGCGGGGGAACCTGTCTTTTGGTCTGCGCAATGCGGGTGTCGCCAAGGATGAAATCACCAAGCGTGTCGGCCGCGCCGCCGAGATTCTACAAATCGAACCCTTGCTCGATCGCAAGCCCGGCGCTTTGTCCGGCGGGCAGCGGCAGCGGGTCGCGATCGGGCGGGCGCTTGTCCGAGACGTGGATGTGTTTCTGTTTGACGAGCCGCTGTCGAACCTCGACGCCAAGCTGCGCGCCGATCTTCGGGTCGAGATCAAGCGCCTGCATCAGCAACTTGGCAACACGATCATCTATGTGACCCACGATCAGGTCGAAGCGATGACGCTGGCGGACCGCATTGCCATCATGCGCGACGGCAAGATCCAACAGCTGGCCTCGCCGACCGAGATCTACAATCGCCCCGGCAACCGCTATGTTGCAGATTTCATCGGCTCGCCATCGATGAATTTTCTCGATGGGCAGCTTGAAAGTGTTGATGGTGGCGCGTCATTCCGCGCGGGCGATCTTCGTCTGCCGGTCGACCGCTATCCTTTTGCGGCCCCGTTCATCGGGCCAACCGTTCTCGGCGTGCGGCCGGAGCATGTGGCGACCGGTCCTGCAGCCGTCGACATGCCCATCAGCGCCGAGGCGCCCGTTGAAATTGTGGAGCCGATGGGGTCCGACACGCTGATCTGGACCACGATGGCCGGTCATCCGTTCCGCGTGCGTATCGACGGCCAGACCACCATCGATGTCGGTGACCGACTCCAATTTGGGTTTGATCCGTCGCAGTGTTCTCTCTTCGACGCGCAAAGCGAACTCAGGCTTTAAGGAGGCATTCTGTGACCGATCTGGACCTGTCCGGGCCGTGGCAGATGCGGGATGCTGCGGGCGACTACGACGCGGAAATGGCGCTGCCTGGCGACGGGATCTCGGCGCTGCAGGCGGCGGGTCTGATTGCGGATCCCTATCGGGGCCGAAACGA
>JBCCVT010000149.1:0-7507 GCA_039195015.1 Pseudomonadota bacterium
AAGTGCACCTCGACCACCGGCAACGCGACCGAACTCAGCGCGTCCATGATCGCGATGGAGCTATGGGTGAACGCGCCGGCGTTGATGATTATCCCATCCTGCACGTCGCGCGCGGCATGAATCGCATCGATCAGTGCGCCTTCATGGTTCGATTGCAGACAGTCGACCTTGATACCCTTCGTTTCGGCATGCGAACGGACTTGGGTTTCGATATCCTTCAACGTGACCGCGCCGTATACTTCGGGCTGACGTGTGCCCAAAAGATTCAGGTTCGGTCCGTTCAAAAGAAGCAGTCGTCGCATCTCGGGCACATGTGATTGGAGTGGACTGGCATTAGACGCGAATGCACCGCGCTGTCCAGAGTCCCTGGGCATGTTGCGCGCGAATTTCTCAGAAAACAGACGCGGCGGAAAGGAGCGTTCCCCAATTGTCACAGATCCGCGTCAGGGTCGCGGAGGAAAACACGCCAGACCCAACCAATGCGCCACAAGGGCAGGGCTGTCGCTGCCTTTGATGTCCACGGTCAGGATATGGGTTTGCAACAGCTCCGTATCAGACCGTTGCACAACGGTGTCCAGGGTAAAGCGCCCCCGCAAGCGCGACCCGGACCGGACAGGCGAGATGAACCGCAGTCGATCAAACCCATAATTGATCCCCATCACCTGGCCCGCAAATCGTGGCACCGCGTCATAGTAGAACCGACTGGCAAGCGAAAGAGTCAGAAATCCGTGCGCGATGGTGGTGCCGAACGGGGTCTCTTGTGCGGAGCGTTCGGGATCGATGTGAATCCATTGGTGATCCAGTGTCACGTCGGCGAACTGATCGATCCGCGCCTGGTCAACGTCGATCCAGTCTGATCGCCCGACTTCGGTTCCTATCCGGCTTTGGGCAAGGGTCAACGCCTGGGCAATTGCGCTCATCGGTTAACCTCGCTCAAACAAGGCCTGCCAAGTGCACTACGCGCTTGCGCCGGTTGTCTCCAATCGGCGGTCCGTTCAGCGCCCTCTCCGCGCAGTCACAACCGATCACGGTGTCTCCAGTGACACGGATCTGTCCGGTGGCGACCCAATTCTGCCATACGGGCAATGCTTTGGCCTCCTCGCGCGTAAAATTCATCACGATCAATCCTTTTATCCGCAGCTGTTTCGCAACCACAAACTTCGGCACAACGCGCGTCCATGCACGTCGGCACGATCGACTTGGTTGATCACGGCCCAGCTGACGACTCGCCGGTATTCGTTCATGAGGAGCAACGCCATTTCAAGCGCGGTAGCACCGAACATTGTCGAAACAGACGTCAATACCGATCGAATGTTTGCCGCAGGACGCCTTCGGGTCGCGACAACTGATGCAAGCGTCAAAGCCAAGCTCCTTGATGACACAGTTGTATTCCTTCGACCCAGCAACGATGCCAGCCACGTGACACCCGATGCCGTTGACGATCCGTCTGACAGAGCTTCCAACCTGTCTGGCCGCTGTCAAATCCAGAGCTGTTTCAATCGGGTAGATCAAGGTCAACCGCATTCCTTTCATCCAAGACGGTTTTCCGGCGTCTCGTTCTGTACGATCTGTCGGTCTTTCATCCGGTCGCCATTCACTTTGCACCAAGAGCTGTGTGATGGACCTTTGCCGCAAAGCGCGTATCGTGCGGCTCCACGGGCGCAGCGCCCGATCCAGCGACGAGGTCACGATGACGCAAGAATACCGCCAGCCCCGATACCGCCCGCCTGTCGGTGCGGCCGATCTGCTGCTGATCCGGCATGGCGAGTCCCAGCCCTACCGCCCGGGCGAGCCGTTTCCGATGAAAGACGGGCAGGGCGATCCAGCGCTTCACCCAGACGGGCATCTGCAGGCCGAAGCGGTCGGAGCTCATCTGCAAGACTTCCCGATCGCGGCGATCTACGCGACCACATTGCAACGCACACAGCAAACTGCCGCGCCGCTCGCAGCGCAGCTTCAGCTTGAGTTGCGCATCGAACCCGACTTGCGCGAGATCTTCCTTGGCGACTGGGATAACGGGATCTATCGTGTCAAAGCCGCTTCCGGCGATCCGGTCTTCCGGCGGGTTATGGAGCAGCAGGACTGGGGAGAGGTGCCGGGCGCCGAACGGTCCGACGCCTTCCATGCGCGCGTCCGCGGCGGCCTCATGCGCATCGCCGGCGCGCATCGGGGCGAACAGGTCGCGGTCTTTGTCCATGGCGGCGTGATCGCGGCTGCGGTGGCCGAAGCAACCGGAGCGCGCCGGATGGCGTTTATGGGCGCTTCGAACGGGTCGATCACACGATTGGTCATTGAAGGGGATCGCATGACAGTGCGCAGCTTCAACGACATCGGACATCTCGGCGATCTCGTCTGACTTGGTCCGTACCATGCGGCACGCGCAACGCAAAAGATCTCCAATGAACTGCCGTTTCTTTCTGGTCAAAAATACGTCGGGGGAGTCGCCCCAGGCGACGGGGGCAGCGCCCCCGTTTTGGTCGGATCGCTAGAAGCCTTGAGCCATGGCGAGGCAGCCCTTCAGTCGCTCTCATCCATTGTCACGACAATCTTGCCCAACACCTTACGATCCATCATCAGTTGCAACGCCTCCGGCACTTGCGCCAAAGGATAACGCGCACTGATCCGCGGCTTGATCCGCCCATCGGCATAAAGCGTGAAGAGCTCACGCATATTCTCGGCATGGCCCGCCGGATCTCGAAAGACCGATGCCCCCCAGAACACGCCGACGATCTGGCAGCCTTTCAGCAAGGTCAGGTTCAGCGGGATTTTCGGGATGCCGGCCGGGAACCCAACCACGAGGAAACGTCCGGTCCAGGCCAGTGCCCGGATGGCCGGTTCTGCGTAGTCGCCACCGACCGCGTCGTAAACAACGTCGACCCCATCGCGGCCCGCCAATTCCTTTATCTTAGCCGAGAACGCCTTTTGCGCGTCTCTGTCCATCTCGCGCGGATAGATGATGGTCTCATCGGCCCCAAGCTCTTGACAGAACGTGGCTTTTTCTTCGGAGGACACCGCCGCGATCACCGTCGCTCCTGCTGCCTTGCCCAGTTCGATGGCCGCAGCACCCACGCCGCCTGCCGCGCCAAGGATCAAAAGCGTTTCGCCTTCACGCAGCGCGGCCCGGTCCTTGAGCGCATGGTGCGAGGTGCCGTAGGTAAAGATGAAACAGGCGGCATCTTCAAAGGGCATCTCTTCGGGAATAGGAACCAGAGTGCCTGCGTCGACGCTCAGATGCGTGACGAAACCGCCATGGCCGGTCAAGGCAAGCACCCGGTCCCCGACCGATACATTTGTCACCTTGTCGCCAATCGCTACAACTTCTCCGGCGATCTCTCCACCGGGCGCAAAAGGGCGTGGCGGCTTCATCTGATAAAGGTCGCGAATGATCAGCGTGTCGGGGAAATTTACGCCCGCCGCCCGGACGCGAACAACCGCTTCGGTCGGCTTCGGCTCGGGGTCGGGCAATTCGGTCAGCGCCAAGGTGTCCGGGCCACCAGGCTGCATGCTCAGCATCGCGTGCATGACTTGGGTCCTCGCATAGAATTGCCGTCTTTGTCCGGCCCAGCCTCAGACTTGTCAACCACAATACGAAATGCCATTTTGCACAGCGGAACAGCCATCGCATCCGCGCGTCCCGCCAGCAACTTTCGAGCATTACAGTGCCGCGCCGACCTCGTGCGCCGCGAAAGAGAGCCCATGATCCACACAGATCCAACCCGTACCGTCGTCAATGGCCATCCCGATGTACGCTGAACAGATCCCGTTGCCATCGGCCTTGCAAGGCCTTCGCCTGCCTCTCGTTGCGGCACCGCTCTTTATTGTTTCCTGCCCGGAGATGGTGATCGCTCAGTGCAAGGCGGGGATCATCGGGTCCTTTCCCGCGCTCAACGCGCGCGAGGCCGAAGGGGAGCCGCCATTGCTCGACACATGGCTGACCCAGATTCGCGACGAACTGGACCGCCACAATCAGGCAAACCCCGATCGACCTGCCGCCCCTTATGCGGTCAACCAGATCGTGCATCGGTCGAATGGCCGACTTCAGCGGGACATCGACATCTGTGTCAAACACGAGGTGCCTGTCTGGATCACCTCTCTTGGCGCGCGGGAAGAAGTGAACGCCGCCGCACATGGCTGTGGAGGCATCGTCCTGCACGACATCATAAATAACACCTTTGCCCAAAAGGCGATCCAGAAGGGTGCAGATGGGCTTATCGCCGTTGCCGCCGGGGCTGGCGGGCATGCCGGTCCGCAGTCGCCATTTGCCCTGATCCGAGAAATACGGGACTGGTTCGACGGACCGCTGCTGCTGTCGGGCGCGATTGCCACGGGCGATGCCTTGCTGGCAGCCCGGGTCATGGGCGCGGATCTTGGCTATATCGGGTCTCCATTCATTGCCACGCACGAGGCCAATGCGCAGCCCGCCTACAAGCAGATGATCGTCGAGAGCGGTGCCGAGGACATTGTGACGTCCTCATTGTTTACGGGGGTTTCGGGGAATTACCTCAAGTCTTCGATCACCCGGGCTGGTCTCGATCCGGACAATCTTCCTTCTGCCGATGCGTCCTCGATGAACTTTGGGCAGGGCTCCTCCAAACCGAAAGCGTGGAAGGAAATCTGGGGTGCAGGTCAGGGCATCGGTGCGGTCGACGCTGTGACCGATGTCGCAACCCTCGTCGACCGGATCGACCAGGAGTATCGCGCCGCCGGAGCCCGCCTGGCTGCGGAATTCGCGGGCTAGTCATGGCCGAGCTGGTTGTCGTCCGTCATGCGCAAGCGTCCTTTGGCGCTGCAAACTACGATCAGCTGAGCGTGCTTGGCCACCGGCAGTCCGAACTCGCCGGCGCCGCCTTGCGCGTCATGGGGTGGGAGCCGGACCGGCTGGTGACAGGCACGCTCGTCCGGCAAAAGGAAACATTGCGCGCAATGGGCTATGACGTGGCGCCCGAGGAGCATTCAGGTTTCAACGAATACGACTTTCATGATCTGCTGCGCGTGCGGTTCGGCGGTCAAGTGCCCGACCCGGTAATGCAGGATCGAAAAACGCATTTTCGCACCTTGCGCGACACGATACTAGATTGGCAGGCAGGTGGCTTAACCTCGGCTCGCGAGAGCTTTGCCGAATTTACCGCCCGCGTGGCCGCCGCGCGCGACTTTGCTTGCGACACGGCGGCCAGACGGGTTCTGGTGATCAGCTCGGGCGGGCCGATTGGCCAGCTTGTGGCGCGCGCGTTGGATGCGCCTGCGGCGCAGATGATGGCGCTGAACCTGCAGGTGCGAAACACCTCGATCACTCGGTTCATCTTTTCCGGAGATCGATTTTACCTGAACGAGTTCAACGCTCTGCCGCATCTTTCGGACGCGAAACATGCGGAACTGGTAAGCTATAGCTGAGGACATGCGCATGAGTGACGACACCCAAACTCTCGATCTCGCGGCAGTCGATGCATACCTCTCAACGGAACTCCCCGGCTTTGAGGGGCCACTGGAGGCCACAAAGTTCCAGCGTGGTCAATCGAACCCGACCTTCCTGCTGACCACACCCGCCTGCAAGTATGTGTTGCGGCGCAAACCGCCGGGCGTGCTTTTGAAATCGGCACATGCGGTGGATCGCGAGTTCCGCGTCCAGAAGGCGTTGGCTGGAACCGGCGTTCCTGTCGCTCGCATGCATCTTCTATGCGAAGATGATTACGTAATCGGATCGGCATTTTACGTCATGGATTTCGTGCCCGGGCGCAATTTCAACGAACCCACGCTTGACGGGTGTTCACAGGCTGACCGCGCCGCGATCATCGATGAGATGAACCGCGTGCTGGCCGATCTGCACAATGTCGACATCGAGGCCGTTGGGCTGTCTGACTATGGTCCGCCAGGCAACTATTTCGAACGTCAGCTATCGCGCTGGTCCAAGCAGTATCGCGCATCGGAAACCGCCAACGTTCCGTCGATGGACCGTCTAATGGGCGCGCTTGCAGAGCAGCTTCCCGACGATGATGGTCAGCGCACGCTGGTGCATGGCGACTACCGCATCGACAACATGATCTTCGACACCGAGGGTACCAGTTGCCGCGCGGTACTTGACTGGGAACTGTCGACGATCGGCCATCCCTACGCCGATCTGGCCTCGGTAATCATGCAGTGGCAGTTGCCGCCCGGCGCCGAGGGGCGCGGATTAGCGGGCGTGGATCGCGCGACGCTTGGCCTACCGACCGATCCGGAGTTCATCTCAGCTTACTGCGACCGGCGCGGGATCGGCGGGATCGACAATTTCGGGTTCTACCTGGGCTTTTGCTTTTTCCGGATGGGCGCAATCCTGCAAGGGGTAGTCAAGCGGGCAATCGACGGCAACGCGTCGAACCCTGAACGTGCAAAACGACTGGGTAAATACCTGCCGGTCTTCGCCGAACACGGTTTGCGCGTTCTGCCCAATCGGTGACGCCGCCATGACACGCATGCTGATGGAGGACGAAAAGGATCGGAGCTTTGTGACCGCTCTCGCGCGAGGGCTCGATGTGCTCCGCGCGTTCCGGCGAGGGGATGTGGAGCTTGGCAATGCCGATCTGGCCGAACGCACAGGTCTGCCCAAAGCCACGATCTCGCGGCTCACGCACACGCTTGTGAAGCTCGACTACCTGGTGCCGAACCCGAAATCAGGCACCTACCGGCTGGGGGCCGGGGTCTTGCGGCTTGGGATGGGGGTTCTGACGGGGATGGAGATGGGGGACCGTGCACAAGGTGCGATGCGGGCGCTCTGCGACGGGCCGAACCCCTATGTCACGATCGCCCTGGGCGAACGGCACCGGACAAGCGTGGTCTATGTTGCGGTGGAGAGGTCGACGCAGGACGTGTCGCTGAGCATGACGGTTGGCGCGCGCTTGCCTCTTTTTGAATCCGCGATGGGTCGTGCGATACTCGTGGCGATGCCCGAACCCGATCGTGAGGCCGCTTTTGACCGGGCTGATGCAGAGGAACCGAGCGGAGCGAATGACCGACGGCAGCGCTATGAACGAGCCGCGGCTGAGTTTGTCGACAAAGGCTATTGCTCGGGGTTTGGCGAATGGCGTCCGGATGTGAACGGCATCGCCGTGCCGGTGCACAATCTGGGCGGCGCACGCATCTACGGGCTCAACGTCGGCGGCCCATCCTTTCACGTGTCCAAGGAGGAACTTGAAACCAACTATGCCCCGCGCCTGATCGAGGCGAGTAAGAGCCTGAGTTTCGCCTGAAACACGGCTCCACACGGGGACAAAGGCGCAAGACATTTCACGACACGCAACAGCGCGCTTCCATGCGGCGCTGCAGCGACCTTGAACCATGGTTTTCGACCGAAATATCTCCTGTTTTCAACATGTTTAATCCGGGCTTGCGGCTTGACTTTGCGTCCTCGTATGCGACGCTTGATCCAGGCACTGGCGATAAGAACATGCGAAGTCCAGGCCAGTTTTGGGAGGAACCAAGATGCGAAAAACCACGCGGTTTGGCTTGACGGCCGCATTGGCTTTGGCGTTGG
>JBCCVT010000150.1:0-7483 GCA_039195015.1 Pseudomonadota bacterium
CATAGGGCAACATGGCCGCGATTCCGCGCGCACGGGGGGCAAAACCTTCCCACCTGAGCAGCGGATTTAGCCAAATTAACCGCCGCGCAGACAGGTGCAACCGCTCCATTTCGTGGGAAAGTGCGTCCGGATCGTCCCGATCCAGACCGTCGGTAATCAGCAAAACCACTGCTCCCTGGCCCATAACCCGGCGTGACCAGTCACGATTGAACGCGTGGAGGCATTGACCGATTCGCGTGCCACCTTCCCAGTCCTGCGCCTCAGCCCCGGCAGAGGCGAGCGCGGCATCCACATCGCGCTGCTTCATGTGGCGCGTGATGTTGGTCAGGCGCGTGCCGAACGTGAAGGCATGCACCTTGGCCCACCCCGCGCCTTTCGCATTCGACACCGCATGCAGGAAGTGCAGGATCAACCGTGAATACTGGCTCATCGATCCCGAGATATCGCAGAGCGCGACAAGGTTCGGCCACCGAGGGCGCGGCTCACGCAGAGCCAGACGGTTCAACTCTCCGCCCTGTCGCATCGATGCCCGCAAGGTGCGGCGCCAGTCGATCTGCCGTCCTTGATGACTGGCCTGTCCGCGGCGCGACGGAATCGGACGCACCGGAAGATTGAGCCTGGCAAGCATGCGCTTGGCGGCCGCGACCTCTTCGGTGCTCATCTGCTCGAAATCAAGCGTGCGCAGCCGTTCTTCGACCGACATCGTCAGCGTGGCATCAATGCGGATCTCGGTTTCGTCTTCGGCGTTGTTTTCTGTGTCTGGTGGCGGGTCGCGGTTCACCCCGTCGAGCAGCGCCTCGGCCGCGCGCTTTTCGGCCGCCTTGGCTGTGCGTTCCTCCTGCACGCCCCGCACGGCGGGGATCATGTAGGACATCATATGTTCAAGGTATCTCGGGTCGCGCCAGTAAAGCCGAAAGATCTGGCTAAACACCGCGCGATGTTCGGGTCGGTTGACGAAACAGGCGTGAAGCGTCCAGTAGAAATCGCGTTTTTCCGTGAACCCCGCAGCCTCGACCGCGCGGATGGCATCGATCACCCGCCCCGGCCCGATGGGCAGACCCGCTTTCCGCAGGGCCCGCGCGAAATGGATGATGTTTTGCGCAAGCTTGGGGTGCTCTGGAATGTCGAGTGGCGCGTATTCAGGCATCGGTCACATACCGGGCCGCGACCCTTTCCTCCGCACAGCTCGTGGGCACAAACATGATCGTCTGCCTCATGAGGCAATGGCCCCCGCGCGCTCAGCGATGCGCTCAATAGCCACTGCCGCCTCGGTCGCGGACAATGTCGTCACATCCAGCGGAACGGCGCCTTCCGGTCTTAGCAGCTCGTGTTCATGCCGCAGCCCGTCGAGCACATCGGGATCTTGCAGC
This sequence comes from Pseudomonadota bacterium, assembly GCA_039195015.1. Taxonomy (GTDB): domain Bacteria; phylum Pseudomonadota; class Alphaproteobacteria; order Rhodobacterales; family Rhodobacteraceae; genus JBCCVT01. Next base: position 1,371 of record JBCCVT010000150.1, read on the forward strand.
TTGGATCGCCCGGATCGCGCGGGATCCAGCAGCCGCCGCCGGTTCTCATCCGCCGAAATCTCCAGCGTCACGGCAACCAGCGTCGCACCGCGCGACCGGGCCAGCGTGACAGTGGGCGCAAAGAGCGCGCGGTCGGCTTCGGACGCAGCCAGTGCATCCGTGACGATCAGCGAGATTTCGGGCGGCAAGGTTTCCGCCGCGTCCAGGATAGCGGCCCGAACGGCCGCACGCAGATTGTCGAATGCGGGCGTGCCACGCTCAAAGAGTGCGGCTGCCGGATCGATCATCAAGTGATTTTCGATCAGCCGCCCGCCCATGCGCCGCGCCAGAACGCGACCGATGGTTGCCTTTCCGCTGCCGGGCCAACCACAGATATGGATCACCGGCGCGGTCATGCGGTCTCAAGCGAGGCGCGCGCGTCGTCGAGGATGCGTTTGGCTTCAGAACCTTGCAGTTTCTGGATGTCGTCCTGATACTTCAGGATCGCGCCCAGCGTATCGGCAATCACTTCGGGGCTGAGGTTGATCATGTCCAGCGCCAGCAGGCATTTTGCCCAGTCGATGGTTTCGGCGACACCTGGCCTTTTGAACAGGTCCTCGGTGCGCAGGCGCTGGACGAAAGCGACGACCTCGCGGCTGAGTGTGCCTGACGCCTCCGGCGCCCGCGCGTTCAGGATCTCGACCTCGCGGTCGAAGTCGGGGTAGTCGACCCAATGGTAGAGGCAACGCCGTTTCAGCGCGTCGTGCACCTCGCGTGTGCGGTTCGACGTCAGGATGACGATCGGCGGCTCGGGCGCTTTGATTGTGCCAAGCTCGGGGATGGTGACCTGAAAGTCGCTGAGAGCTTCCAGCAGAAACGCCTCGAACGGTTCATCGGTGCGATCCAACTCGTCGATCAGAAGAACCGGCGCGCCGGCCTCATCCGGCCGCATCGCCTGCAAGAGCGGGCGTTCCACCAGATAGTCCGAACTGAACAGCTCCTCTTGCAGCGCGCTCCGATCGGCCCCGCCCGAGGCTTCGGCTGTGCGGATCGCGACCATCTGTGCCGGGAAATTCCATTCGTACACCGCCGAAGCCGCGTCGAGCCCCTCATAACATTGCAGACGGATCAGACGGCGGCCCAACCCGGCCGCGAGCGCCTTGGCGATTTCGGTCTTGCCGACGCCGGCCTCACCTTCCAGAAACAGCGGGCGGCCCAGTTTCAGCGACAAAAACACCACGGTGGCCAGGGCGCGACCGCAGACATAGCTTTGATCGGAAAGCAAAGATTGCACCGCGTCGATCGAATTGGGACGTTGCATGAAGGCTCCTCTCTGCATTCACGTGGGCAGGTTCGCGTGGGAAGGTCAAGCGGACAACCGGGAAATAGGTCGAAGCTTTCATGTGGCGCGGCGTTTCAACTTGCGAGGCGCGCGCGTGGTCCGGTGTTCGATCCCGCAAAACGGTCGGCTTTTGCCCTATCGTTGACGCTTTGTCAGCAAAAGGTATGGTAATTGGCAACAATTCAACCGCCGGGCCGCGCGTGGTCAAGGTCGGGCAGACAGGCAGAATGAACGTATGGGTCCGGTCCGGACGGAATCGCCGCAGATGCGCGTAACCGCCGTCACTTGCGTCAAGAACGAAGGTCCGTTCCTCATTGAATGGATCGCGTTCAAACGTTTGATCGGCGTCACGGATTTCCTATTCTATTCAAATGATTGCACCGATGCGACCGATCTGCTGCTTGATGCGCTGGCCGATCGTGGTCTGGTGCAGCACCTGCCCAATCCCGCCAAGGGTCGCAACTATCAGATGGAGGCTCTGCAGGATGCGCGCAAACGCGAAATTGTCCGGAACGCCGACTGGATCTGGATCGCGGACGTGGATGAATTTCTGAACATTCACACCGGAAACCACCGGATCGATGACCTGATTGCCGCTTGCGGGAACCCGCAGGCGATCAGCGTGACCTTTCAGTTTTTTGCCAATGACGGGGTCGAGCGGTTCGAGGACACGCCCGTGATCGAGCAGTTCACCCGGTCACACAATCCCGACATCTGGTGCGGCGAGACGGCGATTGAGGTCAAATCGCTGGTCCGGCAGGACTTTCCCCTGCAATATTACGGCGCTCATCGCCCCTTCCTGCGCAAAGGACTGGATGAGGGCGATTTTCTAACCTGGACCGACGGCTCGGGGCGGGCGGTTCCCAACAAATTCCTTGTGGCGGCAAACACGCGTCGGATCCGGAAGTTTCCGGCCCGTGGCGCGCGGGGTCTGGCGACACTGAACCATTATGCGCTGCGATCGCTGGACAGCTATCTGGTCAAGAATGACCGTGGCGATGTGAACCGTGCCCATCGCGCGTTTGACGACACTTATTGGCGCGAACGCAATGACCCTGCCCACGAGGACCGGTCGATCCAACGCTATCTGCCGGATTTGCGCGAGGCGATGGAGGAGCTTCTGCAAGATCCCGAAATCGCGCGATTGCACCACGAAGCCGTGCGTCACCACCGCGCGCGCCGTGACGAGTTGCTTGCCCTACCGAGCTATCGCGAGATGCAGGCCGCCTTGCGCGCGGCATCAACCATCCCGCCCGAGGAAGAGGCGCTGATGCATCAACTGGGTCTCGCCTCGTGACGTTGCAGGTGGTCAATCTGGGTTTGCCGAAATCCGGCACCACGACGCTTGCACGCGCGTTCAAGCGCGCAGGTTATCGTGTCGCGGATCACCGTGTGCGTGACCCGCAGGGTGAACCCGGCAAACAGCGGCTCGTCTTTGTGGCCGAGCTACTTTATCGCGGGTATTTTGAAACCGGCGATCCCGCGGCCCTTCTCCCCGGCTTTACCGCCGTATCAGAAATGAGCATGCTGCGCGGCAAACGTTCGCTCTGGCCGCAGATGGACTTTGCATTGCTCGAGGCCGTGCGACGCAAAAACCCCGGTGTGAAATTTGTGGCCTCGCGCCGTGATGCGGCGGCGCTGTCAGCGTCGATGATGGCTTGGAACAACCTTGGGACCACCCGCCTGCCGTCGCGCGACATTCCTGGCCTGCCCGCCGGTTACGGCGTGTCGAACGCCGAGCAGGAACGCTGGATCGATGGGCATTACGACAGCCTTCTGCACTGGTTCCGCGACGATCCCGACTATCTGGAGCTCGACATTGCCGCACCCGATGCGCGGGAGCGGCTCTCGTCGCATCTCGGCCGAGACCTGCCCTGGTGGGGCAAGGCAAACACCAACCGGACCGCGCAGGCCGCCGGCTCCTCCTGATGCGGATTTCGTTGCATATCGGTCCGGACATGCGGCTTGCCCACCGGATCTGCGCCGTGCTCGGCGACAGGCGCGACCGCTTGCGCAAAAAAGGCGTATTGTTTGCGCGCAGCCCCGGGTCGGGCAATCACACACGGCTTTTCATGGCGATGACCGATCCTGCCCGGCTCGATCCGCTGCGGTTCAATCGAGGCTACATCACGCAAGGCGCGCAGGCAGATCTGCGCGATCGGGTGACGCGGGATCTGGCCCGGGAGATCACCGAGACCGACCCCGATCTTCTGATCCTGGCGGCCTGGCAACTTGGCGCGTCGATGTATCGACGGTCGGAAATTTCGCGCGTGGCTGACTGGTTGCGGCAATGGTCGAACGACATCCGCATCGTGGCACATCTTCGCCCACCGGCCGAGCAGTTGCTGGCACATTACGCCTTGCAGATCGGAGAAGGCCGCGCGGTGCCCTTGCAGCGTGATCTCGACCTTTTGGAGGCACCCGACTGGTGGGACGCCGCCCGCTCCGCGATGCCCGCGATCGACCCGCTGAAAGGCCAGTTCGAGGAAACTCAGGGGCCCGTATTCTGGCTGGACTATGCGCGCCTCGTCACAGAGTGGGAAGCCGCGTTTGGCACGGGCTCGGTCCACTTGCGATGCATCGATCCGGAGCAGATCTACGGTGACAAAGCAGTGGATGAGGTGCGCGCCGCTTTCGACATCGGCCAGACCTTTGGCCGCGTCGCCGCCGAAAATGTGCCACGCTTACCCTCGGCCGCGACGCTCACCCGAGGCCGGCTGCTGAATGATGTGCTGCTCAGGCTCCTGGCCCAGGGAAATCGCACCCTGCCGCGTCAGACATGGGCCGGGATGTTGGATGAGGTGGCGATTGACGGCCCACCGCCCGATCCGTCGCATCTTGGCGCCGTCACTGCGCGCTTTGAGACCATGTGCCAGACCCTGCGCGACCGGCATCCCGGATTCCGGCCCGCGATGCCCGAGATCGCCTCGACCGCATGGCGGGACGCCGATCCCGAACGGGGTTTTCGCGCCACGCAATACCTGCTCAGTTTCATGTACCGCATCGACCGCGCCAGCAAAGCGTCCTTGCCGGACCGGCAACGGGATCTCGCCGCGCAATCGGAAACAGTCAAGGATGCCGGCCTGGACCTGACCGACGGCGCCCGCCAGCTCTTGCCGGCGCGCGCGGTTGAAAACTACCGGCGTCTCGCCAGCTCCCCCTATCGTCCGCACAACACGATGGGTGCCGTCGACGAAGAACAGCTCGGCGCCCCATTCGACCGCGTTCCGCCGCGATCCCTGCCAGACGGCCAATCGGGAAATGTGATCGTCGCCTGCATGAAGAACGAAGCGCCTTATGTGCTGGAATGGATCGCCTATCACCGCGCGATCGGCGTCGACCGGTTCCTGATCTACACCAATGATTGCGACGACGGCACCGATGCCATTCTCGATCGGCTTCAGATCACAGGCTGGGTCGACCACCGCCGCAATGACGATTGGGAAGGCAACTCGCCCCAGCAATGGGCGCTGAACAAGGCAATATCAGAGCCCGCAGTGAAGAACGCGGACTGGATCATCCATATCGACGTCGACGAGTTCATCAATATCCGCGCTGGCAACGGCACTTTGAAGGATCTCTTTGCCACGACCCCTGATGCCACCAACATTGCGATGACATGGCGGCTTTTCGGACATAACGGTATCACCGCGCTCTCCGGTGAGTTCGTGATCGACCAGTTTGACAGCTGCGCGCCGAAATACTGCCCCAAGCCGCATACGGCCTGGGGCTTCAAGACCATGTTCCGCAACATCGGCGCTTATGGAAAACTCAGTTGCCATCGGCCAAACAAGCTGAACGACAAGATGGCGAAGCAGGTCAAATGGGTGAACGGCTCGGGCCAGGACATGACCCGTGACGCGGCCCGGAACGGTTGGCGCAGCTCGCGCGAGACCGTGGGATACGACATCGTGCAGCTCAACCACTATGCCCTGCGCAGCGCCGAAAGCTTTCTGATCAAACGCCAGCGCGGGCGAGCCCTGCATGTGGATCGTTCGATCGGGCTCAACTACTGGATCCGGATGGACTGGTCCGCGCATCGGGACGTTACGATCAAACGCAACCTGCCCCGCCTGCGACAGCTTTACGACGAGCTGCTGACAGACCCGGCGCTGCGCCGCTGGCACGAGGCCGGGCTCGACTGGCACCGCGACAAGGCGGCCGAGCTTCGCGCAATGCCTGAATTCGCCTCACTCTATGATCAGGCGATCGGCGTGCGGCTGACCGATACCGAACGCGCGGCGTATGCGCTCGCGCTTGATATGGACAGCTGAATGCAGGTGCTGGCCGTGCTGACCGTCCGAAACGAGGCGGCGTTTCTCATCGAATGGCTGGCTCATCACCAAACGGTTGGCTTCAACCGGTTCCTGGTCTTCTCGAACGATTGCCAGGACGGCACGGATGCAATGCTCGACCGACTGGAGCAGCTCGGGCATGTGACCCATCTGCGCAATGACGGCCCCTATCACCATCGCGGCATCCAGTTCACCGCCTTGAAGGCGGCCGAGAACACTGAGACCGTGCGCGATGCCGATTGGATCTTGCCGCTTGATGTGGACGAGTTCGTCAACATCCACACCGGTGACGGGACCGTCTCGGCGCTGCTGGACCGGCTACCGCAGGCCCGTGCGATCACACTGACATGGCGGCTCTTCGGCAATGCGGATGTGGCACAATACGCGGATGACCCGGTTGTCGACCGCTTCTCCCGCTGCGCGCCCGAAATCATGTACTGGCCCTGGCGCAGCGCGATGTTCAAAACGCTCTACCGCAATGACGGCACCTATCGAAG
>JBCCVT010000151.1:0-7464 GCA_039195015.1 Pseudomonadota bacterium
CCCGGTAGTCAATATTATTCGCAGAACTTCCGTACGAATAAGTCACGCATGCTATTCGTACGGCATAATTCATAACTTCCGTACGAATAAGTCACACATGCTATTCGTACGGAAGTTATGAATTATGCCGTACCACATAGGTATCCCCCGACAGCAAAAGCACAGGCAGGCGGTTGGCATGGGCCACGCCCGCCGCTGTCACCATATTGGTTGCACCAGGACCGACGGACGACGTCGCAATCATGATCTGCCGTCGCGTCTTGGCCTTGGCATAGGCGATCGCGGCAAGCGCCATCGATTGCTCATTCTGTCCGCGCCACGTGGGAATCTGGTCCTGCACCCGCTCCAGCGCCTCGGCAAGGCAGGTCACGTTGCCATGGCCGAAAATGCCAAAGACACCCGCAAAGAGCGGCACGCGCGCACCGTCGACCTCGGTGAATTGCGCACAAAGATAGCGCACTAGCGCCTGCGCCATCGTCAGGCGCACGGTATCGGCTGTCAACGTTTCGTCCTCCCTGGTGCTCGTTCGGGCACGTCAGCAATGCACATCAGCAATGATTATTGACTTCAAAGTCCCGCTGCAACAATTATTGCAGAAATATCTGGGAGGAAGAAATTGACTGGGATTTCCGTGCTTGGCTGCGGCCGGATCGGTCGCATGCATGCAGACAACCTTGCTGCGCACCCGCATGCCGAACTCGCCGGCGTGTTCGACGTTCACGCGCCCTCCGCGTCTGAAGTTGCGCAGAAACATGGCGTGCCAAGCCATGCCTCTGCCGACGACGCGATCCTTTCGGACAAGGCGGATGCGGTTCTCATTGCGACGCCGACCTCCACCCATGTCGACCTGCTGGAAGCCTGCGTGAAGGCCGGCAAGCCCGTGCTGTGCGAAAAGCCGATCGATTTGTCATTGGATCGTGTCAACGCCCTGGCCAGTCGGATCAAGGGCACGGATGTGCCGATCATGCTTGGCTTCGTTCGCCGCTTCGATCCCGGTCACGCGGCGGCCCGGTCCGCCTGCGCCAATGGCGAGATCGGCGACCTGCATCAAGTCGTCATCACCTCGCGCGACCCCGGCATGGCCCCTGATGGCTATATCGAAACCTCTGGTGGCATCTTTCGCGACATGACCATCCACGACCTTGACCTCGCGCGCTTTATGCTGGGCGAAGAGGTGACCGAGGTCAGCGCAACCGGGTCCCGTCTGGTGAACCCCGCGCTGATGGACCGGTGCGCAGATTACGACACCGTGGTGGTGACCCTGACGACGGCAAGCGGCAAGCAGGCGATCATCACCAACTCGCGCCAGGCGGTATACGGATATGACCAGCGGGTGGAACTCTTCGGCTCCAAGGGCATGGTGATATCGGACAACCGGCGCGACCATCTGATGACCAAACATCTGGCCGGTCAGACCAATATCGCCGCACCTCTGCAGCACTTCTTCATCGAACGCTACCACGAGGCCTTCAACGCAGAAATTGGCCATTTCATCGACGCCATCGAAACCGGAAAACCCGTGCCCGTGGGCTTTGAGGATGGCCGCTTGGCGCTTTTGCTCGCCGATGCCTGTTTCCTGTCCGTGGCCGAAGCCCGCGTCGTTCAGACCCGCGAATTGGAGTGACCCATGTACCAACGGTTCGACGTGTTCTTCGGCGGTGCAGGGGTGTCGCGCAGCGGCACCGCAAAGGTGATATCACCGGTGACCAAAAAGGCGCCGGGCGACGGTCCCACCGCGCCGCCCGGGGATGCAGCCCGCGCCCAGGATGCGGCGGCGATCATGATCTCGACAGCGACGGGCAAGCCGATCGCCCGGTCCGGGTCCGCGGGCGGCCTCGCAGATGACCCCGACACCAAACGCGCGCAGATCGTCTTTCAGGAGGCCCGATGAAAAACAAGGTCAAACAGATGTGGGCCGAAGGAAAGCCGGTGCTGCATGGCTGGCTGTCCATCGGCAGCCCCTTCACGGCCGAGATCATGGCCGCGCAGGGGTATGACGCCATTTCGGTCGATATTCAGCACGGCGCCCTGGATTATTCGATGGCCCTGCCGATGTTCCAGGCGCTGCGCGCCTCGGGCGCAACCATCGGCGCACGGGTGCCCTGGCTCGACCCGGCGATCATCATGAAAGCCCTGGATGCGGGCGCGGTGAACATCATCTGCCCGATGATCAATACCGCCGCGCAGGCGGCGGAGTTCGTCAGCTACATGCGCTACCCGCCCCGTGGTCAGCGCAGCTTTGGCCCCACACGGGCAATGTTCGCCATGCCGGGATACGGTCCTGCGATCAATGACGAGGTGGTTGCCCTCGCAATGATCGAGACCGCCGAAGGCATGGCCAATCTCGAAGAGATCGCGGCCACACCCGGCCTTGACGGGATATATGTCGGGCCCGCCGACCTTACGCTGGGCACGCAGCAGGGTCGGCTTGCGCCCGGCTTTGACCGGGAAGAACCCGAAATGATCGCGCTGATCCAGCGCATCGCCGAGGTGTGCAAGGCGAACAACATCCAGGCCTGCCTCCATTGCGGCACGCCGGACTACGCCGCCAGAGCCATCGGCTGGGGCTATAGCCTGACCACCGTGGGCGGCGATGCGCGTCTTCTGGCCGCCGCTGCGGGCGCCAGCGTGCAACGGTTCCGCGCGCTGACCGGCGGTCCCGCGCGGGCAACGTCCCAGGCGGGCTACTGATGCCACATGTCGTGGTCGGAGGACCCTTGCACCCGTCAGGCCGCGCTTTGCTTGACGCCGCCCAAGGCATGACGGTCACCTATCTCGACGTGACCTCCGAAGCCAGCGTCGCCGAGGTGATTGCCGAGGCCGACGCGGTTCTGCTGCGGACGCAAACGATCACTGAGCCAACCGTCGCCAAGGGGGAAAAAGTACGGATCTATTCCCGCCACGGCGTCGGCTACGATGCGGTGGATGTCGAGGCGCTGAACCGACGCGGGATTGCGCTGGCAATTTGCGGCGATGTCAATTCGATCACGGTGGCCGAACATGCGGCGATGATGATCCTTGCGGCCTCGAAACGCCTGCTCCGCGCCGATGCCTCCGTCAGGACCGGACCGTGGGAATGGCGCAACAAGCTCCAGGCGCGGGACCTGAACGGGCAACGCCTTTTGATGGTGGGCTACGGCCGGATCGGCAGACACACCGCGCGGCTCATGGCCGCCTTCGGGATGGAGATCCGTGCCCACGATCCGTATCTGCGTCAGACCGGTTGGCCCGAAGGCGATGTTGCCCCGGTGCGGACGCTGGACGAAGGGCTTGGTTGGGCCGATGTGGTCTCTTTCTCGCTGCCCCACACCGGCAAACCGCTCATTGGTGCGGCCGAGTTCGCCATGATGCGCGACGGCGTCGTCGTCATAAACACGGCCCGCGGCGGCATCATTGACGAGACCGCCCTCGTCGACGCCCTGGACCGTGGCAAGGTTGGCGCGGCCGGGCTCGACGTCTTCGGAACCGAGCCCGTGCCGGACAACCATCCCCTCAAGCGGTTCGATCAGGTGGTCATGACCCCCCATATCGGCGGGCTCACCCGGGATGCGGCCGAGCGGATGGCGATCTCCAGCGCGGAAAACATCCTCAACTTCTTCGACGGCACCATCGATCACACGCTGATCGTGAACAGAGACAAGATCGATGTCCCACTCCAAGCCGACGCTTAAGATTGGCCTCATCGGTACCGGCTTCATGGGTAAGGCCCATGCCTTTGGCTTCACCAATGCCAGCCGGGTCTTCGACTTGCCGATCGCGGCCGCGTTGCAAACCGTCGCCGATATCGACGAAACCGCGGCCACGGGCACGGCGCGGGCCTTTGGATTTGCCAACGCGACGACTGACTGGCGCGACATCATCAATGACGCCGATATCGACATCGTCTCGATCACCGCACCCAACGCCCTGCACAAGGAGATGGCCCTGGCGGCCGCCCGGGCGGGCAAACATGTCTATTGCGAAAAGCCGCTCGCGCCAGCGGCGGCGGATGCGCGCGAGATGATGGAGGCGGCCGAGGCCAGAGGCGTGAAAACCCAGGTGGGCTTCAATTACCTCTGCAATCCGATGTTCAAACTGGCGCGCGAGATGATTGCCGCCGGCGAACTGGGCGAGATCCGCGGCTATCGCGGTCTCCATGCCGAGGATTACATGGCCTCGGCAGAAGGCACCGCGACCTTCCGCATCGACCCGTCAGGTGGCGGCGCCCTGGCCGATCTGGGCAGCCACGCATTGGCCACGGCCGAATTCCTGCTCGGCCCGATCACCGAGGTGATGGGCGATCTGGTGACCTGGCATTCCAAACGGACCGACGCGCAGGGCGCCACGCATCAATCCACCGTGGATGATGTGGGCCGCGCCTTTCTGCGCTTTGCCAACGGCGCGAGCGGGTCCATCGAAGGCAACTGGATCGCCACCGGACGCAAGATGCAGCACGACTTCGAGGTCTTCGGCTCCAAAGGCGCGCTCGCTTTCAGCCAGGAACGTTTCAACGAGCTTCATTTCTACAACGCCGAGGACAGGCAAGGCCGTCAGGGCTTCCGCAGGATCGAGGCGGCGCCCGCGCATCCGCCTTACGGGCTGTTCTGCGTCGCGCCCGGCCACCAGATCGGGTTCAACGACCTCAAGGCCATCGAAGTGGCGGGCTTTCTTGGCGCGATTCACGGGGATCACGACGAACCCTTCAGCTTTCGCGCCGGCCTGCGCATTCAGACGCTTGTGGAAGAGATCCAGCAATCGTCCCGGGACAGGGCCTGGCGCAGCATCGGAGACAGGCCATGATCCGCGACGCCATTGTCGGCACCGGCTGGATCAGCCAGGCCGCGTTCATGCCGGGTTGCAGACGGTCCGACGCTGTCACCCGACCGGCGGTCAATGCTCCGAGGATCAAATCGGCCTAGAGGTTCCCGATGGACGCACGCCAAAACCCGACACCCAAGGACTTCGAGACGCTCATTCGACTGATACATGAGCGCTTCGAAAGCATGAGCAAGTCGCATCAACAGATCTCGCTGTATCTCACCCAGAACCCAAACGAAGTTGCCGTACATTCCGTCAATGCCATCGCGGATCGCTGCGGCATTCATGCCTCCAGCTTTGTGCGTTTCGCCCAGGCGCTCGGATATACCGGCTTCAAGGATCTGCAGAAGCTGTTCCAGAAGCGCCTGGAAACCGCAGCGCCGGGGTTCGAGGCCCGCGTACGCGCGCTCGAGAACGATCTGGAAAACCGGGACGATCCATCGGATTTCGGGTTTCTTCGGGACCTCGTGGTCAAGGATATCGCGTCGCTTCAGGCCTTGCTCGACGACATCTCGGGCGACGACCTGTCGACGGCCGCCGATATCTTAACCGCCTCGGACACGGTCTATCTGCTGGGGCAGCTGCGTTCCGCACCGGTGGTCGACTTCATCCGCTATATGCTGACGATGATCGGCAAGCGCTGTGTCTTGCTCGATCCAAGCGGTGGATTGGCCACCCATATGGCCAGGACGATCTCGGACAAGGATGTGCTTATCGCGGTGTCCTTCCGGTTTTATGCCAACGAGGTTGTCTCGATCGTGGAAAACGTGGTCGGGACACAGGCAAAGATCATCGCGATCTCGGACAGCACGCTGTCGCCCTTGGCCAAATCCGCGGATGCTTTCTTCTCGGTCCCCGAGCACAGGCACACCTTCTCGCGCTCGCTTGCCGCTCCGATGTGCATCTCGCAGGCCTTGGTCCTCGCGACGGCGGCGCGGATCCAATCCAATGCCGAGCTGCCAGAGATCCCAACCGTCACGCGATCGCCCTAGCGGCGCGTTCCAAACGGAACGCGGCCATCAAGATCAAGCGCCCGGCCCGTGCGCGCGGTTTCCGCCTTCCAGCCAGGCCCGGTCCCGGGGGGAAACCAAGGCGTCCATGCGGTCCTCATAGGCCCGCAGATCTGCGTCCGACACCCGCCCGACCCATTTGCGGCTGGTGCCGTCGGCAAAGAACTTGGCCGGATCCTTGAACGCTGTTTCAAAGCCGGGCGCGCGGGTCAGGCTCTCGGCATGTGCCCTCATCGAAGAAAAACCGGCCGCGTCAGCAATCTCGCGGATGGCTTTTTGAGGCAGGTCCAGACCGATCAGCCCGGCCAGGCGCGCGACCTCGCCGGCAAGGTCCCGGCTCAGATCCGCATAGTGAAAAAGATGGACATTCTCATGCCGCGCGGCGTCGCGGAAACCGTTGTAATGGGCCACGAAAGAGGCAAGGTTCAAATCGTCGGTTCCGTGCGATGTGTCCGCGTGACGGATGAACCGCCGGACCCCGTCGCCCACATCTTCGGGAAACATAAAGCCCAGCATGTCGACCGTCATGTTCTCGGCATGGGTCCGGAACGACAGATGCGCGTCGATCGGGTGGCGATAGACGGCGATATAGGTGGCCTTGGGGTCGAACGTGATGCCGTCGATCGGCGTGTGCGTCTTGATCACGCGGCGTTCGCTCTGGGCCTGCAGGATCTCGGCCTGCGCATCCCGGTCCCGGAATCCGGCATCCAGCCAGGGCGACACCCGATTGTCATAGACCGACGGATCGGCACGGCCTGTGGCCATCATCCGCAGGATCGTTTGCATCCAGGTCGTGCCGCATTTCGGCGGGGTACAGACAAAGATGTCGCCCGGACGGATGCGGAACCGGTCCCAGATGTCGTTATCGGTGATCTGACCGGCATATCGGCGCATCGGCGGGCGCGGTTGGTCAACCATGGCCGGGATCTCCCCTGGTCCTCAAGCAGCCCGGCGACCCTAGCATGGCCGCACAGCCCCGCCCTAGTCCGGTCTTGACTCCGGGTCGTCATGGGCGTATCGCCCGGCGCAATCCGGAAGTGTCACATCTTCCGGTCCCGGCCCGTGCCGGGATCGCCCTCCACCAGCGCGTTGCGCCCGTGGAGGCAAAACCGTTTGGTTTGCCTCCACGTCCTTAGTTGGTCTCGGAGGCAAAACCGTTTGGACGGCCTGCTGTCATTACGGCACGGGGCGTTTGTGCATTGACCCACCCGCTCTTACCTTAAGGGCGACATCGCAACTGGCCATAAGGAGCCCGAGGGAATGTTTGAAAATCTGTCCGAACGCCTCGGCAGCGTTTTTGACCGGCTGACGAAACAGGGCGCCCTGTCGGAAGACGACGTCAAAACCGCCCTGCGCGAGGTGCGGGTCGCACTGCTCGAGGCGGATGTCTCGCTGCCCGTGGCACGCAACTTCATCAAGAAGGTGCAGGACCAGGCCACCGGCCAGGCGGTCACCAAATCGGTGACGCCAGGCCAGCAGGTCGTCAAGATCGTGCATGACGCGCTGGTCGATGTGCTGCGCGGCGACGACGATCCCGGCGCGCTCAAGATCGACAACCCGCCCGCGCCGATCCTGATGGTCGGCCTGCAGGGCTCGGGGAAAACCACGACCACCGCAAAGCTCGCCAGGCGCTTGCCCTCTTTCTCGGTCAGGCGCC
>JBCCVT010000152.1:0-7449 GCA_039195015.1 Pseudomonadota bacterium
AAGCGCGCACGAGACCGCTCAGACCATCGAGGCTCGCGCGGGGATCCGCGCTGCCCGAGGTGTCGCAGGCCGACAGGATCACCCATTCGACGGCAAGCCGGATGCGCGCGATCTCGGATGCGGTCAGAAGCCCGTCATCAAAACCCTCCGCTCGCGCTGCCACCGCCCCGGCCACGGGTGGGCTCAGCGCAAGTGCGGGCTCCTTCAGAGCATTGAAATTCCCCGCAAGCAGCCCGTGTGTGGCAAAGTGCAGGATCTTCAGGCCGTCGAGCCGACCGGATCGTGCAAGATCTTCGAATGTCCGCTCGGACGCCGCGGCACCCAGATAGGTTTCGCTTGCCCCCAGAAGATCAGAGAGCGCACGCACCTCGCGACGCGTTCCCGGCAACCGCGGCAGACGACCAACGGCACGGGCGCGATCCACACCCTCTCCGTGGATCTCATCCACCGTGCGCAGGGCCGCCGTTTCGAGCCCGGAAAAGGCCGGGTCGCCAAAACCGATATAGGCGAGGCCTTCGGCAGGTCCCGTCGGAGAGACCGCCGGATCCCTCGCTGCCCGCTGACGCAACGCCGCCGCGCTTGGCAGGATTGTCAGCGCCTTTTCCAGGCCCAGCCACCGGACTGCGCGCAGGTCGCGCCCATCCTTCGGTATGGCCGGCGGCAGCGACATGACCAGGCTTGCGTATGGCAAGCTCATCGCCCCGCGCTGAGGCACCAGGATCCAATGATCCTTATCTTCAAGGATCGCGGCAATCTCGGGCGCACCGAAAAGCACGCGGTAGAGCGCGTGGGCGGTGTCGATGTCAAAGAGTTCCGTGTTCGTCCCATCCAACCGCTGATCGGGATTGACCGGCGCGCGGGCAGCATAGTCCAGACCGGGCAAGGCGCGGCGATCCAGTTGAGCATGGGCCCGCGCAATTGACCGCGCGAGCTCAATCGGCGTCAGCGGAATGCGCGCCCAGGCAATCTTGTCGCGACTGGCCGCAAAGACAAACCCGTATGGATTGTCTGCGTTCTCTGCGGTCAAAGGGGCCGGTACGATAAGCACAAGCGCTTCTTGGTCGGATAGGAGGTCGTCTTGGCCTCTGACGTCATCCCAACCCAAAGGGTCCGGCACGAGGCGGTCGAAATAGTCCGGCAAGGCAGCTTTCAGCGCCGCTTCCGCGCTGTCGAGCGCGGGCGCTTGCGTGGTCGCGGACGGGTCGTTGACGAGCCGCGCGCGCTGATCGCGGGCGCGGATCGATGCGACCTCCCACGCCGCCAGCGCCTCGGCCGCATCGGGATCCTGTTGCAGACGTCGCGTTTCGGCCTGAGTGAGCGCTTGCGCTGCATCACCGAAACCGGCGATCTGCACTGTCTCAAAGGCTTGCGCTCGCAAGGCGACCTGCCGGTCGGGCGCCGCATCGCGCGCCGCGTCCCATGCCGCATCGGCATATTGCCATCCGACATCCCCAGCCACATTCGTCGCAAAAGGCAGATCCCCCGCAAAGATTGTTTGCAAGGATCGCCGATCGTTGATCACGGCCTCGACCGCCTTTTCCAATGCGATGACCGCTTCGTCGACACGCCCAAGACCACGCAAGGCCTGCGCACGGATGGAGCGCGTCGTGCTGACCGAGGCCAGCTGAAACTCGGGTGACGGCGCGCGATCGAGATCGACGATCGCGCCATCCACTTCAGACAATGCGTCCTGATACCGGCCTGTGTCGTTCAGAAACTGCGCGAGGTTTGCACGGGCCGCGATCGCTTCTATGGTGACCTCCGAGGCATGCGCGCCCTCGGCCCGCGCCAGCCGCCGCATCGTGGCAATGTCCGCATCCGATATGGGACGGGTCCGCGTATCGAGCATCGTCAAGAGCGCTTTTGCCCGAAGGCTTTCCAAGTTGTCAGGCCCGAGCAGCCTCTCAAATCCGCGTACCGCCTCGATCAGATGCGCCCGGCCGGGACCGGAGGGCTCGGTTACCAAAAGGTTCTCGGCAAGGGATTTACGCGCGCGGATCCCGACCAGCGGATCCAGTTCTGGCGACCGGTCAACCAAAGCGATGAGTTCGCGCAAGATCCCGGCCTCTTCCGTTTGATAGGCCAGTCGCTTCAGGAACTCCGCATGGTTTTCAAGCGTTATTGCAAGCTCCAAGGGAACCAGATTTGCCTGCCTCGAAAGGCCATAGTGGCACAACCGCAGCTCTTCGTAGCGACGGATCTCTCCCGCATCACCATATACATTCGACCGAACAAGCCCGATCATCAGGCTGGTGCGATGCGTCGGACCGAGCCGGGTTTCTGCCTCACTATGGGCGTCATCCATGACTTTCTTCGCCTGAGCATGACGCCCCGTCCCCGACAGAGCCTGCCCGAAATAGAGCGCCATGATCAGCGCGATTTCGGGGCTGTGCCCGGCAGCCACGCGCCGATGGTAGAGCGGCTCGAGTACGGCAACAGCGTCTTCGGGCGCACCGGCATCCAGATAGGCGCGCCCCAGCATCATGATGACCATGTCGCGCTCGGGCGTCTCACCCGGAGTTCGGCGTTTGTCATCATCAATTTCCGCCAGGAGGATGCGGATTGCTTCGTCGTACCGGCCTTCTTCGATCAGCCGTGTGGCCATGAGGCTGTTGAAAACCGTCTGTCCGCCCGGTGCCGTGGGGCCATCCGCGGCAAGCGCTTCGGCTTCTCCCTGACGTCCCATTTGCAGAAACTGCATGACCAGCCGTCCGCGCGCACCGACAGTGATCTCGTGCTCTTTGCCCAAGGCAACCTCTGCATAGACCAAAAACCAGGACTCGGCCTCGATCCGTGCCTCCGGAGCGGTCAAACGGTCGGTCAGTGCGGCAAACCCGGCCAGCAACCCCAGCTTTTCCTGCACCGCCAGACGTGGTTCGTCAAAAACCATCGGCACCACACGGTCAAGCGTCGCGATGAATCGCGCCGCATCATTCGTGTCGGCCGATTGCCTCAACTCGCGGATCCCGAGTTGCAGGGGATCGGTCTGGACGCTGTGCTGATCCGCCACCGCTAAGTTGGCGAGGCACAGACCGCCCAACATGATGAACGCGGCAAGGGCGACATGACGAAACCAACACACCGCCTAGTTCCCGCACGCAATGAGGGAGGATGCTGGCGCCAGCATGACCGCATTGGCCGTGCCCGACCCGACATTGCGGAGGATGACTTCGATATCCAGGCAGGTCTCGGGTCGGAATTCCAGATACGCGCCGATGGTCGCCGTCCCGGTCTCTGGCCCCGCATCTTCGAGCATCAGGTCGTTTGGCCCGACAATCTGCAGATCCAGATCCGCTCCATTCGACCCAATTTTGAGCCGCGCCTCCACGATCGCCGGCTCATCCCCCGCCATGGTCAACGGCACGCGGTGCGTGTCACCGGGCCCAAGCGTCACGTCGAGCCTGCTGACCCCAGCGATGACGCCTCGGGCGCGGGTGGCCCGGATTCGATCCAGATCAGCCTGGCCGCCCGGCATCGCGGCAAGGCGGTCGGCCAGATCGGCGATGCTCCACGGATCGTCAGAATCCAGCGATGCGCCTGACCGCAGCGCCAGTTCGACCGCGTTCGCGAGCACGGCGCGGTTCGAGTTAGCGATCGCCCATTGGCCTAGCTCCATTGCAGCGGCGCGCGTCTGGGCGGCCGGAACCCCTGCAGGCTCGGCGCAGGCGATGTGACCGGTGACCGTGGCAAGCACGACGAAAACGCTGAGCATCGCGTTCTTAATCGGCCACCCTCCCCCGATTTTGCGGCGGTTGTGTAGTGAGCGTCAGAACGGCCGCCCCGGCCTTTGTCGAGATCTTTCGGTCTGGACGGATAACAGCCGCACGCAACACCGGCTCGGTGCCAACTGATTGCAGATACCTGAAATCCACTGGCGGGCGGCCATCGTCTTGCGCCTCAACGGCAAATAGCAGCAAAGTCACTTGCCCCGTTGCAGCGGGCACGCCGTTTTTCGGAGCAGTGTCTTCGCGAAACCGCACGGATTTGCGGGTATTCGGGCGTAACCGCAACCCTCCGCGATTGGACCCATCGTAGCCTGACAGAAAGAACACCTGCCCGTCGGGCGCGAGGTAAAGGGGCGTGACGTCGAGCGCTTGAACCCCGGTGTTTCGCACATCAATTTCGACGAGATCACAATGGTGAACGACGCTCTCAGTTCGAGCGGCGAGCTCCGGAGCGTCCTTGCAATCGGCAGCACCGGAAGGGCGGATCGTTACGGTGGTCTCCAGCGCCGGCGACAGCCCCCGCCCGGCCAAGCCAAGTCCAACGGTTCTCAAACGCCGCGCGTGTTGCAACTGATCGACTTGCGCCCTCAGCGCCTGTACCCCATCGGGCGTCGCAGGCATGGAAACCGGAGTTGCCAGCTGCGCGTGGCGAAGTGTCAGCGCACCGTCCATCAGGTCAATTTCAATCGGCGGTTTCTCTGTTCCCTCGGCGTCGCCGGACAAGAGGGTTTGGATGGCCCCGCGCGCCATGCTTCCTCCGGCGAGCCCGGCACCAAAACGCAACTCAAAGGAGGTCTCGACGCCCCGTTCCTGCCACGCCACGAGAGCCGGTGCGCGGCCTTGCAGCCAGCGCTCCCGGTGTGCCACGGGATCGAGACCTTCTTCGGTGATCATCTGGTCCAAGGCAGCCGCGTCAGGATGACCCGCGGCAGGGATGTCAACCCGTGCAACGGCAAGCCCGGCTGCCGCGACGCGCGCTGTCGCAAGCAGGGGCTGCGCGCGTGGCGCATCATGCCAGCCGATATGGATCATGTCGTCCTCTGTCAGCCCGTCCAAGAGCCCGCCGGTCACATACAATCCGTCATCGCTTGCGATCAGGCGGTACCGATCGCCCGCCTGCCGATCCGCACCCAGCATCGGAGACCCGCCCAGGGCGCCCACAAAGTCGGGGCTGGCCCGCCCGGCGCTGGCGGACCAGATCCGTGCTCCGGCGGCCCGTGCCAGTGCCTGATAATCGCGCGCGCCTTCCCGGATTGACTGCGCAAGCGACCATGTCAACAGGCCGTGCGTGCGGCCAGGTCCTCCGTCAGCATCGGGAACCCGGGTCTCATAAGCCAGCGCTCCGGCTCGGGCGCCGTAGAAAGCAACGAACTGTCCGGCCGACCCTCGCGGTGGCGCCAATACCGCAGTCTTATCCAAGCCACGATCATCACCATGCCAAAGCGTCAATTGACGTGGCACGAGGTTCCCCGGATCGCCCCGCTGCAGTGTTCCCGCATGGCACGTGTCGGCGACCAACCAGACATGCGCCCCGCGGTCAATCATGCGATCAATCCGCGCGCCAATCTCGTCATCGCGGATTTCGTTCGCGTAATGCGGCACGTCTCCCGTCGCGTCGATCGAGAAATCTGCGGGCAGGAAGACCTCGTCTAGGCCGTCCGGCTCGTCGGTCGTTCCGTCGCCGCCCCGGTCGGGCAATTGCCCGCCGTGACCCGCGAAATAGAGCAGAACGTCGTCTCCATTCGATACGGTCTCGCCGATACTGTCGAGTGCAGAGAGAATGGCCGCGCGTGTCGGTTCACCGGTCTTGACAATGCCGGGCAAGGCTGAGGGGACATCCGTGAGAACGGTGATCCTGTCGGCGGGTATCTTCGCCTCGCGCAACACCTGCCACATCAGCGCGACATCGTTGCCCGGCCCGCTGAGCGGTGGGGCAAAGGCCGCGACGCTCGGGTGATAGTCCCTGACGCCAACCAACAAGGCGTGGCGTGTCTCGGCAGACAGGCCGGTGAGGCTGGCAAATAGGAACAGTGCCGCCGCCATCGCCTGACGTACCGCCCTGACCATCACGCGCGTCATCAATCGGCCTCCGCCTGATCTGACCGAAGTTCGAGCGTCAGGAACCCAAGGCCCGGACCTGACGCAGCGGAGATCGAGACGACGCCCGCGATTTGATCGGCAGAGCAGTCCGTCAGCCTCCGATCCACAAAACCACACTCCGCGTGTTCCGAGGACAGAGGATTTACTACCCAGCCCCACGGCACACGGATCAGACCCAGATGCGTCTGCGCGGGCAGTGTCACGTTGGTTTCACCCGCGCTCAAAGGCACAAGCAGCAAACCGCTTTCTTCGGGGCCGATCGTGATCGACGATGCCCGCTCAAGAAGTCCCGGATCGCCAAGTGCCAAAAGCCGCGCTTCGGCCAGCATGGCGCCGATCCAGACGGCGGCACCCTGCGGAGCCAGGTCGGCCACAACTTCGACCGAGGACAGGATCAAATCCGGTCGGCCATCGGCCAGACCCACCTCGGCCAGTGTCAGCGCCGCGTCCAGCGTTGCGAACCCGCCGGGCTCAGCCGCAGCGGGTGCAGCGGCCGCAAGCGCCCCCAAGACGGCAATTGCGCTCAGCCGAATGTGCGGCATGGTCCCTGCACTGTTACAGCCGCCAAGGGTGCACCGGTGTCGGGATCCGTCCCGTTGACAGTTCGGGCAAGAAAGCCATGCCGCCGGGCGATTACGTCAACCAAGGCGAGCCCGAGCCCATGCCCGGGAATGTCGCTGTGCGCTTCAGCCCGCGAAAGTCGCTGAAACGGCCTGTTCATCCAATCCTCGGGAAAGGCACTTCCCGTGTTCCAGACGCGGAATTTGAACCGGTCCCCTTCATGCACGAGATCAATACCGATCCGCGATTGTTCGGGCGCGTATTTGACGGCATTCGACAATAAATTGGCCACGAGAAGCTCCAAAAGCGGGGCATTGGCAGTTACTTCAATACCTTCGGCGACATTAACCACCAGCGCCCGGCCCCGGTCAACAAGTCGATCCTCGAAGTCGTAGACCTGATCGGTGATCAGCTCGCCAAATGCT
Source organism: Pseudomonadota bacterium (assembly GCA_039195015.1). Classification (GTDB taxonomy): domain Bacteria; phylum Pseudomonadota; class Alphaproteobacteria; order Rhodobacterales; family Rhodobacteraceae; genus JBCCVT01. The sequence goes on from JBCCVT010000152.1 coordinate 6,812, forward strand.
ACGCCTTCGTTCAAAGCGACTTGAACATCAGCACTTAGACGAAAAAGCTGCATTACGCTGCGCAGTCGACCATCGGTGGCATCGATGGTCCCGTCGATCTCGCGCGCGATGCCGCGGCGCGCGTCCACCTCGCCTGCGACTGACAGCCGACGGACATCGCTTCGAATTGTTTGCAGCGGCGTCTTGAGCTCGTGGGCAAGATGCGCGGTTAGCGCGCGCAGATCACTCAGCAACTGATCGAAGCGTGGCAGAACATCAGACAGGTGATCGCTGAGGCGTCTGAGCTCGGGCGCTTCGGTGTCGATCGCCACCGTCGCCGACGTGTTGCCGGCCGCAAAATCGTCGAGCACCGCGTTGATGCGGTCCAGCCCGGTCCGGTAGCGTCGCCGGTGATCGAGATGCAGTGCGACACCCACGGCGACCGCTAAGGCGTAACCGGCCCAGACCGCAAGCACCTCGCGCCTCGCGCTACGTGTCTGCAACGTTGGCACGCCGACCGCATAGCTGACGAACACTTCGGCCATCGGCAAATCCCAGCTTTCTGACTCCACCGCAATGTCAGGGGCAAAAACATCGTATGAGCGCCCATCAATGGCGCGCCGTTCCACCGCGCCTGGAACCGCGTCAGCCAGTGCCGT
>JBCCVT010000153.1:0-7439 GCA_039195015.1 Pseudomonadota bacterium
CGAATTTCTGGATCTTGCCGGTCGAGGTTTTGGGAAGCTCCTGAAACACCACCGATTTCGGCGTCTTGAACCCGGCGAGCGTCTGCCGTGCAAATGCGATGAGCGTGTCTCCATCCGCCACCGCGCCCGGTTTGAGTTCAACGAAGGCGCAAGGCACTTCACCCCACTTTTTGTCAGGCTTTGCGACCACAGCCGCCAGCAGCACGTCGGGATGCGACATTAGAACACCTTCGATCTCGACCGAGCTGACATTTTCCCCGCCGGAGATAATGATGTCCTTTGCGCGATCGGTGATCTGGATATAGCCATCGGGATGCTGGACCGCGATGTCGCCGGAATGAAAGTACCCGCCGGCAAAGGCTTCGGCCGTGGCTTGCGGGTTTTTGTAGTACCCTTTCATCACGCCGTTGCCGCGCATGACGATTTCTCCCTGCGCATGGCCATCCATCGAGATCTGGTGCATCTGCGGATCCATCACCGTGATGTGCTCCATGAACGGCATGGCAACACCCTGACGCGCCTTGATCGCGGCCCGCGCGCCGCCTTCGAGATCGTTCAGATGCGGTCCCCAGGTGCATTCGGTGGCCGGACCGTAGACCTCGGTCAGACCATAAACCTGCGTGACGTTGAACCCCAATGGCTCGATCTGGGCAAGCGTTGCCGGGGCAGGCGGTGCACCCGCGGTAAACACCTCAACCGTGTGGTCAAAGCTGCGTCGCTCCTCGACCGGCGCGTTGACGAGCATGTTCAGCACGATGGGTGCGCCGCCAAAATGTGTCACGTTCTCATCGGCGATCGCGTTGAAGATGGCGGGCGCGGTGATGTCTCGGCAGCAGATCACCGTGCCTGCGACCATTGGCATCATCCATGTGTGGCACCATCCGTTGCAATGAAACAGTGGCACGATGGTCAGATAGCGCGGGCGCAGCACCATGCCCCAGCTCAGCACCTGGCCCATTGCATTGAGATAAGCGCCACGGTGGTGATAGACGACTCCTTTGGGCTGGCCGGTCGTACCGGACGTGTAGTTGAGCGCTATGCTTTCCCATTCATCCGTCGGCATCACCCAGTCAAAGGACGGATCTGCGGCAGCAAGCGCGTCTTCATATGTGGTGTGGCGCCCCGAGGCCGGAAACCCGGCTTGCGGATCTGCGGCCTCAATAATGACCGGGGCAGGGCCATCCATGGCGGCGATGGCGGCCTCGGCCAGCGACAGAAACTGTGTGTCGACGAGGACGACGCGTGCACCTCCATGGCTCAGGATGTACGTTACCGTATTCTGATCGAGACGGATGTTGATCGCGTTCAACACCGCGCCGCAGGCGGGCACGCCGAAATGCGCCTCGGCCGCGGCCGGGATGTTCGGCAGGATGGTCGCGACAACCTCGCCCGGGCGCACGCCCATCGATGACAGGAGCGAGGCGAGCCTTGTGCACCGGTCATGGTATTCGGTGTAGGATTTGCGATGCGAGCCATAGACAACAGCCGGTTCGTTGGCAAAGACATGCGCGGCACGGCGCAATCCGGACAGCGGTGTCAGCGCCACATAGTTTGCTTCGGTTTTCTCCAGCCCAGTTTCATCCGCCATCCAGCCCATCGCTCACTCCTCGCGGTCTGCACACTTGCGCGCAAGTGTGCGTCGGCGCGGCGAGGATGAAAAGACCGCAGCGCGCGAGGTGGTTGCCGGATGGGCCGTGCTTGGCCTAGCTTGGCGCGCATGATCCTGAGCCACGGCCGTCGCTACGTCTTTGTCCACATTCCGAAAACGGCTGGAACGGCAATGGCGCTGGCGCTGGAATCCCGTGCCATGCGCGACGACATTATGTTGGGCGACACGCCGAAGGCTCGCAAGCGGCGGCGGCGTCTGGCGGGGGCCAAGGTGCGTGGGCGGCTCTGGAAACACGCCACTCTTACCGATATCGATGGGCTGGTGACGCCGGATGAGCTAAGCGGGCTCTTCGCCTTTACGCTGGTGCGCAACCCGTGGGACCGCGCGGTGAGCTACTACCACTGGCTGCGGACGCAAAGCTTTGATCATCCGGCTGTCGACCGCGCGCGCACGCTCGGGTTCGAGGCGTTCACACTGGATCCCGAAACCCGCGCGACGGCGCAGGCCTGGCCAGCCGCGCGCTACATGCGGAGGGCGGACGGGGTCGAACAGTGCCAGGCCTATATCCGGATCGAGCACTTTGCTGAGGACGCCGCCCCGCTATGGGATCATCTGGGCTTTGTGCTGGAGTTGGAACGGATCAACCCTTCATCCAGATCGCCCGATTACCGCCCTTATTTCTCGGACGCGACGGCCGAGGCGATCGCTTTGGACTGCGCCGAAGACATTGCCCGATTTGGGTATGGATTTGATCAAATCGCGGCCGATTGTTCGGACGACCGATGAGAGAGGCAACCTGCTCCTCAGCATTACGCGCCGTTCTGGAAACAATGCCGTGGTTTTGACCCGACTGGTTCACGCGAGTCGTCAAGACCTGTCGAAAAGCGGGCAGAACCGCCCGACCGCCGTGACAGGGAATGGCATCATGTTTGACAGGACGTCGACAACAATTGGAATTTGGCTGACTGAACCGTCGCCTAGCCGCGTCTTGATCACGGGATTGACCGAGTTCATTGACGATACTCATGTGTATCGAAATTCGGCTGACGCACCGTGCAGGATGTGCAACCGGGCGACCGGGTGCTCACCTTTGATCATGCGATGCAGATGGTCGTGGATGTCCGGCGCGAGATCATCTGGCCGGACATGCCGACGCTCATGGCTGCGCCGCGCCGCGTGGTGATCCCGGAAGGTGCGTTCAACAATTATCGGGATCTGTTGCTGATGCCGGATCAGGGCCTGCTTGTGGAAAGCGACATGGCGCTCGGCGCGCAGTATGATCCGTTCGCGGCGGTGCCCGCCCGCGCGCTGGACGGGTTTCAGCAGATCCAAAGCGTGGTGCTTGCGGCTCCGATGCGAATCGCGACACTGGTTTTGAACAGGACGTGCCAACTTATGACGAAGGCGGGATGATTGCGCGTTGCCGCCGCCGCCTCTTGGACAAGACCTGGGAGCCGAGTGACGGTCTTTACGAGGTGCTGACTTGTGACGAAGCACGAGAATTGCTGGATCATTTGCCCGACGCGCGCCGCCTTGCGGCGTTTCTGCACGATCCGGGTTGCATAGTTTTGTCGAGTTAGGAAGGTCGACAGCTTTGCCAATTCGGGCGGGTTAAGAGGTCGGATACGGTCGGGAAGAGCGAGGTCTTGATTGGAAATCTGCATCGGTGCCTGGCTAGGCGTGCGCGGCCAGGTTTGAACATCGACGTTTCGATTGTCGCAATTCAGCCAAAGGCTTCTTGCTGTTTGAAGGTCGGAGGTCACATGCGCGTAGGCTGGCGGGCGGCGACAACAACTTGCGCATCTCCCGCGTTGCAAAAAAGGCCGCACAAAAGCGCGGCCTTCTTGAATTGTCAGGTTACTCCGGTCGTCAGGCCGCGTCGGCCTCGGCCTCGGCCCCGAAGCGCCCATAAAAGGTCTCGCCCTTTTCTGCCATCTCGCGCAGCAGCGCGGGGCAGGCAAAGCGGTCGCCGAATTTGGCGGCCAGCGCGTCGCACCGTTCGGCCGCGTATTCCGCGCCGATGATGTCAAGCCAGCTGAGCGGGCCGCCCGACCAAGGGGCAAAGCCCCAGCCCAGGATCGCGCCCACATCGCCTTCGCGGATATCCATCAGGACACCTTCCTCGAGCGCGCGCACGGCCTCGAGCACCTGCGAGAACATCAACCGTTCCTGCACTTCGATGAGATCAGGCTGTTCGTCGGCGACCGGAAATTTGTCGGCGATGCCCTTCCAGTAATCCTGGCGCTTGCCCTTTTCATCATAGTTGAAGAACCCCGCCTTGACCTTGCGGCCGAGACGGCCCTGTTCTTCCATCCAGAAGATCAGGTCGTCCGCCGAGCTGGCGGGATACGCGTTGCCCATCGCCGCCTTGGTGGCCCGGGCGATCTTGGCCCCCAGATCGATCGATGTCTCGTCGGTCAATTGGATCGGGCCCACCGGGAAGCCAAGTTGCTCGGCGGCATGATCGATCAGCTGCGGCACGACACCTTCGGTCACCATGCGCGCGCCTTCGTTGATGTAGGGAATGATGCAGCGGTTGGCGTAGAAGAAACGCGCATCGTTGACAACGATCGGTGTCTTCTTGATCTGGCGGACGTAATCCAGAGCCTTGGCCACTGCGCGATCCCCGGTTTCGCGGCCCTTGATGATCTCGACCAGCAGCATCCGTTCGACTGGCGAGAAGAAGTGGATGCCAATGAACTGTTCCTGCCGTGCGCTGGCCTTGGCCAATTCAGTGATCGGCAGCGTCGAGGTGTTGGAGGCAAAGATACAGTCTTCGGGAATGATCGCTTCAACCTTCTGGGTCATCTCGGCCTTGACGCCGGGGTCTTCAAAGACCGCCTCGATGATCAAATCGCATCCTTTGAGCTGGTCAAGATCCGGCGTCGCGGTGATCAGACAGAGCATCGCCTCTTTCTTGTCGGCGGTGACCTTGCCGCGCTTCATACCCTTGTCCAGATACGCCTCGGTATAGGCTTTGCCGCGATCGGCGCTTTCCTGGTCGCGGTCAACGAGTACGACCTCCATACCAGCCTGAGCCGACACCAGCGCGATGCCCGCACCCATCATGCCAGCGCCCAGAACGCCCAGTTTCTTGACCCGCTGATCCTCGATCCCTTGCGGGCGCACCGCGCCTTTTTCAAGAGCTTCCTTGTTGAGGAAGAGCGACTGGATCATCGCACTTGACGACGGGTTCATCAGCACATGGGTGAACCACCGCGCCTCGATCTTGAGGGCGGTATCAAAGGGCACCAGCGCCCCTTCGTATACCGCACTCAACAGCGCTTTGGCGGCTGGAAATGCACCTTTGGTCTTGCCATGCACCATCGCATTGGCACCGACAAAGGTCATAAAGCCCGCAGGGTGATAGGGCGCGCCACCGGGCATCTTATAGCCCTTGGCGTCCCAGGGTTTGACGATATCAGTGTCCTTGGCTTGCAGAACCCAGGCGCGGGCAGCCGCGACCGGGTCGTCGACAACCTCGTCCACAAGTCCACCTGATTTCGCCTTGGCGGGTTCGACCATCTTGCCTTCAAGCAGGAAGGACGACGCGCCCATGGCGCCAAGCTTGCGCACAAGCCGCGTCGTGCCGCCGGCGCCTGGGAAAATACCGACCATGATCTCGGGCAGTCCGATGCGCGCCTTTGGGTTGTCCGCAACAAAGATACGGTGCGTGGCAAGCGGCAGCTCCAACCCGATACCGGCTGCGGTGCCGGGCAAGGCCGCAGCGATGGGTTTGCCACCTTTGAGCGTCTTGGGGTCCATGCCTGCGCGTTCGATCTTGCGTAGCAACCCGTGCATCTGCATCGTGCCTTCAAACAACCCCTTGGCGGGGTTGTCGCCCGCATCCTCTTTCATCTTCGCCAGCAGGTTCAGGTCCATACCGCCTGCGAATGTACCGTCCTTGCCGCTGGTGATCATGATGCCCTTAACCGCGTCATCGGCCAGCGCGTCGTCGATGCAGTCGCTTAGCTCTTGAAGACCGTTCAGCGACATCACATTCATTGTCTTGCCGGGAACGTCCCAGGTGATGGTAGCTATGCCCTCGGCATCCTTGGTCATGGTAAAGTCAGTCATTTGCTTCTCCGTCGCGCCGCGTGATGGCGCCCTGTTGGTGTGTCGCTTACGATTCGAGGAATTGACCATTTGCGATATGGGCCCGACCACGCGACCAGTTAATGTGACCGATCGCGCTTCGCACCACGGACACTCGCCAGCCTTCCGACGTTTTGCGCATCTCAAACTCGGTTTCGAACGGATGCACCACACGATCCGAATTGCTGAGAATATGCGTGATCACGCGCACCATTGACCGATCTGAAGCCGGGGCCCGGACATCCAGTATTTCCCGGTAAATGTCGGTCACGCGGTTCAACGTCATTGCCTTGCAGTAAAGGTCAAAATCCTGTTCCAGCTCGGCCACGGTTTCCAGCGTATAGGGCTGACCCTCCCGAGGTTCGGTTCGGAAGGGCAGCATGATTACCGACTGATAAAGCGCGAAGTCCCCGGTGATCAGGGCTGTCGTCAATTGCTCGGTGATCTGCCGGAACGAGGCAGGTTCCATGGGTCTAGATCCGCTCGATGATGGTCGCGGCGCCCATCCCCGATGCGATGCAAAGCGTGGCCAGACCGGTTTCCTTGTCCTGGCGCTCGAGCTCGTCCAAGAGCGTCCCGATGATGATCGCTCCGGTCGCGCCGAGGGGGTGACCCATCGCGATCGACCCGCCATTGACGTTGACAAGTTCCGGGTCGACCTCGAATGCCTGTTGGAACCGTAGCACGACAGAGGCAAAGGCTTCATTGACCTCAAAGAGATCGATGTCGCCGATATCCATGCCTTGTTCCTTCAGGATCTTCTCGGTCACGGGCACCGGGCCGGTTAACATGATGGTGGGATCGGTGCCGATCTTGGCTGTGGCCTTGATCCGAGCCCGGGGCGTAAGGCCGTATTTCTCGCCAAATTCCTTGTTCCCGATCAGAACCGCTGCCGCCCCATCCACGATGCCCGAGCTGTTGCCTGCATGGTGGATGTGGTTGATTTTTTCCAGATGCGGATACTTGAGCAGCGCGATGTTGTCGAAGCCTGGCATGACCTCGCCCATCTGCTGGAAACTGGCATTGAGCGCGCCCAGCGACTGCATGTCGGTACCCGGGCGCATGTATTCATCATGGTCCAGGATCGGCAGCCCGTTCCGATCGGTGACGGTGATCACTGATTTCTCGAACCGGTTGTCATCCCATGCGGCCTTGGCCCGGCGCTGCGATTCAACGGCAAGCGAGTCCGCGTCATCCCGGCTGAAGCCATATTCGGTCGCGATGATGTCGGCAGAGATGCCTTGCGGGACGAAATAGGTATCCATTGCGACCGACGGGTCTGCCGCGATCGCGGCCCCGTCAGATCCCATCGCAACGCGTCCCATCATCTCGACACCACCGGCGATGTAGGCATCGCCCGCGCCGCCCTTGACCTGATTCGCGGCCAGGTTCACCGCTTCCATGCCGCTTGCACAGAACCGGTTGATGGCAAGCCCCGGGATCGACTGATCTAGGTCCGAGGCCAAAACCGCCGACCGCGCCAAACAACCGCCCTGTTCCATTACCTGGGTGACGTTGCCCCAAATGACGTCTTCGACCGCGTGGCCATCAAGATTGTTGCGCTCTTTCAATGCGTTGAGGGTCAGGGCGCTCAGCCTTAGCGAAGTCACTTCGTGCAAGCTGCCATCCTTGCGACCCTTGCCGCGCGGAGTGCGCAACGCGTCGTAGATATATGCTTCGGTCATTTGGGTCTCCTTCAAGCGCGGTCCGACGGATTGCCGGGCATCAGGTCATA
>JBCCVT010000154.1:0-7391 GCA_039195015.1 Pseudomonadota bacterium
AGCACAAGCTGAGATCCCATCGGCACCTCGCGATTGCGGAATTCCTCCGAGCATGTGGCTTGCCGCACCATCATCGGTACCGGTGGGTAAAGCCGCAGCGCCTCGCGGAACACGTCGCGGCTGATGCGCAATTGGCTCATCACCTCGAACCCGGACGCGTCCGTCAATGCCTGCGTTGCCTCGGCCGCAACCCGCTTCTGCCAGTCAGGATAAAGTGCCATCAGATAGAGCGTCCAGGCCAGCGCAGACGCGCTGGTTTCGTGACCGGCCAGAAAGAAGATCGCCACCTGATCCACCATTTCTTCAGCATCGAACCGATTGCCGGTGACCGGATCGGCAGTCGTCATGATCTTGGTGGCAAGGTCATTGGGCGCAGTACCGGCCGCGATCGCGCGCTGTCGCTCTTCGGTCAAGCGCCGGATCAGGCCGCGGATCTCGCGCGCCGTGTGGCGCGTGCGGCGCGCAAAAAAGCGAGGCATCCAGCGCGGAAGCGGCAGGAAGGCCGCAATGTTCACGATGGGTTGCGAGCGTTGATAGTCTCGAAAGAGTGCAAACACTCGCCGGGCGACCGCGTCATCGATTGGCAGCGAAAAGAGCGTGCGAAAGATCACATCCGCCGCCGCATGGCTGGTTTCAGCTTCGATTTCCACTGTCTCGCCCACGTGTCGTGCAAGCCGCGCGACCATCGCCTCAGCAGCCTCCTGCATCGCGGGGAAGCTGTCACGTAAGCGCCCCTTTTCGAATGCTGGGTCGATGATGCGTCGCTGACGGTCCCAGACCTCACCATTCGTCAAAAAAACGGACGCGCCGAGCAAAGGTCGCAGGCCCTCGCTGACGCGGTCCGATTTCGGGAAGGCCTCGGGCCGATCTTTCAAAACTTGAGAGACCAGATCGGGCTGGTTCAGTAGGTAGGACCGGAAAAACGGCGTGCGAAATTCGGCCATCCATGCACGGTAGAGCCGCTCGGGCTGAGCTGAGAGGATATCTGCCTTGAAGAGTCGCAGATATCGCCAGAGAGACACCCGATCGGGCCGCGACCTTGGTTTGGGTGGGAGCGTGGTCATGCGGCGACCGAGGTGTACTTCGACACCGGCGTCTCGATCCGTGATTTCGACGGGGCACGGCCGGCAAAGCGCGCGGCCAGTGTCATCGGTCCCGCTGTAATGCGGAAATAGTCGTAGCTTCCGGGCATGTCGAAAGCGCAGAGATACTGGAAATGCAATCGAAAGAACCGCCAGCGCAGGGCTCGCCAGCGTTCAGGAGACAGGGTTTGCGTGAAAGCCGCCGACAGGACCAGCGGCCACCGCTTTTCCGGTGGCGCGACGCCCGTCACCGCGACCGGGTCGCAGAGCGCAAAGGCACAGCCATCTCCGGGTGCTGTCACGTCCACCCAGGTCATCTTCTGCTGCGTCGAAAGACATGCGAGGTCAGCCCGCAGGCGCGTCGCATCAGGTAGGAAAGACACCATCGGCACCACTTGCCCAAGCGACAGAAAAGACAGCTCGGGGCCATTTGGTTTCGGGAGGCCGGAACGGGTTAGATCAGCCAGCACCGACACCGCAAGATGCGCGCCCGAGGAATGGCCGACAACCAGTACTTCGTCGACCTCTGACGATAAGGACTGCGCGATCCGCGTGCGGAACCGGTCCAGCCGATCCTCAAGTTCGGGTGGGTAAGCGCCGTATCCGCGCGCTGCGTGTGCGTAGTCGTGCATCAGGTAGTAGACAAACGCCTTGCCATCGCGCGCTTTGAACCAGCGCAGGAGGGCAAGGCCTGCGCACACACCGCAGATCCCCGCGATCCAGGCTACGGCCGCGCCAGGTATCATCATCGTCAGCGCGCGCCAGACCAGACCGCCCAGAACGACGGCCATCAGCGCCTGCAGCAGCAGCGCACCCACCGGATAGAGCGCCGCGACAACCGGCCCCTTTCGCAACCGCATGAGCCGCCAGAGCGTTCCGGTCGATATGTAGATCCAAGCCGTCCGCAGCAAGTGGCCGTAAGTGGCCGCGATGCTGCCCGCCATACTGTCGCGCACGATGTCGGACCAGACCAGCACCTCGAACTCCGTGTCAACTTCGGCCCCTTCTATCTGGGCCGAGACCTGCCAGCCAAAGCCGTGCTTCGTGTCCCGCGCGCGAAGCGACAGGTCGTAGCCCGAAATCCAGGCCTGCTCGGACCCTTCCTTGCGGTAGAGCTCGCGATAACGTCGGGGATGAATGGGGTCGTATCCGGGAATATAGAACACCCGGCGCCGCGCCACGGGGGTTGCCTGCGCTCTGCTCATCTTTTCCTTTCGCCTGCCCGCGAAAGGTTAGCGTGGAAACCGACCAAAGGTAAGTCCCGCCGAAGAGGATGAGCGTCCGGCGGGTTCAGCCCAGCGTTGCAAGCGCAGGGAAGGCTTCGAGCAGCCACCAAGAAAATGCCGTGAATGCTCCCGTGACCAGAGCGACACCTACCAGAATGAGCAATCCACCCATCACGCGTTCGATCAGGACCATGTGTTTTTTCATCCGGTTCATCAGCGCCATTGAGCGGCTCAGGAAGAGCGCTGCGAGCAGGAACGGAATGCCGAGGCCTGCAGCGTAGATGCCGAGCAGCATGGTGCCCCGTGTGACGGATGCTTCGGACGCCGCCAGCGACAGGATCGCACCAAGCTGAGGCCCGATGCACGGGGTCCAACCAAAAGCAAAAGCCAAGCCGAGAACGTAGGCTCCGAAAGCGCTGCCGCTGGCTTCGCCGGTTTCGATCCGGGCCTCGCGGTCGAGGATTGGGATGCGGAAGACACCGAGAAAGTGCAGGCCGAACACGATCACAACGAGGCCCGAGATCTGAGCGAAAAGTTCCTGGTTCTGCAGGAAAAACGCGCCAAAGGCCGATGCCGTGAAGCCAAGGAAGAGGAACACGGTTGACAGTCCGAGCACGAAGAAGAGCGCACAGATGAAGGCCTTGCGCCGCGCATCGCTCTGATCCTGGATTTCGCCCAGGGACACACCGCTCATGTAAGCGAGATAGGGTGGCACGATGGGCAGAACGCAGGGTGACAGAAAACTGATGATCCCCGCGCTGAGCGCAATTGCCATGGCCGGAAGCAGGGCCGCGTCTATGATACTGAATTCGAACATGCCTTTTTCGATATGCCATCCTGCGACGAAGGTCACGGGGGTCTGTGGTCACATCCTTGTGGACAGGGTTGGAATGCCGCTCTAATCCAAGCTGTATGAGCGAGATTGATGACAGATTGGACGCAATCGGATTGCTGTGCCCGCTTCCGGTTCTGAAAGCGCGCAAGCGGCTGAAAGGGATGGACGCGGGCGCGATCCTGGAGGTTCTGGCGAACGATCCGGCGGCGATCGTCGACGTTCCGCATTTCTGTGCCGAGGCCGGGCATACGTTGCTGGACCAGCGTGATTGCACCGGACATCAGGTTTACGTCATTCGCAAGGGCGGCTGAGCGCCTGGTGCGGGAACCACCGAAAAAGAGCGGGTGATGCACCCGCCCTTGTCCTTACTGGATTAGCTTCCCAGCGACCACCAGCCGCGCCGTTTCGGCTTGTTCGGTTCAGCAGCGACCGGCTCGACGGGTTCGGCATCCGCGACCGTCTCAAGCTCAGGTTCTGGTTCTGGCTCGGGTTCTGGTTCAGCTTCCGTTGAAGCCTCGGTCTCCGGTTCGGGAGCGGGTTCTTCGGGTGCCTCTTCGACCGCCTGTTCGGCGCTCTCATCGGCGGCTCCTTCGCTGCCCTCAGGCGCTTCACCGGCATCGGTCTTGGCCGTTTCCGGTTCGGCGTCAGACTCGTCTGTCGCCAGAGCCGGAGTTTCGCTGTCCTCTTGCGCGGGCTCTTCCGACATTGGTGCATCGCCATCATTGGTCTCTGCGTTGCTGTCGTCTTCGGTCGTTTGACCGTTTGCCTCGGACTTATCGCCATTCGAGCGGCCCCGGCGGCGACGGCGGCGGCGCCGTTTCTTCTTGCCTTCGCCGCTCTCTTCGGTGGGCGCGGGATCAGCGGGTGCTTTGGTCTCCTCTTCCGGCACATCGGCATCGACCTCATCCATGATCGACGCGTCGACCGACACGACCGGTGCCGACGCGGCCGCAATCGTACGGCTTGCAGTCTTGAATTTCTCAAGCGCGAAATCCGGGCTGACAAGATGCGGGTCCGCCTCGACCCGGATTGAAAGGCCATACCGGCCCTCGATCTGCGCGATGTGCTCGCGCTTGGCGTTCATCAAGAAGTTCGCGATTGTCACCGGGCATTTGACAAGAACCTCGCGCGACCGGCGACGCGTGCCTTCTTCTTCGATCTGGCGGAGGATCGTAAGCGCCATGTTGTCATCTGACCGGATCAGACCGGTGCCGTGGCAGGCCGGGCACGGCTGCGTCGTTGCCTCGATCATGCCCGGGCGCAGACGCTGGCGGCTCATCTCCATCAGACCAAAGCCCGAAATCCGTCCGACCTGAATGCGCGCGCGGTCGGTCTTGAGCCGTTCTTTCATGCGCTTTTCGACGGCCGCATTGTTCTTGCGGTCATCCATGTCGATGAAGTCGATGACGATCAAACCCGCGAGATCGCGCAGCCGCAGCTGTCGTGCAATTTCATCGGCGGCTTCAAGGTTGGTCTTGAGCGCGGTTTCCTCGATCGAGCCTTCTTTGGTGGCCCTGCCGGAGTTCACGTCTATCGCCACAAGCGCCTCGGTCACACCGATCACAATGTAGCCGCCCGATTTCAGCTGCACTGTCGGATTGAACATGCCGCCGAGATAGGTTTCCACCTGGTAGCGCGCGAACAGAGGCAGCGCGTCCTGATAGTGTTTCACGTTCTTGGCGTGGGACGGCATGATCATCTTCATGAAATCCTTGGCGATGCGGTAGCCGCGTTCGCCTTCCACATGCACCTCGTCGATCTCACGATTGTAAAGATCGCGGATCGAGCGTTTGATCAGGTCGCCTTCCTCATAGATCTTCGCCGGTGCGATGGATTTCAGTGTCAGCTCGCGGATCTGTTCCCAGAGCCGCTGCAGATATTCATAGTCGCGCTTGATCTCGGACTTTGTGCGCTTGGCGCCGGCGGTGCGGATGATCAGGCCCGCGCCCTGAGGCACGTCGATTTCACCAGCGATCTCTTTCAGCTTCTTGCGGTCGGTGGCGTTGGTTATCTTGCGGCTGATGCCGCCTCCACGCGCCGTGTTGGGCATCAGGACGCAGTAGCGGCCCGCGAGCGACAGGTAGGTGGTGAGCGCCGCGCCTTTGTTGCCGCGTTCTTCCTTGACGACCTGCACGAGCAGGATCTGACGGACCTTGATGACCTCCTGGATCTTGTAGCGGCGCGGGCGCGGTTTGCGCGGCGGACGGATGTCGTCACTGTCGTCTTCGTCAGCTACCGATTCGATGCTGTCATCCTTGTCAGTGGCGTCCGCGGCGGCGTCTTCTTCATCGGCGTCGTCTTCGGAATCAGCGGCGCGTGCCTCATCTTCCGGTTGAGCATCTCCCTCTGTCTCTTCGGCTGATGCGTCCTCGACCGAGGCGGTCTCGGTTTCATCCTCAGTGATGTCGACCGCCTCATCCTCGACCGGCTCAGCCGCCTCGGGCGCGTCATCGTCTTCGGGATCATCCTGTGGTTCTTCGACCGGCGTTTCGGCGACCCGCTCCATCGGGGAGGTGCCTTCGTCGACCATCATTTCGTCTTCTTCGTTCGCCTCGCCGTCTAGATCGATGGTTTCCATGCCGCTGATCTCGGCGTCGACCTCCTTGGTCTCCACCGCGTCATCCGACTTCACCGATGCGGCCTTGGACTTGGACCGGGACCGCCGGCGTTTCGGTTTCGGCTTGTCCTCTTCCTCGTCATCGCGCGCGCGCATTGCCTCGGCATATGCGCGCTCCTCTTCCATAAGCGCTTCGCGGTCAGCGACCGGAATCTGATAGTAATCCGGGTGGATTTCCGAGAATGCGAGGAACCCGTGGCGGTTGCCGCCATAATCGACGAAGGCCGCCTGGAGCGACGGTTCGACGCGCGTTACCTTTGCAAGATAGATGTTTCCAGCAAGCTGGCGTTTGTTTTCGGACTCAAAGTCAAATTCCTCGACCTTGTTTCCGTCGACCACCACAACGCGTGTCTCTTCCGCGTGGGTGGCATCGATAAGCATTTTCTTTGGCATGAATCCTTGGTGCACAACCACGGACTGCCGCGGCCAGGTGGCGCGGTTGAGTGGCGGTTGTGGCTTGTCTGAGCGATTCTATGGCGCGTATCGGGTCGGACCAACCGGTCCCCCGCCTGATATCTCACTGATCGCGCGCGCGTCATCGCGGTTCTTCTCCGACAAGGCTGGAACATTCCCACCCTTGCCCACTATTTCCCCAAGCTCCGCAATGCGGTCCGGGGCGCTACACAGGCTCCGCCCGTGTCGGGCGCAACCAAATTGGTCTGTCCGGTCTTGCAACGCGTGTGGTCGCCAGTGTCCAGGACAGCGAAACTCTGACCGGGTCGATTTGCGCAAAGGCACACCGCCCGTCAGGTCAACATAATGGCAGCGACGGGGGAAACACAATGGGCAACTTCAACCCGTAGCCGAGAGCCAGGAATTTCGCCTTTTGCGTGTGCAACAGGTCTGAGCCCCGGCTTAGCGCATGGCAATGTCGACAAGGATCGGGCGATGGTCCGAGACCTCGGGTTCAGCCGGCAAATCAAACCGCAAGATCGTCAATTCGCGCGACGTGACGCAGTAATTCGCGTAGCGCTGCGCCTTGGGATAAAGCGTCGTTCGCGTGTCCGTATGCCCACGCGCCGTGACCTGATCATGAAGCCCGATTGCGGCAAGGTCGGTAAAGGTTTGACTGTCTGGCAGCAGGTTGAAATCCCCGGCCAGAAGGAACGGTTCGCCCGGCGTTGTGAACGCGATCACGGCATCGCATACGGCGCGGGACTGGGCCAGTCTTTCCTTGGTGTCACCCTTACCAAACGGGTCGCGTAGCCCGTGGAAGTGTCCAAAGGCCAGCTCATCCCCTGTGTCAGCCGTCACAATGCGAAAAAGCTGCATCGCGCGCGGGACCGGCTCTGGCCCCCACCCGTCGTGCCGATAGGTGCCGTGGACAAATCCCTGCCAGGCGTCCCGGATCGCCAGATCGCGCCGGATCCAGCAGGCGATCCCATGTTCCGACATCGCGAGACGACCGTCTTCGTCCTGCAAATGCCCTCGCGCAGCGGCGGCAAACCGCACCTGGTGTTCGGGCAGGCAGCGTGACACATCCGCCAGAAGGTCGGCCCGCTGGTCGAGACGCCGCGCACTGTCGCGATAGACGAGCCAGTCCGGACCGGGCGACGGCGCCCGCGTCACCTCCTGCAGGCAAAGCACATCAGGCGCCAGGTCGGACACCCATGCCTGGAGGGCAGGCCATC
>JBCCVT010000155.1:0-7381 GCA_039195015.1 Pseudomonadota bacterium
CGCCAGAACGCGCCCGCCGATGTCATGCGCGGGGAAGAGACGCAGATCGCGGGCTTTATCGCCCTGAACCCGGGCTGGGATGGGGTGATCTGCCTGCCGGGAACGCACACCAAATGGGCCGAGATAAGTGCCGGCGAGGTGGTGAGTTTTCAGACCTTCATGACCGGTGAGATGTTCGCGCTGCTGGGGCAAGAATCTGTCTTGCGGCATTCGGTTGGGTCGGACGGCTGGGATGCGGTCGCCTTCGTCGAGGCCATCGCCGACGCCATCGCCCGACCCGAGCGTCTGGCGGCACAGCTCTTTTCTGTTCGCGCGCGTGATCTTTTGGAAGGCACCGCACCGGCGGTGGCACGATCCCGACTGTCGGGGATGCTGATCGGAGCAGAACTGGCCGCGGCGCGCCCCTACTGGCTCGGCCAGCAGATCGCGGTCATTGGTGCTGCCGCAAGCGCCAAGCCATATGCGGACGCGCTGGTCGCGCAAGGCGCACCGGCAACCATAGCGGACGCGTCACGCATGACGCTTGCGGGGCTCACGGCCGCCCACCGCGCGTTGAAGGAGACCGTATGAGCCGACCGATCATTGCCATTTTGCGTGGGCTCACCTCGCCCGAGGCCGTCGCTGTCGGCGCCACCCTGATCGACGAAGGCATCGACCGGATCGAAGTGCCGATGAACTCGCCCGACCCGCTGCGCAGCATCGGTGAGATGGCGGACGCGTTGGGGGACAAGGCCCTGATCGGCGCGGGAACGGTTCTGAGCACGGATCAGGTCGAAGCCGTACACAAGGCTGGCGGTCAGCTGATCGTTTCGCCCAATTGCGACACGGATGTCATTGCGCGCACCCGTGCTTTGAAAATGGAAAGCTGGCCCGGGATCTTTTCTCCGACCGAAGCTTTCGCGGCCCTCCACGCCGGCGCGAGCGGGCTCAAGCTGTTTCCGGGATCAATGGCGGGAACCGAGGGATTGAAAGCCTTGCGCGCCGTGTTGCCTGTGGGAACGCAGGTCTATGCGGTCGGCGGCGCGGGTCCGGAAAACTTCGGGAATTGGATCGCGGCCTCAGCCGACGGGTTCGGGATCGGATCGGCGCTCTACAAACCCGGAATGTCGGTCGCTGATATCGCGATCCGTGCACGCGCCATCGTCTCGGCCTATGACACGGCCATTGCCGGGACCAACACATGACCCCCTTCGATGATCGCCCATGCAAACTGGGCGAAGGACCGCTCTGGCATCCGGAGCGGCAACAGCTCTTCTGGTTCGACATCATCACCAAACGGCTGTTGACACGCGATGAAGCCGGGCCCGCGGAATGGCAATTCGACGAACACGTGTCGGCCGCGGGCTGGATTGATGCGGACAGGTTGTTCATCGCATCAGCCAGCGGTCTCTTGACCTTTGACATCGGCACCGGCGCGCAAACGCTGGTCACGCTGCTTGAGGCCGACAATCCGGTTACCCGATCAAATGACGGGCGCGCCGATCCATGGGGCGGGTTCTGGATCGGTACGATGGGCGTTCATGCCGAACTGGATGCCGGCGCGATCTACCGGTACTACCGGGGCGAGCTGCGCCGGCTTCATACGCAAATTTCGATTCCCAACTCGATCTGCTTTTCACCGGATCGCCGGTTTGCCTATTTCAGCGATACGATCACCCAGATCGTGCAGCGTCAGCAGCTCGACCCACAGAATGGCTGGCCAACGGGTGCGCCCGCTCCTTGGCTCGACCTGCGGGCGGAGAACCTGAACCCGGACGGCGCTGTCGTGGATGCCGAGGGCGGGATCTGGATCGCGCAATGGGGCGCATCGCGCGTCGCGCGCTACGATAACATGGGCCGCTTTGTGCAGGCCGTCGCGGTGCCGGGCGAACAGGCCTCATGCCCGGCATTTGGCGGACCGGATCTGACCACGCTCTATTGCACCTCGGCCTATGTCGGGCTAGGCCGCGAGCGTCGTGCGGCGGAAGCTCAGCATGGCATGACCTTCTCGGTTCCCGGGATTGGCCCGGGCCAGGCGGAACCCAGGGTGCGCTTATGATCCCGACACTTGGTGTCTGTTACTATCCCGAACACTGGCCCGAAAAGACATGGGCCCGCGACGCCATGCGGATGCGCGAGGCCGGTCTCAGTTGGGTCCGGATCGGCGAGTTTGCCTGGAGCCGTCTGGAGCCGCAGCCAGGACACTTCGTCTTCGACTGGCTGGACCGGGCGATTGACACGCTGGCGGCAGAAGAGCTCAAGATCGTGATGGGAACGCCGACCGCCACACCTCCTCGGTGGATGCTGACGCGGCACCCCGACATGCTTGCGGTTGACGAAACCGGCCAGCCGCGCAAGTTCGGCTCGCGCCGCCACTATTGCTTCAGTCACGAAGGGTATCGCGACGCATCGATCCGAATTGCCGAGATCATGGGGGATCGCTATGGCCGCGACCCGCGGATCGCCGCCTGGCAGATCGACAACGAATATGGCTGCCATGACACCGTGCTCAGCTATTCCGAGCCCGCGCGCGAGGCCTTCCGCATCTGGCTCGCGCGCCAATATGGCGAGATCGACGCACTGAACGAAGCCTGGGGCAATGTGTTCTGGTCGATGGAGTATCGCGACTTTCGCGAGGTCGATCTGCCAAATGCAACCGTGACCCAGCCGAACCCCTCGCACGAGCTGGCGTTCCGCCGGTTTTCATCCGATCAGGTCGTGACCTACAATCGCGCGCAAGCCACCGCGTTGCGATTGCGCGCGGACGCGCCCCTCATTCACAACTACATGGGGCGGGTTCTGGAGTTCGACCATTTCAAGGTCGGCGCGGATCTCGACATCGCCAGTTGGGACAGCTATCCGATTGGGTTCCTATCCGACCGGCTCGAAGCGTCACCCGAGCACAAAGCCGCGTTCCTGCAGCAGGGCGATCCGGACATGCAGGCCTTTCATCACGACCTTTACCGTTCGGTTGGGCGAGGCCGCTGGTGGGTCATGGAGCAGCAACCTGGTCCGGTGAACTGGGCGCCCTACAATCCGGCCCCTCTGCCAGGGATGGTCCGCCTTTGGAGTTGGGAGGCCATCGCCCACGGTGCGGAAGTCGTCAGCTATTTCCGGTGGCGCCAAGCACCTTTTGCGCAGGAACAGATGCATGCAGGGCTCTTGCGACCCGACAGCGCCGACGCGCCTGGTCTGGCCGAGGCCGCGCTAGTTGCGCGCGAGATCAATGAGGTTGGCACTGTAGACACGCGACAGGCCGATGTGGCTTTGATCTTTGATTACCCGTCTGACTGGGCTTGGAAAACGCTGCCGCAAGGCGCGGATTTTGACTATTTCCGACTGGTCTTTGCAGCCTACCGCGCGTGCCGGCGGGCGGGTATGTCACTTGACATCCTGCCTGCGGAGGCACGCGATTTCTCGGGCTACAAACTGATCCTGGCACCGGCGCTTGCCACAGACGACACCGACCTGGCCGAGGCGCTGACCAAGGCCACAGGGCTTGCCGTGCTCGGCCCGCGTAGTTTTGGTGTCACGCGCGACCTGACCATTCCCGAAAACCGTCCTTCGGTGCCCGCGCTGCAATCCACGGTCGCCTATTGCGAAAGCCTTCCGCCTGATCACAGCCGCCCCGTGCGCGGCGGCGGCGAGGTGAAACACTGGATGGAAAGCCTTGAGACGCAGGACAAGGTTCTGATGCAGACTGAAGCGGGCGAACCCGTGCTCGTCGGAGCGCAACGCACCTGCTATCTTGCCGGGTGGCCCGACGAGACGCTCTGGGATCGCATCGTCGCTTTGCTGAGCGAGGCGACCGACGTCTGGACCGAAACGCTGCCCGACGGTCTGCGTCTGCGTCGCATGGGCGAATTGGATTTTGCATTCAACTATGGGGCCGAACCGGTGGAGTGGAACTCCGAGACCTTGCCTCCCGCTGGCGTGGGCATCTGGCGCGCAGGCGAGCGAATTCTCTGATCAGCGCGGGCGCGGCCTGCAAGGTCAGGGCACGCTTCGCATCGCATCTTGCCAGGAATAAAGAAACCGCGATCGCTTCATTGCATCCAGATAGACCAGCAAGCCCGGCCCAAGCCGGATTGGCCGATAGGTCACGTTGTCATGGGTCGTTTCGGCCGGGTATCGGGTGAAGGGATAATACGGGACCTCCTCGGGCCCCCACGCAGCGCGGATCAGGTGATCGAGGAACGCGCCAGCCCGATCCGGGTTTTGCGCATCGCGCAGGATCGCTGCCGTCCGCAACATCATCGTCGTGTAATCCGCCAGTTCAATGACCTGGATCCGGTCGGCCAGATCCGTCCGCGCGCGGGCATAGCTTCCAAGCACATTATAGGCGACGGCAATCTCACCGGTACTAACCTTTTCGATCATCTGCCCGGAACAGCAGTAGAGCCGGGTTTCAAGGTTGCCCATCACCTCGGTCAGCCGCCAATAGGTCTCGGATGCGCGCGCGTCCTGTGTGGCGAACAGATATCCAAGGCCGCTGGCCGCGATGTCGTAGGTTGCCACCCGTCCGCGAAAGCGATCGGCATGATCGCGCAGAAGCGTGATCAGTTCCTGACGCGTCCGGGGCACCTCCAGCCCGTCGAAAGCGCTTGGTGAGATCACAAGGGCCGCCGGCTCTTGCGAGAAAGCATAGACATGCCCACGCCACGCGGCCCATCCCGGCACCAAATCGGTCGCTGCTGACCCGTGCGCACGGGTCAGGCCGTCATTTGACAGCTTCGTCTGCAAGTCCATCGCCGAGGATATCGCCAGATCGTACGGTCCACCGCCGTCATAGATCGCCCGCATGAGCTCGCTGCTGCTGACCACGGTATAGTCCACCGCGAGGCCCGCATCGGTACCAGCAAAGGCTTCGATAACCGGCGCAAAGAGGTCAATATCCGCGGTCGATATGATCTTCAGCCGTTCACTCGCCGATGCGTTGCCATAGGTCGCTTCGGCCTCGATCTCGAAAGCTTGCGCGAGACTGATCCATGCACTTAGTGCGCAAATCAGGGCAGCAAGAAGTGTAACGACACGCATGCGCCATCTCCCATATTTTGCAATGACAACCGTCCGCCATGTGCCTCCATGACTTCATGAGCGATGGTGAGGCCCAGACCTGAACCAACCGTGCCCTCAGCGTTTGTGCCGCGCGAGAAGCGATCGGTCATCGACATGATGCCGGGCGGGAAACCACCCGCATGATCGCGCACTGTGATGCGTGCCTCACGGTCTTGCGCCTCGACAGATACCTGGATTTCGCAGTCGGTCGGAGAATACTTGATCGCGTTGTCCAGAACATTTCGCAGCGCGTTCTCAATCAGGATTGCGTCTCCGCTGACGACGGGACCGTTTTTGGCATCCATCTCAATCGAGATGTCGCGCAAATCGGCCACTGGCCCGAGACGGTCAACCAGATCCGAGGCCAACGCGGCAATGTCGACATCGGTGCGCTCCAACTGATCAGCACGAAAGGTGACCATCGCATGATCCAGGAGTTGCCCTGCCGCGCGAGAGCTTTCATCAATCGCCCGGATCATTTCTTTCAAAGCAGCACGATTTTCAGGTTTTTCGACGCGGCGCAAGGCAATCTCGGCCTGCGTGCGCACGGTCGACAAAGGCGTGCGCACGCGGTGCGCGGCTTCGGCGATGAAATCTTCGGATCGGGAAAGAGAAAACCCCAGACGCGCGATAAACCCGTTGAGCGATGTGACCAGTGGCGCCATCTCGGACGGGACGGGCCCGCGCACCGGCCTAAGGTCCTTTGGTCCGCGCCGCGAAACGGCACCAGCCAGATCGCGGAGCGGCCGCACCGCCCGCCGCGCCGTAACGATCGCAAAGACCACCGAGGCCAGAAAAAACGCAGATCCAATCAGCATCCCAAGCCGCGCAATCTGCGCCACCGTCTCGCGCTGACCGGCGCGGGTTTGCGCTACGGAAACCGTCACCAGAACGGGAGCTCCATCAACGGACAATTGCCGCTGCGCCGACGCCATACGGATCGCCTCGCCCGCGAAGTCATCAGTTTGGTAGGCGCCGTCCCGACCAAGGCTGAGCTGATCGATATCCGGCAAGTCACCATAGCCTGTCAGTACCGTCCCATCGGCCAGAATGCGGTAGAACACACGATCTTCGCTGACATTGCCCAGCATTGAAAGGGCCGCATAGGGAATATCGACCGCAATCTCGCCCTCTCGGGCCGAGAGCGAATCCAGGATCGACGTAACAGACGCCATGAGGATGCTGTCCTGGGTGTCCTGCGCCACGTTGCGCGCAAGATTGATCACCACCACGAAAAGCGCCGCCGTCAGGACAGCGGCCGCAGCGACCAATTGTATGATCAAACGCCGCCGGATCGATCCCGAAGCCTGTTCCGGCGCTGTCATTCGCAGCTAATCCGGTAGCCAGCCCCGCGAACCGTGACGATGCGCACCGACGACCCATCCAAATGCTTGCGCAGGCGAGCCACGTACACCTCGATCGCGTTATCCGATACCGCCTCGTCATAGCTGAAAAGGCGATCCACCAGCTTGGCCTTTGAAAAGATACGGTCGGGCGCGCTCAGAAAGATTTCGAGCAGACGCATTTCTTTGTTGCGCAAATCGATTTTTTGCCCGGCGACAGTCAAGGATCCGGACACGGCATCAAAAATGATGTCGCCGAATCGTCGGGTTGAGGACGCAGCCCCGCCACGACGTCGCAGCACAGCGCGACAGCGCGCCTCGAGTTCCGAGAAGTCGAACGGCTTGGTGATGTAGTCATCCGCGCCAAGATCCAGAACGCTCACCCGGTCCGACACCGCAGACCGCGCGGTGAGGACGATCACAGGCGTTTCGCTCGCCCGATCACGATGCGCCTTGAGAAAGCCTCGTCCGTCACCATCAGGCAGCATAATATCCAGCAAAATCAAATCATAATCGGTGGTTTCCGAAAACGCTTCGGCCTGGGCGACGTCCGGTGCATGATCCACAACATGGCCATCCAGTCGCAACCGGTCACAAACCGCCGTCGCGAGGCTTTTGGAATCCTCCACCAGTAGGAACCGCATGCCGTTCTTTGATCGCCCCTTTTTTGATCACGCGACAGGTTGGTGTCAGCTTTGCGTGTTTCCTTTCAGTCATGAGCGGCAACACCGCCATTTGTCAAACGGGAGGAAACCATGACACATCCGAGCCTGACCCGCCGGGTCATGCTGTCTGTCGCTGCGGCCGGAACCGCGGTGGCGATGAGCGTTGGTACGATCGCAATGGCGGACGGCCATCAGGTGGTCGACAAGATCCACTTTCTGATCCCCGGCGGCGCCGGCGGCGGATGGGACGGCACGGCGCGCGGCACCGGTGAAGCGTTGACCAATGCGGGACTCGTCGGATCGGCGAGCTACGAGAACATGTCGGGCGGCGGCGGC
>JBCCVT010000156.1:0-7308 GCA_039195015.1 Pseudomonadota bacterium
GTGCCCGCCATCCGCTCGGCTGCGGCGCGCGCAGCCAGCCGCCGCGGCTCGAGCATGACGATCCGCTGATCCGTCAGCCCGGCGTCGAGCAGCGCAAGCGGCACCCGCGTCGTCTTGCCCGCACCGGGAGGGGCTTGCAGCACCGCGCGCCGGTCACGGCGCAAAGCGGCGATCACATCAGGCAGTGCATCATCGATGGGCAAAGGATCGGCCATGCGCCGATTTATGGGTGAACAGGCAGGACAGGTCCAGCGGGGCGCGGCTTAGCGCCGGATCATCGTGGCGGGGCCGTAAAGCGTATCCGCCGTCATGCGCATCGCGCGCATGGCGTCGCCTGCGGGCACGTAAACGACCGTCAGGCCAAAGTCCTTCTTGCGGTTCAGGTCTTCCGGCGCATAGCCGGCTATGCGCCGGAAGATGCCCTGGCAGGTCACCTGTTCGGCATTGGCGGGACCAGGCGACAGCGTAATCTCGGTCAGCCGTTCGCCATCGTAGATCCGCTGGCGCAGCTGGCAGAGCCGCTCCCGCTCCTGATCCCGCAGCACCATGAACATCGCGGTCAGAGGGTCAACGGCGCCCCGCTGCTGCGCATCCGTCACCGCATATTCACCGCGATCTCGGATCTGCGAGCCACTGGCCCGCGCGACCCCTCCGGAATACCGCAGCCGCGCGCGCGAATCCCGCTCGCCCGTGTCCATCTCTTCGTCATAGCGCGCAGGCCGAAAGGCGGCACCCTGTCGGTCACCCTCGGCGCTCAGCAGGAATTTTACGCCTGCCACGGCGCCGGCCAGATCGGTGGTCGTGAAGGTAGACCGCACCGCATAGCGCCGCTCCGTCACCCGGCCGCTGATTGCAAACTCGCCAACCTTGACCCCAAGCGCGCGCACCGAATAGCGCCCCTGACTGTCCTGAGCGGTGGCGGGACAGGCGGCCAGCGCCGTCAGAATCGCCGCCAGCCGAAGTATTGTGGAAACTCGCACGGCTCTGATCCTTCCGTCTCGGCCCGCCGCACAGGTCTGGTCTGGACAAACCCGCGCCTCCCACGGCATGTAGATGCGCCGGAACGCGGGGTCGAGCATGGAATTGCAAACGCTTGGTGACAAGATTTTGAACGGCGACCGGCGGGCGCTTGCACGAGCGATCACCTTGGTGGAAAGCCGACGCGCCGATCACCGTGATCAGGCGGCGCTGCTGCTCGACCATCTTGCCACGGCGGGGCGCGAAGCGACGCGGATCGGGTTGTCGGGCACGCCCGGCGTGGGTAAGTCCACGTTCATCGAAAGCTTCGGCATGATGCTGATCGGGCAGGGGTTGCGCGTGGCGGTGCTGGCGGTCGACCCATCCTCGGCCCGCTCGGGCGGATCAATCCTGGGCGACAAGACCCGCATGGACCGGCTGGCGCGGGAATCGGGCGCCTTCATCCGCCCCTCACCCAGCCAGACCCATCTGGGTGGTGTGGCGCGCCGGTCGCGCGAAGCCGTTGCTCTCTGCGAAGCGGCCGGGTTCGACGTCGTGCTGATCGAAACCGTGGGCGTCGGTCAGTCGGAAACAGTCGTGGCCGAGATGTCTGACCTCTTCCTGCTGCTGCTTGCGCCAGCGGGCGGGGACGAGCTTCAGGGCGTCAAGCGCGGTATCATGGAGATGGCCGACCTGATCCTTGTAAACAAGGCCGATGGCGATCTGAAACCGGCCGCCATGCGCACCTGCGCGGATTATGCCGGAGCCCTGCGCCTCTTGCGCCGCCGCCCGCAAGATCCGCCAGCGTTCCCCAAGGCGATGATGGTCTCGGCGACCGAGGAGACCGGGCTGTCCGAGGCCTGGGCCGATATGCAGGCGCTGGCCACCTGGCGGCAAACCGAAGGTCATTGGACCCAAAACCGGGGCAACCAGGCGCGCCACTGGTTCGCCGAAGAGGTCCGCCACGCGCTGCTCGCGAAACTCGAAACCCCGGCCATCCGCAAGAAAATGCAGGATCTGGGCGCTGCAGTCGCATCTGGAACGCTCTCGCCGAAAAAGGCCTCCGCCGACATTCTGAGTACGATCGATCAAGGCTGATCGCGTCTCTGAACCAAGCGTCGTTGGGGGCGCTGCCCCCGTCCAACCGTGCAAGCCGACTGGACTCCCCCGGCATATTTCTGACCAGAAAGAAGACACACCCCCTGCTTCTTTCTGGTTTCAAATACGCAAACGCGCCCGCAGGGCGCAAAATCATCATGTGCGCCGCAGGCGCGCTTTTGGGTATCTTCGGCGCGCTGCCTGCAAGACCCATACTGACGCGTGGCAAAAACTGCACGCCGTTGCTTGACCCGGACGGCGATTCCCCTTATGTCCCGCGAACCAGATTTCGGGCGCAGCCAATGGCGGCGCCCCTTGTATTTGACGCAAGGCGAATGGCCGGCGTCCCGGAGACAAAGGAAGAAACCATGTCGCGCCGCTGCGAACTGACCGGAAAAGGGCCGATGGTTGGCAACAATGTCAGCCACGCCAACAACAAGACCAAGCGTCGTTTCCTGCCGAACCTGAACGACGTGACGCTGCAATCCGAAGCCCTCGGCCGTGGGGTCAAGCTGCGGATCTCCGCCGCTGCCCTGCGCTCGGTTGATCACCGGGGTGGGCTCGACGCGTTTCTGGCCAAGGCCCGCGATGAAGACCTGTCGCCGAACGCTCTGAAAGTGAAAAAAGAGATCGCCAAGGCCCAAGCGGCCACGGCCTGATCCGACAGTTCAAAGGGGCGTCAAGACCCCGACCAAGACCGATAGCCCCGCCTTGTGCGGGGTTTTTCTTGTTTTGGATGCATCCATAGGCCCTGTTTCTCAATCGTATGGTCCAGGGCGCAGGATGCAGATTGGGTCGATTGGCGCAGGCAGAAGAGTAGTATATGTAAATCAATATCTTGAATTTACTTTTTAAAGTGCTTTCCGCACGCCTGCCCGCCGCAGAATCCAATGGCTCAAGACCGGCAGGATCGGCGCCAGATCCAGCGAACAAAACACGCGCGGCGTCGACGAAACGCCATGGCCAGTTGACACAAACGCATGTCTGGGGGACCATAAGGCACTTTTTGATTAAAGACTTTTCTGGAGACTATTTTGAAACTTGATCGTTCCGAGCAAGCATACCGAGTCCGTGTCGAAGCCGCATCCCTGGCCCGGCACCGCGCCCATCCCAAACATGAAGCCAATGGTGACGAACAGCGATACGCGCATGCGCATTACCCCATGAGCTTCACCAAGGGGCTCAAACACGACCCCGCGCTTGGGGTGGTCGAAGATCCCGCCCATTTCGAGGCGTTCCGCGCCTGCATCGATGAAGGCTTTGTCGAACCCTTCACCTCGCGCGTCTTCGTGCCAACCGATGAAGGCCGCCGGAAGTGGGAAGCACCGACCGCCGGCGTTGTCTATGATCTGCAAGGACCGGATGCACAGGCCGTCACGATGGCGCCCGCGCCCGCGCTGTGCAGTGACGAGCTGACCTTCGAGATGGCCGAGGTCTACGAGCTGGCGCTCCTGCGCGACGTGCCCGTCACCACCTTTTCCACGGGCGGCGGCGACGGAGAGGCCGATTTTGACGCCTCCATCGCGCGTCTCAATGCTCTGCCCTATGCCCAGGGCGGCTTCGACAACCGGCCGCGCAAGACCGATGACGCGGGCCAGATCGATCGGCAGACTGCCTTTCGCGGCTCCTCTCCAGGGGTTGAGGTCGGGCCTTACGTGTCGCAATTCCTCTGGATCGGCAATGATGACTGCCACGCGATCAGCGACGGCTACATCACCTTCGGTGCGCAGGAAATCAATCAGCGTGTTCCGGTCGCAACCGAAGGCGAAGACTTCATGAAGACCTGGACCGAATGGCTGCGGGTTCAGGACGGCTACAACGTCAACGGATGCGGGGCCGGGCAGACGCTCGACTGCAACCGCCGGTTCATCTGCACGCCGCGGGATCTGGCGACCTACGTGCATTTCGATGCGCTCTACCAGGCCTATCTGAACGCGACCCTCATCCTGCTGAAGATGGGCACGCCGTTCGATCCGTCCTTCGCCAAGCTTTCGGGCATGCGCAACATGTACAAACCCGGAGACACCGATGGCATCGGACAGACCGCGGGCGGATTTGCGCTCTGGGGTGGTCCGCATATCCTGACGCTTGTGACCGAGGTGGCGACCCGGGCGCTCAAGGCCGTGCGCTACCAGAAGTTCAACAACCACCTCCGGCTGCGCCCCGAGGCGCTGGCTGGCCGCCTCGCCCGCGCGCAGGAGCTCGAAGACTGCTTCCCGTCTCTCTGCGGCTGCCTGACGGACATGTGCGCTGATCTGACC
This sequence comes from Pseudomonadota bacterium, assembly GCA_039195015.1. Classification (GTDB taxonomy): domain Bacteria; phylum Pseudomonadota; class Alphaproteobacteria; order Rhodobacterales; family Rhodobacteraceae; genus JBCCVT01. Next base: position 4,317 of record JBCCVT010000156.1, read on the forward strand.
GACACGCTGTCCGCAATCGACGCGCATAATTGCGAGGATACTGACCTCCCGAACGGCAATTTCCTGTTGCCCATGGCGTTTCAGGAAGGCTCACCCATGCACCCGACCTATGGCGCGGGGCATGCCACCGTGGCTGGCGCCTGCACCACGATCGTCAAGGCGTTTTTTGATACCGGCACGGTGCTCGGCACAAATGCCGACGCGGACGATTGCAACCATGGCAAGGTCGGCTTCTACCGCAAGATCTCCGATCCGGTCTATTTCGAGCCCGACAAGGAATGCGACGTGCTGCAGCCGAAAAAGCCCGAAGGCTGTCCGCTGACGCTCGAAGGTGAGTTGAACAAGCTCGCCGCCAATATCTCGATCGGCCGGAACATGGCGGGCGTGCATTATTTCTCGGATTACTACGACAGTCTGAGAATGGGCGAAGAGATCGCCATCGGTCTGCTTGAGGAACAGGCGATCTGCTACCCGACCGACGATTTCGTGCTGCACGTCCCGACCTATGACGGCGGCAGCGTTCGGATCGGCGCGCGCTAATCTGTATCACGGCTCCCGATGCGTGATCGGGGGCCGTGGTCCGACGCACTCTATTGTCGCGACCCGGGGCCATTTGAAGGTTATCGGCATTTCGCATCAGCCGATACGCGCCAAGTGTTGCCATGCGCACCTCGCCCGCCGAATGCGATGCAGCCCTGAACTGCCAAGCCTTTCCGGAATACCCCAAGGTCATCATTGAGGAATAGGAAAAACGGAACTACAAATTGGGGGCCGAATTGGCAGAAAAAAAACGATTTTTGTAGGAGTTTTGATTGTGCCTATTGTCATTCTCGTGCTCACGGCAGTTGCAGGCGCAATCTGGTGGTGGATACGGTCAAACCCTCGTGAGGCTGTATCTCTGGCGGAAGATGCGTTCACCACTGCACTAAATGCCCCTCGCAAAATTGCGTTTCGTCGACAGACCAAAAAGCATCCTGTTGAAGGCATCGACGATGCGCGCTTGGCCGTTGCTACGCTCACAGATGCGTTCATTTCCCTTGAAGATCTCCCCACCAAAGATACCCGCGATCGCGCAAGGAATGCGGTCCGTTCGCATTACGGTCTGACGGGCGAGAGCGCTGAGGAGGTGGAGGTGTTGTCCCACTGGCTTGTCGAGCAGTGCGGTGGTCCCGAAGGCGCGATGTCACGTGTGGGACGTCGCCTGAAGAAAATCGCTCCCAATTCCTGGGATGATTTGACGGCGGTCTTCACGGCAACGATCGGAGATACCGCAGTGTCCGATCGCCAGAAAGAGGCTGTCAACGATCTCCGTGCGATTTTTGGGCAATAGAAAAACACTCGGGCCTGCCACAGGGGTGGCTGACTACAAACTTGCGACTGAGGCAACTGTCAATCGGACGGTTCCGTGCGGGGTTGCCTTTTTCGAGCTATTCGCCCGTCGCTGATATGTTGGTCGAAACCGTCCTTCGCGGATGTCTGTAGCCACAGTCGGGGACACATAGCTGCCCAAGCCGGGCAGAACACCGTTTCAAGCATCCACAAAGTCTCCCAACCCTCTCAAGTTAATGCCGGAAAAGCCTCTCGCGACTCGCGTCGTTGAGAAAAATGATGCATACTCTGATTGAGTTGTTTCGTTGTCCGTCATGTATTTGGATCATTTCAATCTTCTTCGGCGTCCGTTTTCGATAACGCCTGACCCAGAATTCATGATCTGGACGGATCAGCATGCGCGTGCGCAGAAGCTCCTTTTGCAAGAAGCCCTGACCGGCGGTTCGCTTACGGTTCTGACCGGCGAAGTTGGCTGTGGAAAGACCATGCACCTGCAGCTCTTGCTGCAAAATCCCGAGATTCAAACGCAGTGCCAAACGGTCTTGATCTCGAACCGGGTGGGCTCGGCGCAGGAATTGCTGCATCACGTGCTCAAGGCATTTGGCGACCCAATCCCCCCGGCTTCCGACGACGACGTCCTGTCGGTCGTGGCGGACAGGATCGCCAAGGTGAGCGCGAAGGGTCAGGCCCCGCTTCTGATCGTGGATGAGGCGCACACCCTGGCGGAAGAAGCTGCGCTGCTCCTGGCGCAGCTGGCCGAGCGTGCCTCTACACAGTCACCGCCCCTGTCCATCATTCTCGCCGGGCAACCTGAGCTGGCGGCGTTGGTGAACCGTCCCGGGATGGCACCGCTAAGGTCTGCAATTGGACATCAGTTAAAGCTTGGCCCTTTGTCAAAAGATCAATTGTCGGAATTCATTCATGGACGGCTCAAGGTGGCCGGCCTGTCCGAAGCCGCGGTTTTCGATCCTTCGGCCATTAACGTGATCCACCGATATTCTGGCGGAACGCCCAGACTGGTCAATAAGGCCTGTGAATTGTGCCTGTTTTCAGCCGCGCAGCAAGAGGTCCAAAGGATCGATGCGCAATTCGTAACCAATGTACTGGCGCAATTCGCTCCGCCGGGCGGCGCGTCTGTTCCGACCGGGAAAGCCCCTCAGAAAGCTCCCGAGCCGGACACTCCTCCACCAGAGGCCGCTGCGGCCGAGGACAGCCAGGCCGACGACAGTTTTCTCGCAATGCTCATCCAGCAAGAAGACAAGTCGCTGGCATCCCTGCTTGAAGCCGACGTGCAGAAACCCGGTGCGGATAAAAACACCAAAACCGCGCGCGAAAAACCGGACGCCCCTGCTTTGGCTGAGCCTGCGCGTTCGAAAGACAAAGACCCCGCAGAAACCGAGCCGCAGAACATATCCACTGCGCCAGCGGCCCGGCGCGCGACCTTTGCGCGTCCGCGTCTGGCTGCAGGCTTGGCGCTCTGTGCAGCGGTGCCTGTCGGTCTTTGGTTCGTGCATGGCGACGCGTTGCAAACGCGCGGTGTTCTTGCCGTCGCTGCCTTAGCCCCACCGGCGGCGGACGTAGCCGCCGATGTCGCCGCACCGGAACCGCAACCGCCCGCACCGCAAACCCCTGAGGTCACGCCAGAGCAGGTCCTGAGCGAAGA
>JBCCVT010000157.1:0-7236 GCA_039195015.1 Pseudomonadota bacterium
CCAAAGGCGAGCTCAAGGCGCTGGACATCGATCCATCGATTTTCAACAGCGACGACAAGGAAGTGGTCGAGGACCTCATCCTCGCCGCGATCAAGGACGCGCAGGCCAAGGCCGCGGATCGTGCGCAGGAAGAAATGGGCAAGATCACTGAAGGGCTTGGGCTTCCCAAGGACATGAAACTGCCATTCTGATGACCCCCTTGCGCGACCGGGTCCAAACGCTTTGAAGGCGCCGTCCGACATCGACAATTTGATCGAGATGATGGCCAAGCTTCCCGGGCTTGGCCCGCGATCTGCTCGTCGCGCTGTGCTGCACCTGATCCGAAAACGCGCGCTTTTGCTGACGCCACTGGCGGATACAATGGCGCAGGTGGCGGCGACGGCGCGCGAATGCCTCAATTGCGGAAACATCAGCACCGAAGACATCTGCGACATCTGTACCGATGAAAAGCGCGAAACGGGAGAGATTTGCGTGGTCGAGGATGTGGCCGACCTTTGGGCGATGGAGCGGGCTGGCGTGTTTCGCGGAAGATACCACGTTCTTGGTGGCACGCTTTCGGCTCTGGATTCGGTTGGACCCGAGGACCTTCGCATTCCACGGCTTATCGATCGCGTTGCGAGCGAAAACGTCACCGAGGTCATCCTTGCGTTGAATGCAACCGTCGATGGCCAAACAACGGCGCATTACATCGCCGATCAGCTTGAGGGGCGCGTGAAACTTACCTCGCTTGCGCAAGGTGTCCCGATCGGTGGCGAGTTGGATTACCTTGACGAAGGCACCATTACTGCCGCTCTGCGCGCCCGCAAGGATGTGTGACCGACAGGTGATGCGTCGAACAGGTTACTTCATTGCGCCAGGTGGAATTACTCAAAGAAGGCCTCGGCGCTCTGTCGGACCTGCGCGATCGCCGTTTCGGGAACGTCCTTGTGTAGAACAAGCCGGATCGCGCCATATCCGCCGCCCATTGTAATTCCATGCGCCGCCATATGGGCGCGCAGCGCATCGTGAGCGCCGTCCGGCGGTGTAAAGAACACCATGTTTGTCGCCTGAGTCACCTCACCAAAATCTGACAGTGCTTCGGCCAGAGCGGCGGCCTTCGCATGATCCTCGGCCAAACGCTGCACGTTGTGTTCGAGTGCGTAGAGACCGGCAGCAGCCACCACGCCTGCCTGGCGCATACCACCGCCCAGCATCTTGCGCCAGCGCCGTGCGCGGGCGATCAGGTCCGACGGCCCGACCAGAACACTGCCGATTGGTGCACCAAGCCCTTTGGAGAGGCAAACAGATACGGTGTCCGCAAGCGTTGAAAGCGCGTCATCCGCGCAGCCGAGCTCGGTCACCGCATTGAAGTATCGTGCGCCGTCCAGATGCACCGACAACCCCGCTTGGCGCGCCGCATGTACGGAGGCGGCGATGCGATCAAGCGGGATCGCCTTACCGTCATGCGTGTTCTCAAGGCTCAGCAAGCGTGTGATCGCGAAATGAAAATCATCCGGTTTGACCGCCCCGGCGATCTCTGACGGATCCAGGCCGCCATCTGCCTGCGGGGTCAGTGAGCTCAAGGCAATTCCGCCCAGCACGGACGCGCCCGCAGCCTCGTAAGTTGAGACGTGGTATCCTTGGCCGACCACAATCTCTTCCCCGCGCGCGCAATGCGAGAGCAACGCGGTCAGGTTTCCCTGCGTTCCCGATGAGACGAACAGGCCTGCCTCTTTTCCAAGGCGCTCGGACATTGCGGCCTCGAGCCGCTGCACCTGGGGGTCTTCGCCAAAGACGTCGTCGCCGACCTCGGCTTCGGCAATCGCGGCGCGCATGCCCGCATCGGGGCGCGTGACTGTGTCGCTGCGGAGATCACAGGTCAAAGCGACGTCCGCATCGCGGTCAACCGTGGCGTATCTGTTCATGGCAACCCCCAAGTTAACTCAGCAACGACCGTCGCCCCGCGCTCCCCTTTGGTCATGGCACTCGCACCAAAGAAAGTCAAAACACCACCGCGCACGAAAAAGCCCCGGTGACGAACCGAGGCTTTTTGGCGAAACACTAGGCAGGATCAGACCCGGGGCTGATCGTCCTCTTCGTCTTCTTCCTTGCTTGACGGAAGGTTGAAGAAACTGTCCGCATCGACGATCGGATCGCTGTCTTCGCTTTCGTCATCATCACTCAGCGAGAACGTCTCGAGCCCCTCGATCGCGGTCGGGATCTTCGGCTCTGCCTCCATCTCAAGCGATTGCTCGGTGCTCACCAGCTTGCGCCGTTCGTCATCACTCATCACGTCGCCTTCGGCGGCCTTCTTCGCGGCAGCTTTCTGGACAGCTGCATCCAGTTCGGACTGTTTGCAGAGCCCCAGTGCGACCGGATCGATGGGCTGGATATTGGTGATGTTCCAGTGGGTGCGGTCGCGGATCGATTGAATCGTTGGCTTGGTCGTGCCGACCAGTTTCGACACCTGACCATCGCTCAGTTCCGGATGGAACTTGACCAGCCATAGGATCGCGGCGGGGCGATCCTGCCGTTTTGACAGCGGGGTATAACGCGGGCCCCGGCGCTTTTCCTCGCCCTGGGCGGCGGGGTTGAACTTCAGCTTCAGCTTGTGCAGCGGGTTGGTTTGCGCCTCATCGATATCGTCCTGGGTCAGTTGATTGTTCGCGATCGGGTCAAAGCCCTTGACGCCCGCCGCGACGTCTCCATCCGCGATGCCCTGCACTTCAAGCTCGTGCATGCCGACGAAATCGGCGATCTGTTTGAAGCTGATGGTGGTGTTATCCACCAGCCACACGGCCGTGGCCTTGGCCATAATCGGTTTTGCCATGTGTCCATGTCTCCTTGTCTCGTGTCCCCGGAGACAGCGATCCCGTCGCCTGGGGGTCCAGGCGGTCCCGTGCAGTTCAAGCGCGGAACAGGTTTCCGTTGTCGGGGAACTTCGGCTGCGTATAGTCCAACATGGCATGGAAGGAAAGAGGCGAATGCGCAAACTGCTGATCTCGGGTGTGCTGGCTTTATGCCTGGCCGGGCCTGGCCAGAGCGAAGGCGAGGCGGCGGGCGAGTTCGACTATTATGTGCTGAGCCTGAGCTGGTCGCCGGGATGGTGCGCGCGCGAAGGTGACGCGCGTGAGGCCGAGCAATGCGTGCCCGGCCGAAATCTGGGATGGTCATTGCACGGGCTGTGGCCGCAGTTCAACCAGGGCTGGCCGTCCTACTGCCGAACCGCTGAGGCGCCACCCAGTCGCCGGATGACCGCGCAAATGGCCGATATCATGGGATCCGGTGGCCTCGCCTGGCACCAGTGGAAAAAGCATGGCACATGTTCGGGTCTCAGCGCTGCAGACTACTTCGCGCTGTCACGGCGCGCTTATGCGCAAGTGACCCGCCCGGATGTGTTCCGCAAGCTCGACGAACCGGTGCGCCTACCCGCCAGTGTGGTGGAGGAGGCGTTCCTAAAGTCCAATCCGGAGCTCGAGCCGGACATGCTGACAATCACCTGCAAGAATGGACAGATCGCCGAGGCGCGCCTCTGCCTGTCGCGCGATCTTGATCCGACACCCTGCGGGCGCGATGTTGTCCGGGACTGCACGCAGAGCGACGCCCTGTTCCAGCCCATTCGGTAGCGCGAAGGACGTCCGGGACTGAGGCGGGTTGCCAGCACCATACTTTACGTCGCGTTGCCTCCGGGTCTATTCCGCCGGCGGCATACGCTCCGAAGGACGTCCGGGCATTTCAACCAACGCCTTCCAAACCTCACGCGAGGTCCGTGCGGCCTTGAGATCACGCCAGAGCGCAGGGATCTCCGAAAACCACACACGGATCGGGTTGCGGCTGTCAAAATCTCCTTTGAGACCATAGCGCGGAGTTTCCTCTTCGGCTTGAAAGGTCCCGAACCAGCGATCCCAGATGATCAGGATCCCGCCGTAATTCTTGTCGAGATACTTGTCATCGGACCCGTGATGCACCCGATGGTTCGACGGCGTGTTCAACACCCGATCGACCCAACCCAGTCGACCGATCAGCTCGGTGTGGATCCAGGTTTGATAGGCCAGCACTGTGATGATCCCGAAGAAGACCGCCTCTGGCGCGAACCCCATCAGCACCATCGGGATGTGGGCGATCATCGACCAGACGCCTTCCAGCGGACCAAAGCGAATTCCGGTGATGACGTTGTAATCACGCGAGGAATGATGAACGGCGTGCTGGGTCCAGAGCAACCGCACCTCATGCGCGATGCGATGTTCCCAGTAATAGATGATGTCCGCGACCAGCACCGCCAAGGCGAGCGTCCAGGCCGTCATCGGGATCTGCCAGCGCAAGACCGCTTCGGAAAGAACGTAGTAAAGCCCGTAAGCAAAGGTGAGAACGAAGATCTCGACCAGCAAAGACGGGATTTGAGTTGAGGCGCTCACCAGCATCTCGGGCAAGGTCCGGCGAAAAAGTGTGCGTTTGAACGCGGCTTCGGCCAGTTCGATCAGCAAGATGGCCGCACCAATCAGAAAGAATGCTTCATCAATGCGCGCGCCCAGGGCGGTGATAATCTCTTCGGTCATGTCTGTGTGTCCTCTTTCGACGCCCCGCAGGTCAGCACACGCCAAGCAAAGTCAGCGGCCTGCCCGGGCGTTGCATCCTGATCGCGAACCATCGACCAGCCTGCATAGACGAGATTGTCGTAGGTCTTGGCGATCCAGATGCTGGGGATATGCGGATCGAACGTGCCTTCGGCCTTGGCCGCGTCGATGTCCTCGACAAGGCTGTCCAAATCACGAGCGTAGAGCGCGGCAAGCTCCGGATCCTGTTCGACCGGCTCTGAGGCGAGGAACATGTAACGCTCGGCCAAGGGTATCATCGCGCTCAAGGCGAGGCGGAGCCCCTCGGTATAGGTTGCGGCATCGGCGACTGCGGCATCGACCGCTGTTTCGATCTCGCGGTTCGCCTCCTTGGCCAACGCGACCATCAGTTCGGCGCGACCCGCAAAGTGGCGATGAAGCGTCGCGCGCCCTACGCCCGCTACCCGAGCGACATCAGCAAGCGATGCCCCGGCGTTCTGGCTAAAGACGGCAAACGCGGCGCGCAGGATCGCTGTTTCAGTTTCGGGTCTGATTTCACTCATGAGACACATATGTCTCACATGAGACATGATTGAAAGCCCCGTCCACGTGATGAACGCCACAAACACGCCAAAGCGCACTCACCTCGCGAGCATCGATACCGGATGCCCGTGCGCTGGGACCCGCATGCCGGTCCCATCACCCGAGCTGGCCGCCCGGTTTACATGCTGTTGGGTATCTCCTGGGCCGGTTGCCTCAGGCGACCTTCAGACTTCCAGGATGGTCGAGCCGGTGGTTTTGCGCGCTTCGAGTGCCCGATGCGCATCGGCCACCTGATCCAGGGCAAAGTGCTGGTCGATGCGGATCTGTACATCACCGCTCTCAACCTTGCCGAAGAGGTGCCGCGCCATCTCCTGGCACACAGCATGATCGGCGGTATGGGTAAAGAGTGTCGGCCGGGTCACCTTCAGCGACCCTTTCTGACCCAGCACACCAAGGTTGAATGGCGGCACCGGACCCGACGCATTCCCAAAGGAGATCAACATCCCAAGCGGACGCAGACTGTCCAGCGACCCTTCAAACGTGTCCTTCCCAACTGCATCCATGACGACATCCACACCGCGGCCGTCGGTGAGGTCCCGCACCCGCGAGGAGAAATCCTCGGTCCGGTAGTTGATGCAATGCGCCGCTCCGTGATCAAGTGCCAGCTGACACTTGTCATCCGTCCCCGCCGTACCGATCAAAGTGATGCCTTCCGATCGCGCCCACTGGCAAGCAATCAGGCCGACCCCACCCGCTGCGGCATGAAAAAGCACCGTGTCACCCGCTGACAAAGGCGTCGTGCGGTGGAACAGATACTCGACCGTCATGCCTTTGAGCATCATGGCCGCCGCCGTTTCGAAATCCACCCCATCGGGCAGCGGACACACCTTAGCACCGGGCATGACCCGCGCCTCTGAATAGGCGCCAGGAGGGGCCGCGGCATAGGCCGCACGGTCACCGGGCTTCAGATGCGTCACACCTTCGCCAACCGCTTCGACTAAGCCGGACGCCTCCATCCCCAAGGCATGGGGCAACTCCAATGGATAAAGCCCGCTGCGCTGATAGACATCGATAAAATTCAAACCGACAGCCTTATGGGCAATCCGGATTTCACCGGGTTCTGGCGCGCCAACTGGCCGCTCCACTATGCGAAACTGCTCGGGCCCTCCGGCAGCCTCGATTACAACCGTTTTTGCCATGCCTACTCCCGCTTCTTCTCTTCAAAAATACTCGAATCCGCAGCCTCAGCCGCCGGCGACTTCCAGAACGATCTTGCCGACATGGGCCGAGCTTTCCATTCGCGCATGCGCGGACGAGGCGTCGTCCAGCGCAAAGCTGCTGTCCATCACCGGAGCGATGCGCCCGTTTGCCAGCAACGGCCAGACCGCCTCGCGCAGATCCTGAGCAATCCGGGCTTTGGCCAGATCGCTCTGCGGACGCAGCGTGCTGCCCGTCATGGTCAGCCGTCGCGTCATCAGTTGTGCCAGGTTGAGCTCGACTTTGGGACCTTGCAGAAAGGCGATCTGGACCAGACGTCCGTCATCGGCCAGCGCCTTGAGGTTGCGCGGAATGTATGGCCCGCCAACCATGTCGAGGATCAGATGCGCTCCTCCTTCGGCCCGCATTCGTTCGACAAAATCCTCGTCGCGGTAGTTGATCGCCACCTCGGCACCCAGATCACGACAGGCCTGGCACTTGTCTTCGGTGCCAGCGGTCGTGAAGACGCGCGCGCCGAAATGGCTGGCGAGCTGGATGGCCGTTGTGCCAATGCCGCTCGAGCCGCCATGCACAAGAAACCGTTCGCCGCCTTTCAGGCCACCACGGGTGAAGACGTTGGACCAGACCGTGAAAAAGGTTTCCGGCAGGCATGCGGCCTGCCGCAGATCCATGTCGTCGGGAACAGCCAAGCAATGGGCCGCGGGCGTCGCGGCATATTCAGCGTACCCGCCGCCGGGCAGTAGGGCGCAAACCTGATCCCCGATCGACCAATCGCCGACCCCGGTGCCCACGGCGGATATGGTTCCGGACGCTTCAAGCCCAGGCAGGTCGCTTGCGGTGGGTGGCGGATTGTAGAGCCCCGCCCGCTGCAGCGCGTCCGGCCGGTTCACCCCGGCCCAAGCAACTTCGATCACCACCTGTCCGTGCGCCGGCTCCGGGCGCG